>CAZGOM010000192.1:0-10267 GCA_964527265.1 uncultured Phycisphaeraceae bacterium | reverse complement strand
TCGCGGAACTCGGGGGAGTTTTCCAGTTGCTCCACACTGCGCCAGAACGATTGCGTGTTGTTTTGGTTTACCTGTGGCAAGTTGAGCAGCTCGTCATGTAAGCGATGTCATGAACCCCATACGACGCCTTAAGTTCTTTACCTACACGCAGTTGCGCTTGCGCGAGGGTTTCGGAACCTTGAATTTCAGGCTGCCAGGAGAGGGTAAAAACCTGGTCTTTGGGACGGATGTGCTTCTCGGGAGCACGGTGGCAGTCGAGGCACCAGCTCATGGAGAGCGGTTCTTTCTGGTAGACGCGTTCCATCTGGTCGATTCTGCCGTGGCAGGAGACGCAGGAGACGCCTTTGGCCAAGTGAGCGGAGTGGTTGAAGTAGGAGTAGTCGGGGAGATCGTGGATCTTGAGCCAGGGGATGGGTTTGCCGGTGGTCCATGATTCCCAGAGGGGCTTCATGTGGGCGTTGACAGTGGGGTTTGCGGGATCGTAAGGCTTGATTTTGGTGTGGCAGTCCATGCAGGTCTGGGTGGCGGGGATGGCTGCGAAGGCTGCTTTATCGACGGTGGTGTGGCAGAAGCGGCAGTCCATGCCGAGCTGTCCGGCGTGGAGGGCATGGCTGAAGGGGATGGGCTGAACGGGGGCATATCCGACGTCGGTGGCGTAGGGCGAGAAGCCGAAGCCGACGATGAGGGGGACATACATTGCGCCGCCGACCAAGGCCATGACCAACACGGGCAGGAACCAGTTGGCCCAGGTTGGGAAGACAAAGGGTTTTTCGTTCGATTGGGCCATATTTGACGCCGTTTTGAGGGCTTTTGATGCCCTTAGAGACTGAAAAAGAGCGCGCCAACGCAGGCGCAAAGTGCGTTCAAGTTGGGGATAGTAAGGGAAAGCCTGAGTTGTTGCCACTTTATGGCGGGGTGGGAAGTTGTGGCGAATTGTCGCAAGGAAAGAGTGTTGTTAGTGCTTGCAGTTTTGAGACTTATTCTCATTTGATTGGAGAAGGATTGTGGGTTGTGGTTTGATGGGGGAAATGGGGGATTTTTGGTTATGGTTCGCGCGTGTTGAGGAGCGGGTGAACGTTGTTTTTGTGGGGTTTTGGGTGGGTGAAGGGTTGAGCAGAGGGGGTTGGGGCAATTTGAAGCGGGGACGCAGATTGGGGAAAACCTGTTGTTTATTCGCGGGGGTGGGAGGGGAGGGGGAGGGAGAGGAGGGTCTTGGGTCCTTCGTCCTGGGTCCTGCGTCGAAGAGGGAGGAATCTGGAGTTCAGAGTCAAGAGGCAAGAGGCCGGAGTCGGGAGTCCGGGGGGGGCTGGGGAATGTGGGAAGGAGCGGTGTCCCCCCTACCGGACTGGCTGGGGTTGGTGTGAAAATCAGTAAATGTTTAGCTTTTGTTCGGGGTTGATTTTTTGATCTTGGGGACGGCAACCTGGGTTGTTTTGTTTTTTCTGGTTTCGTCGATTGAGGTGTTTTGATTTTCGCTGGTTTTGACCTTGCGTTTTGTGCTTATTTTAAGGCTTTTTCGGGGTGCCGGGGGGTTGATGGAAAAAGCGTGAAATGAGGATTTGACGGGTTTGGGGAATTTGTTGAAGCGGATGAAGGGGATTTGGAGGATTCTGGACCGATTTTTGATGCACAGGGGAGAGGGGGTTGGGATTTTAGGCTTGGTTTTAAGGGGTTTTGGGGAGTTTGGGCTGGCCGCGGGATTTGCGTTTGGAAGTGCGGGGTTTGACTGGGGCAAGGCGTAGAGGATGGAAGAGGCGGATTTTAAACAAGATGCTCAAGATTTGAGGAGAAGATCAACAAGATAGGATCGTTTGCTTTGGATTTACGGCTTGGCGTGGGATGGATGTGGTGGAGGAAAAGGTTTTCAGGGAGCGGGATTTTTACAGTAAAGGCGCAAAGACACGAAGGCGGAGAAGGTATGAGAGAGGAATGAATGTGGATGAGTTGATGATTTGGGATTGAGTTGGGGCGCGAATTGCGGGGGGGGCCGGATGGAGCGGAGGTTGATTCTTTGGGAGAAGCGAGAGGACGTTTTGTGTGCCCCCCTACCGGGCGGGATGAACTGGAAGAATGGGAGAGCGTAGTGAATTGTATGTCATGGGTGAGTTAATTGAAGTGGGTTTGGCGATTGCGCCGGGGAGCGTGCATGGGTGAGAGTGCGAGATATTGGTGGGTGAGAGGGATTGGGTTGGCCGTGGCGGCGGGGGTGGGGATTGGGGTTTATTTTTTGTTTGTGCGGGATACGTGGGAGCGGGACAACATGGAGCGGATGCTGGCGATGGATGAGGAGGTCATCCGGCTGGTGGAGGCGGGGAAGCATCGGGAAGCCGTAAGGGCGCATCGTGATTCGGTGGACTTTGTGGGGACGCGAAGTTTGCAGGGCATCGATCCGCGGATGCGGGAGACGGAGAGCCGAAAGTGGGAGGTGATGATCAAGGCGGGGAGTTTTGACATTGTAAGGCGGGAAGATGAGTTGGCGCGGGTGAATGCCGCGCTGGCGCTGGGGAGAGCGGGGATTGCGTCGCGGAATAAAAAAGCGTTGATCGAGGCGCGGCAAAGGCTGCTATGGGCTGAGCCTCGTTCCTTGAAGGAGGGGATGACGGAGGATGAAAAAGCCGTGCGCCCCCTGCTGGAGGAGGTGGAGCGGGTTTTTCAAGAGGTGATCCGGGAGAAGCGGGATTAGAGGGTGGAGAGGTGGATTTAAAATTGATGCGGCTGGCGTATGTGCTAGCGGGGGTGATTCATCAAGGCTGGAGGGAGGGGATTTTGTAGCCGGATGAGCCGGTATCGCGGCGGTCGACCCATGCGGCGATGTCGTCGAATTTGCGGAGTTCCATGGCGAGGTGACGGTTGTTTGCCGAGAGAGGTGAGGAAGAATGAGAATTGAGTCGTTACCGGTTTGGTGATGAGGTTTCGTACGATGGCGCAACGGGACACTGGCGCAGACGCCAGTGGCAATGGCAGTGTGTAGTGGGGATCAGGAAGCTGGTTATTGTGCGGGTGGGATCCAGGCGTTGATCATGGTGTAGAGAGAGCCGTCGCCCTGCCAGCCGAAGAGGATGCGGTCGCACTGGGATTTGAAGGCGGCGTTTTTCTGGTTGACGCCCCAGGCGAGGAATTCGATGGTGAGCATGGTGGGGACGGCGTATGCGCCGTCGGGCTCGGCCTGGCTGAGCTGCGAAAGGTAAACGATGGTGGGCATGTCGCCGATGACCATGTTGACCTTGCGGCTTAAGAGCGCCTCGCCAGCCTTGGCGACGGAGGAATAACCCCAGACGCTGGCATTGGGCATGTAACGGCGGGCGAAGCTGTCGCCGGTGGTGCCCGACTCGGCGCCGACCCAGCCTTTGACGTTGAGAATGGAGGGAGGGGCGTAGTAATTGAAGCGGTCCTCCATGCGGACCATGACGCTCTGGCCGGCCTTGAGGTACGGGGTGACGAAGGCGATTTTCTGCTCGCGCGCGGGAGTGACGGTCATGCCGGCCATGATGATGTCGATTTCGCCGGAACGGACAGCGTCGATGAGATCGGTGAAATCCATCTGGACGAATTTGACGGGACGGTCGAGTTCTTTGCCGAGGCGGTTGGCGAAATCAATCTCAAGGCCCTGGAGCTCGCCTTTGCTGTTTTTGTAGACCAGTGGAGGAGCGTTTGGGGCGACGCCGACCTTGAGCGGGGCGGGGCCGGAGGAGGGTTGGTCGCTGCCTTGCCCCCCTACCGACGAAGCGCAGCCGGCGATGAATGCCAGGAGGGAGAGGAGGAGAAATGCCGCGATGCGGGTGTGATGAATCAAGCGGGGACCTCCGTGGCTTGGGGCAAGCGCCATCTTACCGGGGAGAATGCTTGATGTATGAAGTGATGTGAAGAGCGGAATTTTAAACAAGATGAACAAGATCGGCAGATGAGATTAACAAGATAGGATTGTTTGGTTTGAATCTGTGGCGCGGCGTGGGTTGGATGCGGTGGAGGATGAGCTATCAAGAGCAGGTTTTACAGGCATGGCAACTTAACCGTGGGCATGTGCATGCCCGGCTAACTCATGCGTGGCTGTTGTACGGAGGAAGGCTTCGACCTGGTCGATGGTGGCGTCGAGGGTGGAGGTGCCGGCGGTTAAGCCGAGGGTGGGACAGGGGATGTTTGGGGGGAGGAGGTTGAGGATGGTGTGGGGGGTGAGGTCTTGCGCACCGGCGATGAGGAGGGAGGGCTTGCCGGCGTCGACGCCGACCTGGGCGAGCATGCGGGAGTTATTGGAGGCGGGGCCGCCGACAACGATGAGGGCGTCGACCTGGGCGACGAGATCGCGGACGGCGTCCTGGCGGTCGCGGGTGGGCTGACAGACGGTGCGGATGGCGCGGATGTCGGCGGTTGGGTTGAGATGGCGGATGCGGGCGGAGAGGACGTCGAAATCGGTGTCGGTGGTGGTGGTCTGGGCGATGATGCCGAGGCGTGAGTGAGGGTAAGCGCGGACGGCGTCTAGGGATTCGAGGATGTCGAAGGAGGGGAGATCGCCGGTTAAGCCGAGGACTTCAACGTGGCCGGGCTTGCCGATGACGAGGACATGGCGGGATTCGGAGGCGAGGGTGAGGGCGGCGGCGTGTGCCCGGCGGACGAGTGGGCAGGTGGTGTCGACGATGCGTTTGCCCTGGGATTCGAAGGCGCGGCGTTGGGTGTCGGATATGCCGTGCGCGGTGATGAGGACGCCGGGGGAATCGATGCGGGCGGATCGGGATTGTTCGGGGAGTGCGGTGAAGCCGCGGGACTGGAGGGATTGGGTGACGACGGGGTTGTGCACGAGCTGGCCGAAGACGGTGAATTGTGCGGGTTTTTGGATGGCGTGGGCGATTTGGAGTGCATCGCGGACGCCGAAGCACATGCCCATTTCACGTGCGCGGAGGATGTGGAAGCGAGGTGTTTGAATGGGGGTTGGGGGCATGCCGCCGGCGATGGCGGTGTCTGAAGCGTGGCGCTCTTTTACTTTGTTTCGCAAAGGACACCTCTGAATGAATAGCGCGGATCTGGGGGGCGTAGAGCCTGAAACACTGAAAGCGAATCGTTAGTACAGAGAGCGGGGAGTGGTTCTTTTTGGGGGGCTATCGGGATTCCGGGGCAGCCGCGGACGGCAGCCCCAGCGACTCGACGAGGGCTTTACCCCCCTGCCGTACGGTCAGGTGACGACGTTGCCTGGGCCTTTTGCGCCGCGCCATGCGGCTTGGGCTTTGGCGGCGTCCTGGAGGACTTTTTCCATTTGTTCGACGTATTCGACGAGGCGCTGGTGGCCTTCTTCAGTGAGGCGGCAGATGGTGACGGAGCGGCCGTTTTTGAAGGTTTTGGCGATTTCGATGGCGCCGGCCTGCTGGAGGACGGCGAGGTGGCGGTTGAGGTTTCCGTCGGTGAGGGCGCAGAGTTCCTTGAGGTCTGAGAAGACCAGGCCGCGGGGGTTGCCGGCGAGGGAGGTGACGATGCTGAGGCGTGCGCGTTCGTGGATGACGCGTTCGAGACCTTCGTAGGCGTAAGGGGCATTTTCGGGATTTTTGTCTTTGTCTTGGGTCATGTTGTGGCTCGGAAGGCGGGCAAGGCGTTTGGGGCGGAGGATCAGTGATTGGCGGGTTCGCGTTCGAGGGTGAAGTGGAGGATGAGTGCGGCGATCATCTGGCCGATGCCGAAGGCGCCGGCCATGGCCCAGGGTGAGAAGAGGAATTCGCCGCGGCAGAACCAGAGGGAGATGCCAGCGCAGGCGAGATACCATGCGCCGGCCCAGCCGATGGCGCGTGGGAGCATGGGGATGCAGGCGAAGAGGCCCAGGCCCAGGAAGGCTGACCAGATGCCTGGGAGGACGCTGGCGTGTTCGGGTGCGCCTCGATAGAGGGCGACAGTGACGATCATGCCGGCGAAGAACGTGGGGATGAGACGATAGAGGAGGGAGACGGCTTTGTCCTGCTCGCTGGCGGTGTCGGGCCAGAGGATCTGCTTGAAGACGGGGGAAAGGCCGACGAGGGAAGCAACGATGGCGACGGTGAGCCAGAGGAGCATGTAAGTTTTTAAATGGCCTGCGGGGTCGGGGATGAGGACGATCTGGGCCCAGGCGCCCAAGAGAGCAAGGACGCCGGTGGAACCGGCGACCCAGGCGCGATAGCCGCGGAAGACCTGGGCTTTGCGGAGCTGGCGCTTGATGAGCGCAAGGTCTTGAATGGCTTGTGTGACGTCCATGTGGTTTGAATCCTGCAGGTGACTTTGCATTACAGAGTATCGTACGCTGAGGGGGTGGGTCAAGTTCGATTTTTCAGGAAAAGATGTCCAGAGTCCTAGGTCGAAGAAAGAAATGCGGGGGAAGAGGCGGATTTTTAAACAAGATGAACAAGATGGGAGTTTCTGGCAGGGTAATCGTATTTGAAGTATTCGATGGCGCGCGCGTTCGGGTTGCCGGGTTGTCGCGTTGCCGGGGGGCTTCGAAAACGTCACGACCCTCCAAGGTGAATGCCATTTTGATCCATGGACATGCCTTGCAGCCACGCATTGACACCCGGCAACCCGCAGCCCGACAGTCCGACAGTCCGGGCGCATGGGATATTCGCCAAATGCAATTGCCCTGGAGTTTCTGGTTTGTGAGTCCGTGGCGCGACACAGGCGGATGCGATGGAGGATGGGTTACAAAGAACGGATTTTATTTCCGGGAATTTTACGGTCGAGATGGCATGGGAGTAGCCACAGGCGTACTGCCCCCCTGCATTAGATTTGGGGCCATTGGATGCCGTTGGGGAGCGGGTCGCGGGCGAATTCGATGTGGAGAACACGGCGGTGGCCGGGGTTTTGGGAGGCGGCGGAGGCGTGGAGGATGAGGGGGCGCATGGCGAGGACATCGCCGGCGTTTGCCTCCATGGTTTGGACGGGGCCTTTAGCGACGATGTCCATGAGTTCGTCGTCGTGCAAGATGCGGGTGTGGGAGCCGGGGATGACTTTGAGTGCGCCGTTGGCTTCGGATGCGTCGTCGAGATGGATGCGAAGGGTAAGCATGGCCATGAGGACTTCAACGGGCGGGCGGACATGAGGGACGCCGGCTTTGACGGACCAGGGGCCAAAGCCTGGGGCGTCGACGCGGGCGTGGACGGGGATGACCTGATCCTGATGCCAGCCGACGGGCCAGTTTGCGCCGGGGAGTTTGTCGAAGAGTATGCCGCGCACGGGGAAGAAGCCGGGGCCGGCGAGGCCTTGGAGGAGGGTGGCGATTTGCGGGGAGCGGGTGAGTTCTTTGGCGTGGGGGATGTGCTGGAGGACGTTGCGGGCGGCATATCCGACGCCGGTGCGGCGCTGGACGAGGGTGTCAATGTGGTTCAGAGCGTGGATGACGGACTGGATTTGGCTGGGCGGAAAGACGGAGCGGCACATGACTGTGCCGCGGGTTTGGAGGGATTGGCTTTCGGATTGCCAGGGCATGCGGGATTTCCGGGCGGAGGTCGGCATGGGAAAAGAGACGGATTTTTAAACAAGATGAACAAGATCGGCAGGAAAGATTAACAAGATGGGAGTTTTTGGGTTGTGGGTCTGTGGCGCGATGTAGATGAATGCGGTGTGAGGATGGGTTATTGGCAGATGGTGTAGCATGCTGGCGGGCGTGTAACCGCTCGGATGAGATTAGAAAGTGGATGTTAGAGCATTTGTCATAAATAACCGCCATCAAGAGAACTCCACCGCCTCAGCCTAGTCCTCCCTGAGAGCTGATTTTTCCCTACATTTACGAATCGAGGATGTAAAAGGGGAGGTGAAAATGGGTTTCATGTTGGTGAGAGGTGTGCGGGGGCGTGTTGGAGAGATTCGGGCTTCGCCCGAACGCTTGCTTGCGCTGCGCGCTAACACGGCTGGGGCATTTGCAGGCTTATTGGCAAAATGTGGGGAAAGAAATGCGGAGATTATTTATGACAAATGCTCTAGAGCAGACAATCAGAGTGAAGTCGTTACAGGTTTGTTGGGGGAAGCGGGTGCGAGCAAGACACGGCTTGAGTTCGGCTCAAGCCGTGTCACCCGGCGGTGTCTGGAAAAGAACAGACCCGGTTTTTAGGCCGGGTCCGTGTGGTTCTTATTAAGAGCGGTGGTTCTCAGCGGGTGGACTTGATGGGGTCGTAGCGCTGGAGCTTGCCGTCTTTGGCCAGGAGGATGAGGCTGCCTTCGGGGCCCTGGAGGACTGTTTGGAGAGGCTTGCAGGGGAGCTGGAGGACGGTTTTGCCGGAGGCGTTATCAGCAAGGACCAGCGCGCGGGTGGTGTTGAGGAGGACGTAGTTGTCCTTGGTGATCAGAATGGGCTGAGCCTGACCTGAGCGACGCCATGTTTCCCGACCAGTGAGGGGATCGATGCAGATGAGGGCATCGGCGCCGAGGGGGAGATAAATGCTGGGGCCGATGACGGTGACGCCCTGCTTAAGGGGGCGATCAGTGCGGTAAGGCCAACCCACACGGTCGTCACCGGTGAACCGGTCGAGAGAGTAGAGGGCCTGGTCTTCGGAGGCGACGTAGACGGCGTCCTTGGTGACGACGGGTTGAGCGGAGATGCGGCCGAAGGCGCGGCCGGCCCAGATACGGGTGCCGGTGGCGGCGTCGTACATGGCCCAGCGGCCGGAGACGTCGGCAGCGAAGACCTGGTTACCCATGCCGATGGGGCGGACGATGATGCCGGTGCTCATCATGTAAGCCCAGGTGCGGAAGCCTTCTTTGACGCTGTGTGCAAAGAGCTTGCCGTTCATGCCGCCGAAGATGGCGAGGCCTTTGAAGAAGTAAGGCGCGGTGCTGACGGAGTTTTCGAGGGAAGAGATGTTGATCAGGGCGCCGGTTTCAGCATTGAAGGTGAAAACCTGCGTCTCAGAGTTGATCATGACGGTGTTGCCGTCACGGATGGGGTCGTAGAGGGTGGAGCTGCGGTCGGACATCGGGTAGAGCCAGATGTTTGAACCGTCGCGGGTGGAGATGGCTGAGAGGACATTCAACCGGCCGTCGACAGCGAGGATCTGATCCCCCTGGACGACGAGGCGGGTGATGTGGTTGCCTTCGGTGCCGGAGATATCGCTGGTCCAGCGGAGGCTGTAGCCCAGGCGCTTGGCGTCCACCGGATCGACGATCATGTTGGCGCGGGCAGCCTCGGCGGGGTCGATTTCGACTTGCTTGGTGCAAGCGATACCCGACATCAGCAATACAGCAACCGTCAAAAGCAGGCTCAAGGGATGTTTCATGAACAAAGGCTCCCTGACTCTCAATAAGTAGAGGTCGTCGTGACGGGAGTTTAACGGCAAGGCGTGAATGGGCGCAAGTGAGCCCGGAGGAGCTATCAATAGCCCGTGGAGAAAGGGGGAGGGGGGGGGGGGAGGGTCCCGAGTCCCGAGTCGCGGGTCCCGGGTTTGAAGAGGGGAGGCGGAGGGGAGGGTCAAGAGTCCTGGGTTGATGGGGAGGGCGAAGATGGTTATGAGGTGAGAGGGAAGAGTTGCAAAGATGGACGGGGGGGGGGGAATTTGTGGACGTTTTGGGCTTTACAGTGCCAAAGAATACCGGGGCAGTTGAGTACAACAGCCCCAGCCATCCTGTGGTTTGCTTGTGGGATCAGGAGCCGGCGTTTTCGCCGGGGACGCGTGTCTGCATCTGGTTGATGAGTGCGTAGGTGCGGTCGAGTTCCTGCTTGAGGTGGCGGAATTTAAGGAGAGAGCGGACGCGGGTGATGAGTTCGAGCTTGTTGACAGGCTTTGTGAGGAAGTCGTCGGTGCCGGATTCGACGCCGCGTTCGATATCGCCGACTTCGTTTAAAGCGGTGACCATCATGACGGGTATGTGTTTGGTGGCGGGGTTGGCTTTGATGCGTTTGCAGACTTCAAAGCCGGACATGCGGGGCATCATGACGTCGAGGATGATCAGATCGGGCATGGCGGCGGCATTTTCGACGCGGGCGAGGGCCTGGATGCCGTCGTTTGCGACTTCAGTGGCGCAGCCGAGGGGTTCGAGATAGGCCTGGATCAGTTCGACATTCTGCGCATTGTCGTCGACGACGAGAATCAGGGACTTGCTTAGATCCAGTTGCTGTCCCTGAGCGGATGGGGGTGCTTGCGTCATGGGTTGTTCTCACAGTCCAGGAAAGGCGGATTCTTCAAAGTCCCGGCAACCGGCCATGGTACACAAGAATGGCCACATGAGGCAAAGGCATTGATTGGGTGGTGAGGCAATCGCATGCAACTGGTTGGTTAACCCAACTTCCGCACTGAGTTCATAAAAACGGCCCTGGGAGCATCCCAGGGCC
>CAZGOM010000191.1:0-10514 GCA_964527265.1 uncultured Phycisphaeraceae bacterium | reverse complement strand
AGTCGTTCATGTAGAGCTGGTTGCCGAGGCCGACGCTGCGGATGTTGGCCGAGCACACAACGCGCATGGCGGCATCGCGGGCCTGCTTTAAGGCGGGGAGGGAAAGGGCCAGGAGAACGGAGACGATGGCGATGACGACGAGAAGCTCGACGAGGGTGAAGGCTTGGGTTTTTCGCAATGGCATGATGAAGCCCCTTGGATGTGATGTGACGGGCGAGGTTAATAGTTTACTTATTAACACTTTAATATAAATGATTGTGGCGTGGCATCCAAGGGGATTAAGGATGCCTTGTCATTTAAATTGTTCTTTTTAGGGGCGACCAAGAGGTGCGGCGCGCTCTGGAATCGAAAGAAGAAAAACAAGGCGTGCTCATGCAGATCAGAGCATGGCACCCGCTTTGATGCAGGGCATAACTCGAGAAGGTTTTGGTTTCAGGGCTATGAAAGCGCTGTGGTGGACTTCGCAGACTCCCCCCCTACCGCGGAGAGAATCAAGGTTTGAGTTCTTCGACGTCGGTGAGGAATTCTTTTTTGACGAGGCTGACGTGGCCGTCGAGAAAGAGGGTGTTGGTGTTGTTTTGATGGACGAACATGTCGAGGGTGGACCAATTGGTCAGCGCAGTGAAACGTCCGCCTGAGTCGCCACAGGTGACATAGATGAGCGAGGAAGTGTTTTTGCGGACTTTGGAGGTGCGGACGAGGGGGTAGGTGGGTTGATTGAGCCCATCGCCCATGAAGGCGTTGATGGTGTAGCTGAGCCAGATGCGGGAGTTGCCGGAGGAACCGGGGTAAATGTATTCCGTGCCGCCGGTGAGGTAATAGGGTTTGCGGACCAGAGTATTGGCGAACCGGGCGGGGGTATCTGCAATGCAGCGCATCGGGGGGAGGGTATCGCGGCCAAGATTGGTGGTGGTGGGGAAAGCGATGTTGCCGGGGCCAGAGTTATTTTCGACGTAGTTGCCGGCCATGATGATGGACCACCAGAAGGCGCCGTCTTCGCCATCGGCGGGCTTGGGCATGCGGTAGCCTAAAACCCAGTCGCGGGAGTCGTTCTGATAGCGGAGCAAGCCGTAGCCGAACTGCCGGATGTTGCTGGAATCGCGGAGGGTGACGGCGCTTTCGCGGGCTTTTTTAAGACTTGGGAGAAGGAGCGAGACCAGAAGCGCGATGATGGAGATGACGACGAGGACTTCGATGAGAGTAAAACCGCGAAGAAAGCGCGACGGGTGAGTAAACGAGCGTCCACGCCCCCGGGGTGTCGGGGTGCCGGGTTGCCGGGGGGCTTCGATTTGGCTTAATGACGCCTGATCGACCCGTACCTCTCGCCTCTCACTGAAGGAGAGAGGCGAGGAGAAGAAGCTGCGGCGGTCGAATTGAAATAAGTGTTTCATGGCTTGGCTTCTGATGCGAAGTTCATTCAGGTGGATTGACGGATGACGAGTTCGGTTGGGAGGGTGAGCTGCTGAGGGTCGAGGCGGGTGCCTTCAGACATGGCGGTGATCTGGCGCATGAGAAGTTCAAAAGCCTGGTCACCCATGTTGCGGGGCTGGCGAATGGTGGTGAGTGAGGGGGAGAGGTGCTGGCTGAAGTCGTGGTCGTCGAAGCCGATGACGGCGACATCTTCGGGTGTGCGCTTGCCGCGGGATTTGAGGGCGGTCATGACACTGAGGGCGACGAGGTCGGAGTTTGTGCAGACGGAGTCGAAGGGAAAGCCGGAATCAAGGGCGTGAAGAATGGCGGCGCTGGCGGCGACGGCCCAGTCGTTATCGGGGGCGGACATGCGGAGGATCTGGGATGGGTCAAAGCCGAGGCCGGCCTGATGCATGGCGCGGGCGCGGCCGGATTGCTTGATGATGGAAGAGCGGCTTTCGCGGTCAGGAATGAGCATGAGGGGGCGGGTGCGGCCGCGGGAGATCAGGTGCTGGATCTGGAGAAGGCCGCCGTGGAAGCGGTCGACTTCGACATTGAAGGTGTGGATGGGGAGCGGCGAATCGATGGTGACAAGGGGAAAGCGGGCGTCCATGAGTTTTTTGAGGGTTGGAGAGAGGTCGCCGGTTGGATAGAGGACGATGCCGTCAACGGCGCGCATGACCTGGTCGCGGAGTGCGAAGGTTTCAGAGTCGGGATCGTATTGATGGGTGGCGACGACCATGGACATGCCTGCGCCGCGGATGCGGGATTCGAGGGTGCGGAGCTGTTCGCCCAGTACGGAGCCAAGGCCCAGACTGGGGAGAATGAGGCCGATGGAGGCGGTGCGCTGGTTGCGGATGGCGCGCGCGACGGGGTTGGGACGATAGCCGAGGGATTGGCAGGCAGCGTTGATGCGCGCGCGTGTTTCATTGGTGACGGTGCAGTAGTCTTTGTTACCCAGGACGGCGGAGGCGGTGCTGACGGCGACGCCGGCGTGACGTGCGACATCGGCGAGGGTGGGGAGGAAATCAAAGCGCTGCTTGGGGTTGGAGGAAGAGAGTGGGGGTTTGCGTGTGGATTTGAGCGTGGGTTTGGATTTGACGGGCGCCATGGGCTTGCTCGTGTATGGATGGCGGAAAGGGAGAGGGGGATGCTGAAACGACTTCAGTAACTGTTTTTAGCGCAGACTGAGCGTAAGGTCAATGGTTTTTTACAATAAATTTGGCTTGATATGAGTTATGGAGCGATTATAATACGGCAATTATGAGAACAAAAACGATTTTTCTCGTGGTTATTTGTTTTTTTTCAGCGATTTCAAACACAGGGGCGGCGCGTGGGGAGGTGCTTGAGAAAGGTGCAGGGGTGGTGATTTTTGCGTCAAAAGATTTGAGCGCCGGAGGGAGGCAGGCGGCGGCGGAACTGGCTCGGGTGCTGAATGAGAGCTTGGGAGCGCCCAAGACAGGTGACGGGGTGAAGCTGGTGAGCGAGATGCCAAGCGGGGCGGGTGAAGGAGGGGGCGTGGTGGTGTGGGTGGGGCGAAGCCCAGGGATGGAGGAGGCGTTTAAGGGTGTGGATTTGAAGACAGAGGGGGAAGAGGAAATCCTGATCGTTGTGCGGGGCGGGCAGATTGCGATTGTGGGGAATGATAAGACGGAGGGAACGGCGCTGGCGGTGTATACGTTCATGCAGAGGAATTTGGGAGTGCGCTGGTTCTGGCCAGGGGAATTGGGGGAAGAGGTGCCGCAAATGGAATCACTGGCGATGAAAGAGGAGATGTATCGGTATCTGCCTCGCGTGCATGGGCGTGGGATCAGGCTGTTTCAGGCGACACGGATGCTGCCAAAGACGATGGCAAGGACAGAGAAGGCATATGTGGAAGCGGCGGCGTATGACAAGCCTATTGATGTTTGGGCATTGAGAAACCGTTTAGGGGGAAACTTCAAGATGGTTGCGGGGCATGCGTTTGTGACGTGGTATGGCAAGTATGGCAAGGAGCATCCGGACTATTTCGCACTGCAGCCAGACGGGACACGAACCCCCTACCCGGCGGCCGATGATGTGAAGATGTGCGTGAGCAACCCGGCGCTGACGGAGCAGATGGTGAAGGAAGGGATGAAGGCGATGGAATCGCCGGGGGCGCGGATGATGGTGAGCGCATCGGAGAATGACTCGGCGTATTCGGGGTATTGCACGTGTGAGGCATGCCGCGCGTGGGATGATGCGAGCGCGGCGAAAGTGACACTGAAATGGAAAAGCATAGAAAAGGAAGCGCCGGCATTGACGGATCGGTATGCGAAATTCTGGAACCGCGTGGCGGAGGAGATGCGCAAGGCCAAGGGAGCGCAGGTGGATGTAGGGGTGTGGGCCTATGGGGCGATGCGGACGCCGCCGGTGAGCACGAAGATCGACCCGGCGGTGATCGTGGGTTTTGTGGGGAATCTTTCGTGGGGAGGAAGCAAGGCGCGGACGACAGACCTGGGGATGTGGGATGCGTGGTCGAAAAAAGTGGGGCGGATGGTGTGGCGGCCGAACTTGTTCCATTACGGATGGGGCATGCCTGGAACGATGGTGCATGGGCTGAGCGAGGATTTCAGGTTCATGGGAGAACGGGGGCTGATCGGCATGGATATCGACTCGATCTACAACGACTGGGCGGCGCGTGGGCTGGACTATTACGCCTTGGCGCAGCTTGCATGGGACCCGATGCTGGATGCGGATGCGCTGGTGGAGGATTATTGCGTGCGGGCGTTTGGGGCGGCTGCGGCGCCGAAGATGAAGGCGTATTTTGCGGTGCTTGAAGAATCACACAAAAAGACGGCGGAGCTGAAAGCGGGTATGGGTCGGTATGAAGCGATTGAGGTGGATCGGGTTTACTACACGCCGACGTTGCTGGAGCAATGGGATGCAATGCTGCTGGACGCACAGAAGGCGGCGGATGGGGACGCAATGACAAGCGCAAAGCAGAAGAAGCGCATTGGGTTTGTGATGGAAGGAGTGAGGTTCGCAAAGGCACAGGCGGCGGTGATAACGGCGATGGAAGCCTTGCGAAGCGGGCATGGAGATGTGATGGCGGCGATACAGGAGGCGGACAAAGCGAGTAAGGAGCGGGATTCACTGGGGGAGAAGCTGGGAAATCAATATGCCGTGGGGTATCGACAGTTTGAGAACCAGCGTGCGGTGCGCAAAATGGCGAAGTATCTGGGCCCAGTAGATCCCGAGGCAATCGCGCGGTTGGGCGAGGCGGGAATCACGCCCCTGGCGGCACGATGGTTGTTTAAGACCGACCCGAAGAAGGAAGGACTGGCGCAGGGATGGCAGAGTGCGGAATTTGACGCCAAAGGCTGGACGAAGTTGAGCGTCAATGCGCCGTGGGGATTGCAGATGAAATCTGAAGGTCCGGTGGATCTGGACAACCCGGCGGACACGTCATACCTGGGGGATGCGTGGTATCGCACTTCTTTTGCACGGCCGGCGTTAGCGAAGGGGGAACGCATGTGGCTGGAATTTCCGGCGATTGACAAGGGCTGCGAGGTGTATGTGAACGGGAAGCTGGTGGGCAAGCAGGTGTGGGATGCGAAGGTGGACCCGGACGCATGGAACAAGCAGCGGAGGTTTGATGTGACGGACGTGCTGACGGAGGGGGAAAATACGGCGGCGGTGATGGTGAATTCAGACTTTGGCCAGGGCGGGATTTTGAATGGGGCGTTTTTGCGGGCAGAGCCCGCGGAGCTTTTGCCGTCACCGTTTCCGGGAGCGGAAAAGGCGCCCTGGGCAGTGCAGTTTGAGGAAGGGAGCACGGGAGAGAGCAAGAGCGTGCCGGGGATGTATGTGGGGGAACCGGCGCTGAGGGTGAAGGTGGCGACAGGAGCGGGCGGCGTGCAGACCGCGCCGGGCATCATGCTGCCGGCGGGGAATTATGTGGTGTCGATGGTGAGCCGCGTGACTGTGGAGGGCGACAAGGGGAAGGCGCTGGCACTGCGGGCGACGCTGATGGGGGAAGGGCAGGAGCCGATGCGGGTGTGGGTGAAGACAGGCGGATCGGGTAAATGGGAGCGGTCAGAGACGAAGGTGACGCTGACGGGGCCGACGCGGGTTGGGGCACTGAAGCTATTTATGGCAGTACCCGGGGTGTATGAGGTGCAGAGCGTGGGGGTGCGCCGAGAATGACATGGGGGTACAGGGTTCCGGGTACAGAGTACAGGGTGCAGAGATGAGTCCAGGGTCCTGCATCGAAGAGGAAGAGTGTTGAAGAGGTTTTCATTAGAGAGGTTTTAATGCCCCCCCTACCGAAGATTGTTGTGCATGAGGTTTGGGGGGTGGAGGGGGATGGCGTTGGGTGGCCGACGGTGGCGCGGGTGGTGGACAGAAGTTTTGAGAGCCGTTTGGGAGAAGTTGGAAGCGCGAGCAAGACACGGCTTGAGCTGGGCTCAAGCCGTGGTACCCAGATAAAGACTGACCTTTTGGCGGTTTATTCGGGGAATCGGAGGCATCATGTTTGTCCGTTTGGGCAGGTGAGGATGATTGGGTCTGGGGATGGGGGGAAGAGTTGGGGTGAGCCGCGGGTGGTGGTGGATGGGCCGCTGGATGATCGGGATGCGGGAGTGATCCAGACATCGCGGGGGACGGTGATTGTGAATTGGTTTTCATCGGTGACGTGGCGGGAATTTCTGCATGGGCGGCCGGAGACGATTGCGGGGTATGCGGCTGAAGAACTTGCGGAGTGGCGGCGGCGGGATGCGGGGCTGAGCGAGGAGGTGGTGCGGGAGGAGCTTGGTGTGTGGTGCGTGCGGTCAGAGGATGGGGGATGCTCGTGGGGCGGGAAGATTGACACGGTGGTGGGGAGCCCGCATGGGCCGTGCGAGCTGGGTGATGGGCGGTTGTTGTATGTGGGTAAGCGGCGTGTTGCGCGCGGAAGTGTGGGGATTAAGGGCGGGCCGTTTGAGGGGGTGATTGGGGCGGCGGAGTCTTGCGATGACGGGGTGACTTGGCGGTGGTTGTCAGAGATTACGCCAATGGCGGGGCATCTGGCGGAGCATTACCACGAGCTGCATGCGGTGCAGTGCGTTGACGGGCGGATTGTGGCGCATATTCGGAACCACAATGAGCCGCACCGGTTGGAGACGCTTCAGACGGAGTCGTTAGATGGGGGCCGGAGTTGGAGCGCTGTGCGGGCGATTGGGGTGTGGGGGTATCCGTCATTTTTGATGAGGGCGGGTGATGGGCGGCTGGTGTGCAGTGTGAGCCATCGGCGTGAGCCGCGCGGGGTGCATGTGAGTTTCAGCGATGACCATGGGGAGACGTGGAGCACGCAGCAGGCGTTGAACGGGGATTCAGTGGGGGATTTTGGGTATCCGTCGACGGTGGAGATGGAGCCAGGGGTGTTTTTGACGATGTGGTATGACGGGGTTTTAGGAGGAGGGAAGACGGGGCTGAGGTGTGCAAGGTGGTCGGTGGGGTGAGGAGGCGGAGGCGGAATTTTTTTAGATTTGAAGGGTTATGGAAGAGGTGGAAGAGATGCTGGCTTGCCACACTCGGGACAGGTGGAAGACTGGGTGGCGCAAAGGTCGTAGCCGCAGGAAGGGCAGAGGTTTTGTTGTTGAGTTGCTTTCACCTGGCGGTGAGATTTGATCCAACCCCGGATCGAAGTCCATGCCAAAACAGTCAACATTAATGCCAAAAACCACAAGGGTGTACCGATGGTGTTGGAGTCTTCAAAAGCCACCGAGCTAGAGCTTGGAATTTGGACACCCGTGTGTACTGTTGCGTAACCGAAGCCCATGCGGCGAAAAAATGTGTCACGCGGCATGTAAAGGGGGTAGTCCGCGGGGGTCTTCCTCACTAAGTCACGCAGCCAAAGCGTAGACACAGAATTGCGAGCGTTGGGCTGGTTTGAGCTTTGATTTGAAGTGCGTTTGTAATGAAGAGTCACACGCCCCATGCCGAAGGCACAAGTGATACCGTCACTTAGACCAGAGGTATGGCCAGAAGGCCCTGATACTGATGTCATGGTGATACGAGCTGCGAAGAATATAAGGTTCGCCCAGTAACTGTGGCACCAAAGCGCCACGACAAGTATCAAAAAGATCGTCCATACGGCTGATAGAACCAAATATGCGAGACGCTTTATTTTGCTGGTGCTGAATACCATGGAAGTATCGTAATGATGGACATCTTCGGGCTCGGAAGCACAATGGAATTCCGCGGCAGTTGAGTACAACAGCCCCAGCCACCCACTGGCTTGAAAGCAGGGTGTATTTAATGTCCGCCGTGGAAGGGGGTGATGTCCCAGTTGGCCTGGAGGAAGGTGACGCCGTCGGCGATGGCTTTGAGCTGGCGGACGTCGGTGGTTTCAAAGAGGCCAAAGGCCAGGAGGCTGGGGAGTTCGGCGTATTTCATGCCGAGTTCCAGGAGGGAGCGCCAGGACTGGGGGGTGTCGGCGGTGTGGACGCTGCCGAAGAGATTCGGTTCCAGCGCGGCGGCGATGAGGGCGGCGGGATTGGCATCGTACCCCCCTGCCGCGACGTCGATGTGGGCAATCCCCGAATCCTGCTGGACGAACCGGGCGGCGGCCAGAAGCTGCGCGGCCTGGATGCCCACGGTGCGCTGGCCGATGCTGGAGATGACCAGATGGAGAAGGTAGCTGGCTTTGAGCTCACCAAAGCCGAGCAGATCGATGTAGTAGCGGGTGGTGAATTCGTCGGCTTTCTTGAGGTGATTGAGCCCGGCCATGCGGCTGGTTTCATGGATGACGATCTGGGCTTTGCCGGGTTGCTTGGCGGTGGCGTCGACCTTGACCACGGGGAGCGTCCAGGGGCCCACTTTCAAAGTGAAGGCGGTGATGCCCTTGTCGAGCTTCTTGGCGGGGGAAGCCTTGGCGGCGTCGTAGTCAGGCAGGCGGATGGCCTGGGCGACGGCTTCGCGGTGGGCTTCTTTCTGCGCCTGGGTCTGCGGGATGGCGCGGTCGAGGGAAAGCTCGCGGCCGCGCTGCACGGCCAGGGAAATCATGGTGTGCTGCTTGACGGGGAGACCGGTGTCCAGGTCGTGGGCGTTGTGAATTTCACCTTCGGTGTGGATGTCATGCTCAGGGGAGTTGAGCTTCCAGTGCTTGTTTAAGAATTCGTAAAGGCGGCGGCGGTTATCGGCCAGGTAATTGTGCGTGCCGGGATCGGTGTTGGAATAGAACTCGAAGCTGTCCTGTTTGCCCAGGGCCTTGAAGGCGGGCATGACGGGGTCGAAGACGACGGGCTTGACGCGGTCGGACCGGAAGCAGCATTCGTCGTTGGCGTTGGCGATGATGAGGGTGCTGGCGCGGGGGGCGAGCATGGCGGTGAGCATGTCGTAGTCGGCGGTGGCGGCGAGATCGGTGGGGGTTTGCTCGGAGTCGCCCAGGTCGTTGTCGCAGTGGAGGCGCTTGGAAATGGCGGTGTAGCCGGCGACGGGGACGCAGAGGTTCACGCGCGCGTCGAGGGAGGCGAAGAAGATGGTTTGCCAGCCGCCGCCGGAAAGGCCGGTGACGCCGACGCGGGATTTATCGGCCTTGGGGTGGGCGAGGGCGATGTCGAGGCCTTTGGCCATGGCGAGGAAAAAGAGGCCGACGCCGGAGATGCCGACGAAGTTAAGGTGGTTGATGTTGTCGTGGCTGCGGTCGCCGAAGAGCTCGCCCATGCCGATGTATTCGAAGTTGAGGGCGATAATGCCGCGGCGCGCGAGGTTGACGCAGCGGGCCTGCTTGTAGTCGGCTGCTTTGCCGCCGGCGGTGTGGCCGTTGGCGTTGATCATGATGGGGGCTTTGCCGGTGATCTTCTGGGGCACGTAGAGGGCGGCGGGGATCCAGAAGTCGGGGTAGATTTCGTAGCGGAGTTTCTGGATGGAATAGCCGTGACCGGTGTCGATGTCGCCGGTGCGGACGATTTTGGGCTTGGCCTTGATGACGGAGGCGGGGATGCCTTTGTAGACGACGTGCTCAAGGACCTGCTTGCGGAGGGCTTCGGCGTCTTTGGGCCAGTTTTTATCGGTGGGGGCTTTGAAGGGCTTGAAGTAGGACTTGAGGTAGTCGCGGAGGATGGTGTCGGATTCTTCCTTGGAGAGGATGGTCTGGGAGAAGGGATGAATCTTGGCCATGGAGGGCTCCGGGGATTTTTATGTTGGGGGCAGGATTTGGAACGGGGCCATGATAATCGGGGCCCGTGCATTTGACGATTGGCCCACGCACCCGGGTAATCGGGTTACCGCGTTACCGAGGGGGGGCTTGGAGAACGCGAATGGTATTGAGGTCAATGTCCTTGTATCGCTCGAACGAAGCTTTGCCGCTTTTCATGAACACGCGGCAACCCGGCAACGCGATAACCCGAGCGCACAGAGCGACATAAAACACGATACGCCGATTTTTATTTGAATCGCTTGAAGAGCTTGCCGAAGAAGCCGGTGGATTCCTGGGGTTCTTCGGCCTTGAGCGCTTCCGGCGCGACCGGAACGGGCGCGGGGGCAGCAACAGGCTTGGCAGCGGCGACGGGCTGGGCCACAGGGCGGCCGACGGGCTGGACTGGGGTCGTAGAAGTGCTGATCCCGGCCTGGGTGGGCTGAGTGGCCTGGGCGGCGACGGTCTGAGCGCCAGCCTGGGCGACTGCTTTGGGAGCGGGCTTGCCTGCGGCGGCCGGAGCAGACGGAGCGACCGGCGGGGAAGGGGGAACATTGGGCATGATCACACCGGAACTGGTGTTGGCGGCGTTCATGGCCATGCCGGTGGCGCCGGGGCTGATGGGGACGATGCCCAGAAGGCGGTCGACCATTTCAGGGGAAGCGGGGCTTTCGGGGGGAAGCTTGACGAAATATTCGGTTTTAACGGGGTATTTGTGGCCGCATGAGCCGCATATGGCGACCGCGCCCATGCGGACAAATGGGGTTTTTTGGGGTGTTTTGCAGGATGGACAGGTGAGTTGATACATCGGTCGATGCGTCCCTCTACACGAACGGCTGGACAAACGGCTACACAAACAACCCTACCGGCGACCGCGGCTTTCATGGCCGCCTGACGCCTATTTAGCTGCTTGAAGAATGCCGACAGTGTATCAATCCTATAATCTTTAACAATGAACCTCGCACTA
>CAZGOM010000190.1:0-10559 GCA_964527265.1 uncultured Phycisphaeraceae bacterium | reverse complement strand
ACCAGTAGTCGTCGATTTCGAAGTAGGAGCCATCGGAGAGGACCATATTCCATTCAGTGCGTGGACACAGGTCATCAACGATGTTCCAGGTTTTGCCGCCATCGTGTGAGTGGTACGAGCAATTAGGCGTAAAATTGTTGTCGGGGCCGATGCCCAGCGACATGCGCAGGAGACCGGAAGGGAAGTTGGCGACGTGAGGGATGTATTTGCGGTTGACGCGATCGGCGATGATGGTGACGGGCTGGCTAGCGACGAGTTTCATGGTGAACACCGTTTTGGAATGGGATGAGCGATTGTGAGACGAACAATGGTAACGACAATTGCCCATTTCGGATTTTAATTGAAACGATGCGGTGGCTATAAACCCGACATGGAACCAAGCCAATGGGTCAGCAGCCTGCTGCCCAACCCGAAGTATCTTCTCCATTCCTCTGAATCACCCACAATCCTCTTATATCCCAGCCAACAACTCCGGGCTCCGTGCCTCTGACCAGACCCTAGGCCCCAGACTTTAGACCCCTGCCGATCAATCCGACTCCCGCGGCAACATCTCCATCGGCAGCCGGTCAAATCCCTCATCTGCCGTCACGCTCGAAGAGCGCGGCTTAAGCCACCTCTCACCACGCGTCACGCCCAATATCTCCCCAAACTGGATCGAAGCATCTCCCACCGGCTCATACCGGTTCAGCTTCAACACCTTCTCGGGAATCTCCACCGTGATCCCCGTCAGTGTCAGCGGGTAATGCACGATCCCATCCTTATCAAACTTCCACTGGCTGTTGGACGGCCAGTACATCTGATAATCACCCGTGAACGTCCCAGGCAGCGGCACATCAAGGTACTTCCATCCATCAAAGTTGATCTTGCAGAATCCCCACACGTCATCCGTGTTCCAGTCGGAGATCTTGCCCACCTGCTTCGTGCCGTCGTCCTTCTGCGCCAGCATCTCCTTGGGCATCCAGTCCAGCAGCCACGGTGAAAGCTCACCGCGCTGTGAGGCGCCGATCGAACGCCACGTCTGCCCGGAAGCATCCTTGAGTTCAAAAATGAACCGGCCCCAGCCTGAGTTCCCCTTCACCGCTATCGCGATGCTCGTCGGCTGCCCTTTCAGTTCCACCGGCTTGGCCAGCGCATAAGAGCTGTACATCGGCATCGCCAGTGTCGGCTTAGAGGACCCCAGCGACTTGGGCGTCACCTTGATCGCATATTCGCCCGCGGCATTCGCCGGGATCGCTCCCGTCGCCTTCGTCACCGAAAGCTCAAAATCACCCTTGCGCCGCGGCGTCATGAAGTTGTAGCCCTCCAGTTCCGCATCACGTTGCTCCACAGCCTTAAATTGTCCCAGTGTCGCAGGCGTCGGGCTCGCCACCAGCACCTGCAACTCACCCGCAGGCTTCGCCATTGGTGCAATCGGCGCAAGCGCCTGCACGCTCTTCATACGCGACTTGCCCGTCATAAAGAATGGCCGCGGCCCAAGCGTCAACGTGACCTTATTCCCATCGATCTTAATCCCCTCCGGCCGGTTCCCCATCGTGTCTACAATCTCCCCGGGCGCTTCACCCACAAACTCAAACACCGCCTCCCGCGGCCCGGTAATGCTCCACACGCAGCTCGCAAACGTCCCCGGCTCCGGCCGGTCAAACTCCATCGCATACACGCTCTCAGACCCCGTCTCCAGGCTGCGCGGCAATTTCGCCCCATCCAGCACCCGCGTCATCGTTGAATACGCCACGTATGCCGGCTTGATGCTCAATTCCGGCATCTTATACGTCAGCCCCGAAGCCCCCCAGTTGCTGTACCGGTAGCTGCTTCCCGTATCCGAGATGCACCCCATGCGAATCTCCGGGATGCCCCAGATCAGCGCATGCATCGCATGCCGCACGAAATAGTCCCCCTGCACTTCCGCCCCCAGGTTCCCCGGGTTCGTGTTGGGGTAGCAGATCTCATAGCACTGCGTGACCGGCTTGTCCTTATACCCATAGAAATCCAGCATCGCCCGGTCCATCCACAAGCTTGATCCAAAACCCACGTAATCCGGCGGCTGCGTCTCCGGGCTGCGACCGAACGTTCCCGATTCGTTCCCCGCCGAATCAAACAGCTCCGTCGGGAATTTCGCCCGCAGGAATTCCTCCTTGGTCGGCAGCGGCCCGTTCCCCAGCCGCAGATGGATATCCGGGTACTTGGCCTTCACGGCACGCGCACCCTCCACCATGTTTGTGAACACCTTTTCGAAAAACTGCTGCTCACTCAACTTCGGGTCCGCATTGGGAATCCATTTGTAAGGCGGCCGATCCGTGAACACATCCGGCACGCGCTGCACATGTGAGCCTGAAATCGAGTTCTCGTGCAGAATCAGTGCCACTTTTTTCTTCGTATCAGGATTCTTCGCCAAGAAAGTATCGATCATCGACGTCCACGTCCCGGGGACATCGATCTTTTTCGTCTTGTCATTGGGGTCCACGATCGTCTTCGGCGCCGACCAGACGATCTTCGGCTCATTCCCCGCAAGCACACCGTACTTTTGCCGGTCTTCCAGCTTGAAGCTGAACATCCCATACCGGATGCCCGCCTTCACATACAACGGCCCCACCACCTCCGGATCGTTGGATGTGTAATGCGCGCCCGTAAAATCCCACGTCCCAAACGGGCTTTCCGCCACATGCTTGCGCGTATTGGGCGGAATCACTCCAAACGTCGTCCGCCGCACCAGCTTGCGCTGCACACCCGGCATATCGATATCAAACGAAATGTCGTAATACCCCAGCTTCGTATATCCCGGCTCGATCTCCACCGTCTTGGTCTTCCCGGCCGGCACAAAACCCTTCAGCACCGGGTTCTGCGCCCCGCTCACGGTCGCCTCATCCCCATCCAGATGCCGCGTCCGCACGGTGATCGCATACGTCTGGTCCTGCCCCGTGATGTTCTCCAGTTGGATCGACCATTTCGGCTTCGCCGGCTGCTCAAATACATTCCCCGGCATACCACTGGAAACCTTGATCTGAAGGGGAGACTTCTCCAGCGTGATCGCCGCGATCCGTACGCCCGACGGCAACCCGATCGGCCGGTAACGGAATCGGTTCGGGTCCGGGGAACGCCGCGCCAGATGCACTTCCTTCGTCAGTTCGATCTCCATCACCGGGCGCAACGCCAGGTCCTGCCCGAACGCCGCCGTAAACGGCACAAACACATCCTGCAGTTTCCCCAGCGGCGTCTCGCTCACGTTCCCCTTGGCTTCCGCAATCTGCGACTGCCTCCCCACCCGCACTGCAAAATCATGCTGCAGCGTCTGCCCCCGGTTGTCATAAGATCCCGACCGCATCGTGAGCACCGGCGTCGTCTCTTTCTCATCCACCGCATATGCCAGCACATGCGCACCCGTGTAATCCGCCACCGGCACCCGGATCATTGGCATCCGTGGATCATTCATCACCGGCGCGCCGTTGTCGTAATCCTCGTAATACGTACTCAAATTCTTCGGCCCGTCGATCCACGTCGCCGGCTTCAGGTTCAGCATGTTGTGCCCGCCGCCAAGAAGCGTGAAAGGCACCCCGGTCGCGCTCTTAAACGCCGTGTCCTTTTCCAGTTTCACATTTCCAAACCGGTCATTCGCCAGTTGCTTCAGCGGCACCCCCACCCACTTAGTGTCCTCCGCGATATCCACCACCCGAACCCCAGTCACACTTGTGTCCCGCAACAGGTACATCGCCATCGGCCCTGAAAAATCCTCACCTTGAACGATAAACGCCAGCGTATTGTCGACATACACCCGCATTGATCCCTTGTGATACTCCACCCGCACCGGCATCCTCCGGTTATTGATCGTCACAGGCTCTATCCCCGCCTCTACCAGCGCCTTCTGGTTCCGCTCCACCGAAGGCCAGTACTGGAACGTATCCCGCCGCCGGTCATTCACCCAGAAAATCTTGCTCGTCGTGCTCGGCGCATACACCTGACCTGTGAAATTCAACGAATAACCATTCAAGTCATTCGCCATCACCAGCGCGTAATCCGCCTTGTCCGTATTCGAAGCCCCCGTCAAATCCCCATAGGCGCCCGGCCTGATCGTCAGGCTCGACGGCCCATTGAACGCCACATCAAACTCCACCGCCTTCCCCGGCCCAAGGTTTTCCTTGATCAAAATCGCCCCCGTCTTCTTCCCCGCGGCTTCCAACGATCCCTTGAATTCCACCATACCCGCAAACCCCACCACACCCGGATAAATCGACTCCCGAATGTCCTTGGCCAAAATCGTCGCCGGCGGGCGCTGTGCCGCCACCTTCACTTCCAATGCCTTCTCCGGCGCTTCCGCCCCCTCCTCCTGCGCCTGCCCTCTCACCGGCGTGTTAAACATCGGCAACGCAAGCGTCGCAATCGAAACACCGGCGCAAAGCGCCATCGTCAGCAATCGGGCCTTGCGCGACACATTCATGGAACCCGCGCTCGACACCGGGGTCATCGACAGTGAGGTAGAAGCTTTGGTCATAAGAACTGTCCATTCAATGAAAATTGAAACAACTCCAGCCTCCACCCTAGACGCACGACAAGAGGCCGAGTTTCAGCAAGAAGAACCGGTTTTTATCACACTCAATTATTTCCAGCAAACGGAACGCTCATTAGTCTGCTGAAACATCCCCGCCAAACCACTTCATAGCCCCTCCCCAGACTGGGGGCCGGGGGCTGCCGGTCGAATTCTGATCAAACCCGTGTCTTATTTCCTAGCCCACACGCTACCTGGGCCCCTCATCACCGCCCAAACTACCCCTCTCTACTTCCCTTCCACCCGCCCATATTGCACCGGCAATACCCACCGCCTCACGCCCCCCTCATCCTCCACGCTCAGCGTCACCTTATCAGACCGCACCTCCTGCTCCGTGATCACCGCCGGCTTCCCATGCCACGACCACACCGACAAAAACAGCGCCCGCGTCCCCGCCTTGCGAACGATCAAAGACGATCGGAAAAGCGTGCTTCCATAGGGCTGCCCCAGCCTCCCATGCCCGTCCAGCGCCTTACGCGCCAGAATGGCCGTCGCTCCATCTTCCATCACCAGGTTCGCATGCAGCGGGCTGTGCAGTTCCGTCCACGTGATCGTCCGGTTCCCCCCGCCAGCAACCGCCGGCAATTGCCGCGCTTCCGTCAAATGCCGATAACCCATTCCCTCTCCCAACTCCACCGCCTCACCCTCCCCCTCAATGCTTGGCTCACCAATCACATGCATCGCCCAGTCAAACACATGATGCTCATCCGAAAACACCCGGTACGCATCAATCACATACCCCTCCGTCAGCACCACCGTCCGGTCCAGCCTCACGCCAGGATAAACCAGCTCATTGGCCGCCCTCATGGCAGAAAACCGCTTACCCCCATTATCGCCTTCGTTTTGAAACAACACCAACTCCCCATCTGAACGCCTCCGACGCCACGAATCCGCCTCCCAGGGAGACTTCGTTGGAATGTCGTAGGGAAACATCACCTTTCCATCAACCGTCACCGTGTTATGCGCAATCGTTGATCGCAACCACGTAAAATGCCTCTGATCTGGATATCCATTGACGTCGACCGTCGCCGTGCCACGCCTCAGCGGCGGATCGATATCCATATGCAGCGCCGCCGGCGCCTGATGACCGGCACTGTGCGGACCCCAGTAGAAAAATGCGGATGCTCCGCTCGCATTTCTCATAACTCCATGCCCTGCAACAGGAAACAACGAACTCCCGCCTTCTATCTGCCCTGTCGCCGCAAAAACCCCATCCTTTTCCCAAGGCACCTGCGCCGGGCCCAGCGCCTTATGCCTCACTCGTACAAACTCCAACTCATACCCAGCCCTCAAAACCCCCGGTGGCTGATAAGTCCCTTCCCCAGCCATCTTTGCAAGCGCCCATGCCAGGCTCGGATCCTTTGCCGCATCATACGCACGCGCCAAAAGCGGCCCCCAGATATTCAACTCCGACCAATCCTCGATCTGTCCGTCATGCAGAAACGGAAATCTCCCTGACGCATATGCACACTGTATGATCGACTGCAAAACCCCCGTCAACCGCCGAGTTCCCGCTGGGCCATAGGCCCGATGCAGGTCGAAACCATTCGACTCCATCACTGCCGGGATATCCGCATGCCACAAGTCAACGCCTTGATTGCCAAGCACATACGCACTTTCAGCCACAGCCATGAGTGTGTACATGTGGTACCCGCCCGTCCGCTCCCAATGAAACCCGTCACCTAGAAAATCATGCCCCAGTTGATGGATCAACCCAACCCTGAAATCAGGCGTGTCAGGACTTTGCGGCATCGCCGGCGCAGGCACCCCATCCAGCGCCCCTCGAATCACATCCGCATCCCCCAATGCCGCTCCTATCGACAGCCGCCCTGCCAGATTCCAAGTGTTGTGATTGCCGCAGGTTCTGTGCGCCGAACGATCCAGTACCTGAATCATTTCCCGCAGCATGGCCCGAAGCACAAACCGGTCATCTTCGCTCAACGATTCGGGCTCAAGCAGGTCATACATCTGCGCCGTCAACACTGCCGTATGCGATTCGCCAAGACTTCCTCCCGCCACTTTGACGTCAACACCCCGAATCGGCAACGACAAATAAACCCGCGCCATCTGCAACGCCAGCCCCCTGGCCCGTGTCAGCAGTTCCAGATCCCCATCAATCGCAGCCAGCAAAGCAATCTCCTTGATACGCCCCACGGCTTTCTGACACACTCCCCGTGCATTGGGCCCGGTCCCCAAATCCGCAGGGATCTCAAAAGGAACCTGCACCGCCTGACGCAAGTGGCGAAGCCGGTCCTCAACCCAATCCACCTCATGCGCCCAGCGTCTTACGCGCTCTATATCGGTTGCCATGCAAAAAACACGTGGATGTGGGCCGAAAACCTTCGGAATAAGTCCCAACCCCGCCGCGTTGGCACACTGAGAAGTCGAGTCGGAACGAACGATGGGTCCCACTGATGCACGCTCACGCATGGCTACTCTCTCCTGCTAATGCAGGCAGGCTAATGCCTGCCTGGAGACAAGTCCAATCTGATAAACAACCAAAGAATCGCCTAATATGATCGCAAGCAATGCGTGATGAAGCCCGACGGGTGCTGGTCCAGTTGGTCAAGGAGTTTGGTCCGGGCGTGGCCGACCATCCAGACCGATTCCGCGGGCTCTTCCTTGATTTTGCCCCGTGGCAAATTCGCGCCGAGTGCATGCCTCTCATCCAAGCCCTCTCCCGCGCGGCACAACTGGGCCTCGTCGCCAGGCTCACCGCTTACCGCCCTCCCGCCCCCGGACAGACCGCCGGCACACCCCAGGTCTTTCTCCGCCTTTTAACCCTTGAATTTGAAGAGCTTAACCCTTCCAACCAAGCCGAGGCCCGCTGGGCCTGCGAAGCCTGGGCAGTCGCCCTTGGCGTCATTGACGAACCACCGCCTGAACCCATCGTCATGATCGCTCATGACCCTCTTCCCGTGGGCACGACTCCACCCGCCCCCGTCGCGCAGGTCCCCCTTGCCATCTCCGTTGGAAGTTCATCCCCTCCCGTATCCCTGCCTCCGCGGGCTCGTCCCCCCGCCAGACCCATCCCGCAACCACCTAGTCCGCCTCCCGCACCACCCCCCAAACCCGCGCCCCCCCCATCGCCGCCCATACCCGCCATCGCTCCATTGCCCGCCGGCCCGCTGGACTGGATCACTCCCTCCCTTATCGACACCGTTGCCGGCTGTGCCTTGGCCGCTGGGCTGATCACCGGCCTGGACAGTGTTTTTTTCCTGTTCATGCGCCTCTATCCCATGTGGGAAAGCTGGGGAGCCTTCGCGTCGCCCTGGGCCGTCGTCATCGTTTGGGCTTGGGACCAAGGCCGCAGCCGCGCAAGATTCACAAATGCAGACCGCCATGAAATCGTCTGGAATATTTATGGCGTCGTCCTACTGGCTGCTTGCCATTACTGGCTCTGGAACGTCTTCACCACCAACTACCCCGGCTATCAACCCGTCTGGCTATGGGCCTTTCACATGGCCATCGGCGTTCCCGGGATCGCGCTTCTCAAATACCATACCCACGCCAACAAGCTCGCCGAGTACATGTTCGTCACCCTGGGCGCGGTCCTGGTGGGCATGTCCTTTTTAGATGCGGGAATCGCTGTCGCCTACCACTGCCCCATGTGGGCGATGTTCCTGGCCATCACCTGGTGGTGGCCCTTCCGCGGCCTCTTCCAGCGCGTGCAAGAGCCCACCTCCAGCATAGTCACCCTCTGGTTCGTCGGCTGGCTCCTGGCTTTTTTCGTTGGGCAGTGGGCGCTGTTGAATCTCGTCGGACAGTACATTCCAGGCTGGGAAATCTGGGTTCTGATCGCCCTGCATTTATTTGTCGGATGGACCATGGTCTGGATGGTCCATCCAAACATGCGGTCCATGCGTGTCATCATCGCATCCGTGGTGCTGCTGGTCCTGACCCCCATCTGCGTGATGTTCCTTGGACATGCGCTTTTCCAGCCCTCATGACGCCACATGGGTTGAAACAGATTGCGTGCGCACCCGATTAACGTCCGGTTATCATGCGCCCACCCTCGACAGTCGGGGAGCGAATCGATTGACTTTCGGAAACGGGAAGCGCGGTGGGACAATACAGCATTCCGATCCATCGCGGCTGGCGCCTGAGAGTCACTTCCGGCAATTCCGCCGGCAAAGAGTTTGATCTTGTCCCCGGCCGCTACGTCGTCGGCAGCCAACAGCCTTCCTCCATCGTCATTCCTGATCCCTCCATCGCTGCGCAACACGTTGTCTTGGTCATCACCCCGACAAGCGTTCAACTCTCCCGCGCCGTGCCCAGAGCGGTTACGCGCGTCAACGGAGCTGAGGTACAAACCGCGTCGCTGAATCCCGGAGACGATGTGCTTATCGGCACTTTCGCCTTCCAGATGGTCAACCCCTCCATCCAGGCATCCCCGGCCTCGCCCGCAACAGGGGCTTCGGGAGCCATGGCAGCACATCAGGTGACCATCGACAGCGTCCTGAAACTCGTTCCTCTTTGGGTTCAGGTGGGAATGGGTTCGGGCCTGCTGGCGATCCTGCTGCTCGCCCTGTTCCTGTTGACTGACAATCTTAAAATCCTGCCCGCGATGCTCTTTGCCGGCGCCGCTGTCATCCCCGTCACCGTGCTCACCTTCCTGGTCGGCAAATACGATAAAACCGGTATCTCCTTCAAAACCCTGGTCGTCACCTTCCTGCTTGGCGGCACCCTTGGGATCGTTACCACGCTGCTGGGCGGCCTCGCCAGTGAGGTGATCCTCGGAGGTGTGGCCGGCTCCGTCTTCCTCGCCGGCGTGCTTTCCTCGGGCGTCTTTGCCGGCATTTTTGAAGAGCCGGCCAAACTGCTGGCCACCTTCTGGCGCTGGCGTCACCCCGCCTACGACCGCCCCATGGATGGCTTGCTACTGGGCGCAGCCAGCGGCTTTGGCTTCGCCGTTTTCGAAACAGCCGGCTACGGCATGGAAATCTGGAAAGAAGCCGAGGAAGCCGGCCTTGTCGCCGTCATGATCATCCGCGGCATCTTTTCCCCCTTTGGCCACGGCCTGTGGACCGCACTGGTCGCCAGTGCCTTCTGGCAGGCCGGGCGCAGTCTTCCCAAAGCCTTCAAAGCGCCCTATTTCTGGAAATCCCTTGGCATGGCCATCGGTCTCCATGCCCTCTGGAACGGACCGGCGGAAATCCATTGCTGCTGCGGTTTCCTGGGCATGTCCCTCAGCGCCGTTCTTACCTCCTGGGCTATCTTCCACAGACTCAAACGAAACGGCTATTGTTAATCAGGCGCACGCAATGCGCGGTTCCAACGCACACAAAAGGAAACTCTATGTCACTCAATCAAATGATGGATGACTTTCTGGCCGGAAACTCCTTCGCCGTCGCAGGCGCCTCCAAAGACCGCGCCAAGTACGGCAACAAAGTCCTCCGCTGCTACCAGCAGCACGGTATGAAGGTCTTCCCCTTGAATCCCTCCGGCGGTGAAATCGAAGGTCTCCCCAGCTATCCTGACCCCGCTTCCCTTCCCGAAAAAATTCACGGCATCTCCATCGTCACGCCCGGCCCGGTCACCGACAAAGTTGTTGACCAAGCCATTGCCCTGGGCATCAAGCACATCTGGATCCAACCTGGTGCTGAAACGGCTCAAGCCGTAAAAAAAGCCCATGAAGCCGGCATCAACATCATTGCCGGCGGGCCTTGCATTCTGGTCCGCCTCGGATACAGCGATCATTAAAAGCAATCCCGCCTATCCGCTCTTTTTCCCGCAATCCCATTATCCCGCTGCTGGTATCCTGTTCGCCTCGATATCCATTTACAAACAGGAACACCGGCATGTCCATCAAGCGCTTTGATCTCACCGGCAAAACAGCACTCGTCACCGGCGGCAGCCGCGGCATCGGCAAAGGCATCGCACTCGGGATGGCCGAGCACGGCGCAGACATCATCATCGTCTACGCCTCTGCCGCGAAAGAAGCCAACGAAGTCGTCGACGCCATCAAGAAAATGGGCCGCAAAGCATGGGCCCTTCAGCAGGACCTGGGCAAAACCGAGGA
>CAZGOM010000189.1:0-10575 GCA_964527265.1 uncultured Phycisphaeraceae bacterium | reverse complement strand
CCCCAGGGCTTCAAATCCCCAGGCTCATCCACCTTCATCACGATCCCCTGCGCGCCCGCATCCGCGTAACGCGCCATCGCACGCCACAGCGGCACCAGCTTCGCATCCTGCGTCAGCGAATCCTTCACCGTCTGGAACGGCCCAGTCTCGCCCGCAATCGTCCGCGAGCTCAACCCCTTCGCCAAGGCAGGCTTCATGAACTGGAACAAATCCCACGTCATCCCCTTGGCTTCCCAGTCCGCCTTCGGGTCCGGCACAGGCGCCGAAAGATCCCCATACTTGCGCGCAATGCGCACATGCGTGTGCCCCAGCAGGCTCACCACGCGATTCACATGCTTACCCTTCGTAAACCCGCGGCTTATGTAGTGCGACATATCCCCGTTCAGCTCGCACGTCGCCATGTCCGTAATGCGGCAAAGCGCCGCCGGATCTTCCGTAATCCGGTCCACATGCACTTCCAGATAGAAGTTCAGCCCCAGCTTCCACGCATTGTCGCGCAGCGCCGTCACCGTCTCCGCGCACCACTTCAAATATTCTTCGTCTTCGCGGTAGATGCCCGCGGTGTTGTAGTAATCCGGGTGAATCTCATATTGAAAGCTCGCAAACTCGCATCCCAGGTCTTGCAGCAGCTTCATTTCATCCACCACGCCCCCCAGCCACCCCAGCTTGCGCAGGCCCGTGTCGCCCAGGTGCAGCGTCGCGCCAAACACCTTCAGGCCCGCCTTCTCCACTGCCGCGCGCGCCTTCTTGGCCACCACCGGCAGGCTCTCGCCGGGGAAGTAACGCACAAAGCTGTGATGGGCAAACTCCAGCCCCTCGTACCCCGAAGACTTCACATGGTTCAACAGCGCATCCAGGCTCGCGTTCCGCGGGTCGCCCCCGCCCATCATCGTCGGCCACCCGGCAATCGCCACCCGGTGCGGGCGGGCCTGACAAGGAAGATTCTGATCACCAAGGACGCGGTTGTATCCAAGCGGCATAGGTCTCTCCGTTCATGTGTCGGGTGTCACTCAGCACACCCTCTGGGAACCATCTGCATCCCTGCAACACTGAACAGCGTCCATGCGTCAGTCGGGTCAAAAGCATACAACGCTTTATCACCCCTTGTCTCCCCAAAACCGGTTAGTTTCGCAGAAATGCGTCACCAACCAAACCTATGTCCGATAATCTAACCCCCCATTTTTAATGAAAAACACACTGGACGAAACCGGGGTCAAGGGTCTAAGGTCTACAGTCTGGTCAGAGAAAACAAAAGTAGAAGACTCAGCGTCTTCATCTTTATTCTGACAATACCCAGAACCCAATACCCAGAACCCACTCCCATGGAATACCGTCAACTTGGCGCATCCGGACTAAAAGTCCCCGTCCTCACCCTCGGCACTGGCACTTTCGGCGGCAAAGGCGAATTCTTCAAAGCCTGGGGCACCACCGGCCCAGAAGAAGCCACCAAGCTCGTCGACGTCTGCCTCGAAGCCGGGCTCAACATGTTCGACTCCGCGGACATCTACTCCGCCGGTGCCGCCGAGGAAATCCTCGGCCATGCCATCAAAGGCCGCCGCGACAAAGTTTTAATCTCTACAAAAGCAACCTTCCGCTCCGGCAATGGCCCCAACGACGTCGGCTCCTCCCGCTTCCACCTCATCAACTCCGTCGAAGCCGCCTTGAAACGCCTCGGCACCGACTACATCGACCTCTTCCAGCTCCACGGCTTTGATGCCCTGACCCCCATCGAAGAAACACTCGCCACCCTCGACCAACTCGTCAAGCAAGGCAAAATCCGCTACCTCGGCGTCTCCAACTTCTCCGGCTGGCACCTCATGAAGTCCCTCGCCATCGCCGACCGCCACGGCTATTCCCGCTACGTCGCCCACCAGGCCTACTACTCCCTCGTCGGCCGCGACTACGAATGGGAACTCATGCCCCTGGGCATCGACCAGAAGGTCAGCGCCGTCGTCTGGTCTCCCCTTGGCTGGGGCCGCCTCACCGGCAAAGTACGCCGCGGCCAGCCCCTCCCCCCCGACAGCCGCTTAAACGCCAAGGTCGTCACCGACATCGGTCCCCAGATCCCCCAGGAATACCTCTACGACGTCGTCGACGCCATCGATCAAGTCGCAAAGGAAACCGGCAAAACCGTCCCTCAGATCGCCCTCAACTGGCTCCTCCAGCGCCCCACCATCGCCTCCCTCATCATCGGCGCGCGCAATGAGACCCAGCTCAAAGACAACCTCGAAGCCACCACCTGGAAACTCACCACCGAACAAATCGCCAAACTCGACAAAGCCTCCGCCGTCCCCCGCACCTACCCCTACTGGCACCAGGCCAGCTTCGAAGAACGCAACCCCTTCCCCACCACCTGATCACAAAAAACAAGCAACGCCGTACCCGCTGCAACAAGACACTGGCGTCTACGCCAGTGTCTTGTCTTACACCCGCATCACCAATAAACCAGCACCCCGCGCATCCCCCACCGGGAGCGCCGGCGTCCCGCCGGCTCCCGCTCAACCAACTCCCCCGACATAAGTGAACTAAGGTGCCCCCTGACCTCCTCCCCTCACGCTCCATCCACCCCACATCAACTCATGCATCACACCTCTCACGCCGCTCCCCAAACCCGTCAAGACCCCAATTCTGACTTCACTCTACTTTCCAATCTCTCAAAACGCTTCTCTGCCTTAAACCCCCGGAACATGGAACAAATCCCCCTCCCGCCCGTCTCATTCCCCACCTCCAATTCACCCTCCCGCCTTGACGCCCACCCCCAACGGGACTATCAATGTTGGGAATCCTGGTCCTACTTAGATCTGCTCGCCATGAATGAAAAACCAAAAGTCTCCCCTTCCGGTCGCCTGATCTGCGACTCCTGCCAATCCCTCTACGAGGAAGTTGGCGACCTCGCCCGCGAAGCCCACACCTTCGCCAAAGTGCGCCGCACAGACGACTCCCTCGTCTGCAAACCCAACGATACTGAACACAACGCCGTCTACCGCGTTACCGTCACTGACGCTCATAACGCCGTCCACATCGGCCTCTACACCCCCGACCGCTGGCTCAGTGAATCCATCGAAACCGACCTCGTCCACGCCGATGACACCATCGAAGAACTTCTCGAAGAAGAATGCCTCGACCGCGGCTATGACGCCAAGCTCCACGTCGAACACTTCCGCAACCCCGACAAGGAATTCGTCTTCCGCTCCGCCATCCCTCTCCCCAAGGGCGAAAAAATGGACGGCGAAGCCATGATCTCCCGTGTCTCCCGCGCCCTCCTGGCCTATCAGGCCGTCTTCAGCAAGCTCGGCGACCTCAAACCCGCCGAGTAAAGCCCTCTTATTCCGTTCACATGCAAAATTACCTGCCACCACGGAAACAATAGTCGCCGGGCCGGGTCTGTCATAACATGAGCCGAACGCTCTCCTTTCTTTATTCTTAAGCGCGCCGCACACCTATGCGCACATCCCTCCTCCTGCTTGTGATGTATCTGGCTTTTTTCCTCTTCGCACATTCCCCCTCCCTCGCCGCCGAACAAACCATCACCCTCCAGGACCACCTCTCTCGCAACTGGCAAAATCAGCTCCTCTCCTACCCCTTCTCCGCCCCCGAAGGCGCATGCATTCCCACCTCCCTCCAACTCACCGGTCCGGGGACTAAAGGCCCCCTCCCCGTCCAGCTCTCCGACATCACCTACTGGCCCGACAACAAAACCGTCAAGACCGCCACTCTCTGGTTCATCACCGACCTCGCCCCCCTCGCCAAAGACATCTACAAGCTCTCTTACTCCACCACATCAATCCAGCAATCCCCTTCCGACATCCACGCTTCAGCCGCCGCCTCTGCCATCACTCTTGAAACCTCAAACATCTCTCTTTCCCTTCCCGCCGTCGACACTGTCTATCCCTCTCCCATTCCCGCCACCCAAGCCCCCGGCCCCATCACCAGTCTCCTCATCGAAAAAAACCAAACGCCCGTCGTTTCAGCCTCCCGTCTCTATGGCGACACCAGGATCACTTCCGTCTCCTCAAAACTCATCTCCTCCGGTTCTGTCTTCGCCAGCGCACTCATCACTTACACCTTCGAAAACAACATCACCCTCAAAATCAAAACCACTCTCGCCGCCGGCGACTCCGTCATTCGTATCCAGGAAACCATTGAAAACGGCGACCTCCCCGACGCCGGCTGGGATCTCATCCTTCCCCCGTCTTTAGCTTCCGGGGGCGCCACCGGCTTCAACAAAGGCCGCGTCCCCCTCTCCAACATCCCCCCCAATAAATCCGGCACACTCGACCTCGCCAAGGAACCCCCCGGCGCCCTCCTCAGCCTCCAGCCCTGGCAGGACTGGTGGGCACAAAAATCCATGGTCACCTGGGACATGGGTACTACGCAAAACCCTCACCTGCTCACCATCGCCTCAACCAACCCCGGCCTCTGGGTCCCACCCGGCCCACCCGGATCCTTCGGCTCAAACGCAAACTACGAACGCAAACTCATCCACCTCCAGAAAAACGACCAAGGCCAGCTCTTCCTCCGCTGCAACGCCGCCTCCGGCTCCCGAAGTTGGGTCATCGGCGCTGCTTCGACAACCAGCCCCCATGTCGGCACGCGCCTCGACACCATTAAAAACTACACCCTCGCCTGGCCCAGCCCTGCCGACACTCACCCCCGCCTCTTCCTCACCCAGGCCGACCTGGCCGCCATGGCCCGCTCCCCCAAACCTCTCGACACCGCCGCTCTCAACCAACTCATCGGCACCGCAAAGCTCTTCCGCGGCGAACCCCACGGCACATCCGACACCGCCGCCATCTCCGCCTACATCATGTCCGGCATGGACAAGTCCGTCGCCAAATCCGTCCGCCTCGTCGAACGCCTCGAAAACCACCTCGACATCATCGCCAACGCAGACAAGCCCCCCATGGCCCACAAACTCGGCGCACCCGACAAAGGCGTCGATCTCTTCCGCGACTGCAACGTCATCGCCGCTCTCTACGACGTCGCCATGGCCGGCGACCTCCTCACCCCACCTCAAAAGCAGCTCGCCCGTGCCCGCCTCGCCTACCTCGCTTACCTCCTGAACGACCCCATGATCTGGTCCACCTCGCGAGGCTATAAAACCGGCAATGTCAATATGTCTGTCGGCTACGCCATGAACGCTGGCCTCATCGCCTGCGCCCTCCCCGATCACCCAGACGCCCTCCACTGGATCGGCGCATCCAATAAAAACAGCCAGCTCACCATGCCCTACCTGGAAACCTTCCTTCAAAAACTCGGCCCCGATGGCGAGTTTCCCGAAAGCACCTCCAACTACCTCCACGTCACCGTCACACCCATGTTCGCCTTTGCCCTCGCCCTCCGAAATGCAGGCCTCAAAGACGCGCAAGGCACCCCCTTTCACGATTACGTCGCAGACCCCCGCATGGTCAAGCTTGTCAAATACGCCACTCTCCAATTCACACCCCCTGACCCGCGCCGAAACAACACCAGCGTCCGCCCCGCCTCCGGCCGCGGCAACGCCCTCCACTCCGAAGGCCTCGCCGGCCTCGTCGCCAAAGCCACCGCCACCTCCGACCCCGATCTCTCACAACAAATGCAGTGGTACTGGCTCCGCACCGGCCCCAGCTACACGCTCACCCATCACCCTCTGGGCGGCCTCGAAGACTTCTATCTCGACCCCTCCCTCCCCGCCAAAGCCCCCACCCAGACGTCTCTCCTCTTCCACGACGTCGGCGCAATCTTCAAACATGCCATGGGCACCAAAAAGGAGTTCTACCTCAATCTCCTCATGATCGCCGGCAAAGGCTATGTCGACTGGTATCCCTCCGAATCCGGCGGCTTCCCCGCCATCTACGCCCGCGGCGTACCCATCTCCGTCCGCTTCGCCGAAGGCTACGCCGGCCGCGAGGAACTCCTCATCTCCCGCGTCCTCCCCGCCAAAGGCTCCAACGATGCTTCCCGCAAAACCTTCTACCACGCCTCCTCCCCAATCTCGTCAGCCGACGGCGACGCGCACGGCACAATGCTCGCCTTCTCCACTCTCCCCCTCCAGGACTACGCCGCCGTCGCCACCATCATGACCAAACCCGTCGGCATCCCGTCAGGTCTCAAAACCTTCAAGCTCCCTCAATGGCCTGACCCTATAGGAAAACCCACCCTACCCATCACCTGGACCCGCCAGGTCCTCTTCATCAAATCCGCTTCACCCGAAAACGACGATAGCCCCAGCTACTTCCTCTTCCGCGACACCGTTACCGAAAACCAGCCCACCATGTGGCAGTTCTGGACGCTCTCCACATCCATCGTTCCCACCAAGGACGCCATCAAAGACGCCGCCAAAAAACAACCCGAACCCGACCGCACTCTCCCCAGCCTCCCCACCGACGTCCAAGAGCTTTTCGGCGACTCCTTCACCGCCATCGGCCAGTTGGGCGTAGACACCGACTTCTTCATCGCTTCACCTCACCCAGGTGAAAAATCCCCCCGCCACACCCTCCGCTGGGGCACCACCTACACCCACTTCGCCAACATGCCCGAGTTCCAGGACCTCCTCCACATCCAGATGCCCGGCAGCGGCGCTTACTACGTCGTCGCCTTCCCCCGCGACCGCGCCCAGCCCCCTCCCACTTTTGAGCGCCTGGCCGGCGACGCCATCATCAAAATCTCAGGTAATTTCGGCGCAGACTACCTTTACGCATCCCAACCTAAACAATCCGCCTCCGACAACACTGGCAATATCGGCCTCAACTTCAACACCACCGCAGGCTCCATTCAGGAACGCCCCGGTTACACCTCCCTCTCCCTCGCCGCCCCCGGCACCATCACCTTCAAAGGCATCACCCTCCAGTCCCCCAGCCCCGCCACCCTCACCCTCACAAACACCTCCATCCAAATCACCACCCCGCAAGACCAGCCCATCCAAACCCTCACCTACACCCTCCCCGCTGCTCAACCCAAAACCATCACCACCAACCAACCCCAAACCGTCATCTCAATCAAATAAAAAAGAGCCCCATTCCTGAGGCTCTTCCAAATCATGATTCGTTAATTTCAATTCACAAATTCAGACTCACCGACCCGCCTCACCCAAAAACACCTGCAGCACAAACAGCTTCTTGCCGTCCGCGGGCTGGGTCGCCAGCGCTTCCATAACTTTGGCCTGGCTTCCAGGGATCACCATCGTCGCAACGGAGGTTCCACTCGAGCCGCTCGCAAGTGTCCGCGTTCCGCCGCCGCTGAAAGTCGCGCCGCCGTCGGACAGCGCGACGCCATCCAGCAGGCTCTGCATCTGCTCCTGGGTCACCACCAGCCTCAGTTCCCGCGTCCCCGCCGCCACATTGCCCGGCGCCTGGCCGGACTTAAGCTGCGATGCCACGCGGTCCTTGATCGACGGGTCCCATGATGGCGCGCTGCTGAGCACGCGGATCTGGTTGTTCCCCGCCCAATCCAGAATCGACTTTTGCCCCTTGTCCACAGAGGCAAATCCAAGGTTCACCGTCCGCACCTGCATGTCGGATACGTCCGAAGACACCGGCGTCATCTCCGCCAGGCTCGGCCCCATTTCCGGACGCCCGATCATTGAAGGCGCGGGCGATCCCGTCGCCGTGATCAGGTCAGCCACATTCGTTTCGCTGGGCTTCAGAGCGGCGCGTTCACGCTCGATCACCGCGATCGCCTGCATCTGCTTGGCCACTTCTTCCATCTTGCGGAATTCCGCGCCCGGTTCGGAAGGCAAGCTGTCCAGATTCGCCATCTCCCCCGTCTCGCTGCGAGGCATATCCGTCACGAACATCGGGTCAAAGCCCGGCTGTTCTTCCGCCAGCGACGCATTGGCCATCGTTTCCATCGTCTTCAAGTCATCCATGCTCTCTTCGGGAGCAGGCGTCTCTTCGTCGACTTTGGCCACCTTCGTCTCGATTTCGCTCGTCTCACCCACCGACGCTGACGGCGCATTGGCAATCTCCGTCGTCACCGGTTGCTTCACGGTCACGGGCTGCTTCACCGGCGTCTTGTTCGCCATCGGCACGGCAGGCAGCTCAGACACCCGCTCCGGCGTCGGCGGCGCATTGAAGTAAACCAGGCCCAGCGTCAACGCAATCGTCGCCGCAGCAGCCAGCCCTGACAGCGCCACCCGCTGATAGATCCAAAGCGCCTTCGCTTTGTTCGCCTTTGCATCCTTCGCCGCCGCAAACGGAATTGATTCTTCCGAAAGCCGCGCCCCCGGGGCTCCTTCCAAGTGTTCCAACACGCCCTTCATCAGGCTCGCAGGCGCCTTCATCTGAGGCATCGCCCGCAGCCCGGCCAGATCGCGCTTCATCCCCTCGATCTGCTGCTTAAGCACTGGATCGGTCAGAAGATACGCTTCCACCTGGCGTGCCTGTGCGGGAAGCAATTCACCTTCAACATACGCCAGCAGAATCTCTTGAGTTGGGCTAGTCGGAACGTTCATCTTGAAAAAAACCACTCCTTACCGTTTGTTATGTCAGCCTTAATAATTCAAACTTCTGCAAAATCAGAGCTTACAATCGCTCCCACCAATTCCTTCCGGTGGCCTGCTGCCGGGGTTATCCCCGCCTCACACGCGCCATCGACTGCCTGGCTTCCATCCAGGCCCTCAATGCCGCTCGCGCTCTGAAAAGCCGGCTTTTGACCGTCCCAACCGGGACATTCAATACCTGAGCTATCTGCGCGTAATCCATTTCCTGCAAGTCTCTTAGCACAATCACGCCCCGGAACTCTTCGTCCAGCTGCTTGATTCCTTCTTGCAGAAGCGTCAAGTCTTCGGCTAATTCGACGTTGCTGTCACCCGAAAGTTCCCGATCGTCCGATAAAGATTGACCCAGCGTCGGACCATCCTCATTCCCGCCCGACTCCGCATCCAGGCTCGCCGTCTTCCTCAGCTTCCGCTGCCTCAGCCGCGTCAGCGATTGATTCATCGCAATCCGCGTCACCCAGGTCGACAAATCGCTGCGCCCCTCAAACTCCTTCAGATGCTCCACCACCCTCAGCAACGTTTCCTGCGCCACTTCCTCCGCATCCTGCGGATGCGACAGCATCCTCAAACAGGTGTTGAACACCGGCCCCTGGATCGTCTGCAACAATCGCGTCATCGCCAACCGGTCCCCCTGGGCCGCGGCTTTGATCAGCGAGCTATCCAGGTTGTAGGCCATGCACAAACAACCCTGCTGCAAGGAAGCGCACCCAATTCAGGCACGCGGGGGGAACACACTCAAACGCTAGAATCTACGTGTTTTCGAGGGGCCGGTTCGGCATTTAAGGATTCTCTGGGGTGGAGGTCCGGCCCCGTATCTTAGGGCGCCACCAGAGCTGAAGCTTGTCATTCCCCCCTCAAGGGGGCACAGCCATGCTAGTATGATGCGCTTTTCTCCCACGGTCAATCCCCACCGAAATACCTGACAAAAGACGAACCATGACCACCCGCGACAGATACGAATCCCCCCTCGCCAGCCGCAATGCCTCCGCCCTCATGCAGGAAGTCTGGAGCCCAAAACGCAAGTTCTCCACTTGGCGCCGCATCTGGCTCGCACTGGCTGAATCCCAGTTTGAACTCGGCCTCCCCGTCACACGCGAACAAATCGACGAACTGCGCGCAAACCTCGAAAACATCGACTTCGACAACGCCGCCCACCACGAAAAACGCCTCCGCCACGACGTCATGGCCCATGTCCACGCCCTCGGCGATGCCGCCCCCAAGGCGCGCCCCATCATCCACCTGGGCGCCACCAGCCTCGACGTCACCGACAACACCGAAATCATCCTCCTCCGTGAAGCCCTCCAGATCACCGCCCTCAAGCTCGCCAACGCCATCGACGTCTTTGGCAAATTCGCCTCCCAATACCGCGACATGCCCACCCTCGGCTTCACCCACTACCAACCCGCCCAGCCCGTCACCGTCGGCAAGCGCGCCTCCCTCTGGTGCTATGAACTCGCCCTCGCCTTGGACGACATCGAACACCGCATCGAAACCCTCAAGTTCCGCGGCATCAAAGGCACCACCGGCACCCAGGCCTCCTTCCTCGAGCTCTTCGAGGGAAACCACGCCATGGTCACCGAGCTTGAAAAACGCGTCGCCACGCGCCTGGGCTTCACCACCGAACAAATCCACTCCGTTACCGGCCAGACCTACCCCCGCATCGTCGACTGCCAGATCCTCGCCTCCCTGGCCTCCATCGGCGCGGTCGTCTCCAAAATCTGCAACGACATCCGCCTCCTCGCCAACCGCAAGGAACTTGAGGAGCCCTTCGAAAAAGACCAGATCGGCTCCTCCGCCATGGCCTACAAGCGCAACCCCGTCCTCTGCGAACGCGCCACCGGCCTGGCCCGCTTTGTCATCTCCCTCTCCACCAGCCCCTACGTCACCGAATCCGCCCAGTGGCTCGAACGCACCCTCGACGACTCGGCCAACCGCCGCCTCGTCCTCCCTGAGCCCTTCCTGGCCATCGACGGCTGCCTGGACATCATGGTCCACGTCGCCTCCGGCCTGGTCGTCTACCCCGCCACCATCCGCCGCAACCTCATGGCCGAGCTCCCCTTCATGGCCACCGAAAACCTCATGATGGCCGCCGTCAAAAA
>CAZGOM010000188.1:0-10598 GCA_964527265.1 uncultured Phycisphaeraceae bacterium | reverse complement strand
CTCTATCCCACCATCATGCTCATGACCTTCTATCTCACCCCTCACTTGAATCACCTCGGCGCCGGCCTCTCCATGCTCGTCGGCAACATCATCAGCGTCGCCTTCCTCGAATACCTCGGCATGCCCGCCGTCAGCCGTCTCTTAGGCCCATGGCTCCACGCAAACTCCCCACACAAACGCACCCTCTCCATCGCCGGCTTCATCCTCATCACCGCCGCCCTCGCCTTCATGACCTGGATCTTCCACCTCCTCGCCCACCACTTCCCCTCCGCCTCCTGACACAACCACCCGCCAAGGAATATCCATGACCTCTGACCCGCTCCGCGCGCAACTTGATCGACTTCTCTCTCAATCTCCCTCACAAGCCGCAGCCTCCGGCCTCCATCAGTTCGACCAGCTCACAGCCCCCGTCTCGGATCGAATTGTCCTCTTTGGTGCCGGGGGGCTCGGCCGCCACACCCTGGCCGGCCTCCGCAGCCTCGGCATCACTCCCATCGCCATTGCCGACAACAACACCTCCAACCACGGCAAAACCATCGACGGCATCCCAATCCTCTCCCCCGCCGTCGCCGCAAGCCTGCACGCCTCCTCCGCCGCCTTCGTCGTCGCCATATGGAATGAAAAATGCAGCCACGCCCAGGTCTTCCAGCAACTGCGGGATTTAGGCTGCCGCACCATCACATCCTTCGCCGCCCTTTTCCGCAAATACCCTGACACCTTCCTTCCCTACCTCCGCCTTGATCGCCCCGAACGCGTGCTGCTTGACGCACACCCCATCCGCCAGGCCTTCGACCTCCTCTCCGACGATCTCTCCTGCGAAAATTTTCTCGCACATCTCCGCTGGCATCTGGGTTTGACCTTTCTCGACCTCCCCCCCGTCTCCAGCGAACCTCAGTACCTCCCCAAAGGTGTCTTCACTTGGCAACCCGATGAAGTCTTCGTTGATGTCGGCGCCTTTGACGGCGACACCCTCCGCTCCATCCTTGCCATCCCCGGAACCCGGTTCAAAAATTTCCTCGCCCTCGAACCAGACCCCACCAGTTACGCAAAACTCCAGACCACCTGCGCATCCGCCCCCGAACCATTGCGCCAACGCATCACCACCCTCCCCTACGGCGCTGCCAACGACAATAAAACCGTCTCATTCAACGCCAATGGTGGCCCCGGCGCGGCCATAAACGCCACTGGCGCAACAAAAATTGAAATCCGCAAACTCGACGACCTCCTCCAGAACGAATCTCCCACCTACATCAAAATGGACATTGAAGGCGCTGAACCCCAAGCCCTCCTTGGCGCATCCGCCACCATCCAAAAACACCGCCCCATCCTCGCCGTCTGCCTCTACCACCAGCAAAACCACCTCTGGCAATTGCCCCTCCTGATCAACCGACTCGCACCCGGCTATCGCTTCTACCTCCGCCAGCACAACCCCGACGGCTGGGACCTCGTCGCCTATGCCGTCCCCCCCTCACGCCTCCCTGCGCCGCCCCCACGCCACCCCAGACCCAGAACGCAAGACTCTGAACTCTGACCTCTGAACTCTGGACTTTGGACGTACGCCGCAAGACTCCTTCCCCTCCCCCCTTCAAAACACCTCAGTTGAGGAAACTTTCCGCCTTCGTGTACGAAATATACCTCAAAACCGCCCCCAAAATCCATAACCAATTATCAGCAAAGAACTTAAACCACGTGACCACCCTCCCCTGCCCCAGCCCGCTCAAAATCTATCCACCACGCGCCTCTTCCATCATCGTCCACCGCGTCCAGCCTGACCGCGTCGATACCTTCCTCCAGTGGGAGCGCGCCATCACCTCCGCCGCCTCCCTCTTCCCCGGCTATCAAGTCACCGAAGCCTATCCCCCGGCCAATCCCGAACTTCAGGAATGGGTCGTCCTCATGCACTTCGATGACGCAAAAACCCTTGAATCCTGGCTCAATTCGACACAGCGCGCCGATTGGATGGCCAAATTACCCCCAGAATCCCGCAATTTTCAGGTCAAAACCCTCCCCTCCGGCCTCGGCGAGTTCCTCCTCAAACCCCCGGCTGAAAAACGCAATCTCCCCCACTGGAAGTCTTTCCTGGCCGTCCTCTTTGCCCTCTATCCCACTGTTATGCTTCTTAACTTCTTTCTCGCCCCACACTTAAAGCCACTGGGCCTCCCCCTCGCCATGCTCATTTCAAACGCAGCAAGCGTCGCCTTCCTCGAATACCTCGCCATGCCCTTCCTCAGCAAAGCCCTCGCCCCCTGGCTCCAGGCAAACGAACCCAAAGACCGCCCCCTCTCCTTCCTGGGCCTCACCCTCCTCCTCACCGCCCTCTCACTGATGGCCTACACCTTCAACTTATTTTCCTAAACATAAGCCATTTAATATCTTACATCCAACATCACCTCAACCCATCACCCGCTTCCATTCATACCACAACCCATACGCCTTACCACGCACCTCTTCCGCCAGCTCCCCATCCACCGCACGATCCGGGTCCGCCATCAAGATCGCCTGCATAAAAGCAGCCTCCAGCGGCAGGCTGGTGGGGTCAGGGCGACACCAAGTCGTCCACAGCATCCCCGCAGCCCCATGATCCCGGCAATGCCGCGTAAAAGCCCCCATGCTCCTCGCATGGAACCAGCTCGCCCCCCAGACCTCCATCCCCCGTCCCACGAAATACTCCACCGAACGGAAATCCTCAGTGTCGTAATAATGCCAGTCCGTAATCATTAAGTCCTTTGGCAACAAGTCGATAGCACGATAAATATCCCCCTCCTTCCCGTTGTTGTTCAGCGATGAATACGCCATCGGCGTAATCATGTCGCCCCAGATAATCGACTTCGCCGCAGGGGTTTTCTTCTTCACCACCGCATCAATCTCATTCACATCATGCGCAAACACCTCGTGCGGCAAGCCGAACTTCCTGCACCTCTCGCAAACCCCCACAAACGGCTGTTTCCTCCCATGAAACTGCACCTCATCATGCCCCTGATGAAAATAACGCGGCTCGAAAATATCCATCAATTCCCCCACCTGGTCCGCCACAATCGCCCTGACCCTTGGATGCGTCGGACAATACGCCTGCTGCTCTCCTGGCACTTCCCGCAACTCCGGATACACCTTTGTCAAATTCGTCTCATACTGGTGCCCATACAGATTCTGCTGCGGAATCATCTCCAGCCCCAGTTCCCGCCCCTTGGCCACCAGCCACTTCGCATCTTCATGCGTCAGCGACCAATCCTCCGCTAACTCCGGATGGCTCTTGAACTTAAGCCCCTTGTTAAACTCCATCACCACCGTGTTGTACCCATTCGCCGCCAGCAGCTTCTCCAGCACCCAGGCAAGCTGCTCCTTGGTCACCCCCGCCGCCGACTGCTGGCTCAAAATCAAATGCGCTCCACGCACCGCAAAAGGCGATTTCGAGGCATCAATCCCACCCTGCACTCCGCTCATAACTTCAGGCAACACCTTCACTTTTGATGTCGTCACCGCAAACGCCGGCCGATCGATCCGATGGTGAAACTCCCCCTTGAGTTCCTGCACTCCTGACTGAAGCGTCCCACCCCCAACACCCGCCTCAAACGTGCTCCCCGTCCCCGGCGTCCCATGCTTTAAAGGCCCAATCAAAGACAGTCCCTCTCCCAATCCCACCTTCACCATCGTCTCATCCGTCAGCGGTACAGGCGACCCGCAACATGACCTCGCCAGCCCCAGCGCCTTCTTCAATTCCGGCGCGCTTTCCGCCCGCGACGCCGCCACCCGAATCCCTTGCTTTGCCCCATAAACCGCATCATCCGTCGTCAACCCGATCAGCCAATCCTCCGACACCGAATCCACCCCCGCCACTCCATCCAGAATGTAAAGCCAATACGTAAAGCTGAAACTCTGCCCCGGCGCCAGCACCTTCACGTCCGTATAGGGCGACCGCCAGTTGTCCCCCATCTGAAACAACGATGAAAACCGCAGCCAGTTCCCATCCGGAATAATCAGCACCGTCTCTTTTAAGTCCATATCGCACAGAGCCATAACAGCGCCTTTGGCCGAGATCAGCTTCCCATCCATCTGCCCGTAAGGCGTCGCGTGGATCTTCACGCTCTCTTCACGCCCCGTCAGGTCGATCCAATGCGTCGCCACTGCCTTGCGCTTGCATAGCGGCCCAAATCCCCAGTTCTGAAACGCCTCAAACTGAAACTGCTCCGTCTTGTCCGATCCGTTTTTCACCCCGAACGTGACCCCCAGCATCGGCTCCGTTTTGCTTAACTCATAGCGTTTAAAGGAGGTTACGCCGTGCGTCGTAATCTCCATCTCCACGGCATGCCCATCGGCCGACGTCACCGTCGCCTCCTTGCCAAACATGTCCACATGAAACAAATGCAGCATCTGCCCCAGCGGGTCCACCGGCTCCCCAAATTTCAGCCACCCCTGAAACGGCACGCCTCCCACATGGTTAAACCCCGACCGAACCAGGCCAAACTCATGAATCGCCCCGTTTTTCTGCGCGCTCAACCCAACCTTCAACACCGCGTTCTTCAGCGTGTAAGTCTGGCTCATGAATAACTCGCTATTTAACCCTGGGAAATGACTTTGGTCTGACGTGGCAAGAATCTTATCATCAAATTAAGACTCAAAGCCTCGCCCGCAGCACCCATATCTCCTAAAAAAATCATTGCCATGCGTCAATGAACCGGTTATTATCACCCGTCACATCTCTCACCTTTGGAGCGTTCCATGTCTAAAAAGCCCCTCGTACGTGCTTTTACGTTGGTCGAACTGCTCGTCGTGATCTCCATCATCGGCGTCCTTCTGTCGATCCTCCTCCCCAGCATCGCCTCAAGCCGCGAAATCGCTCGACGCCAGATCTGCGTCAATAACATCAAGCAGGTCAATCTCGCCTCCGAAGCCTTCGCCTCCGAGAACAAGGGCGTCATCAATCGCAGCCTTCATAACTTTGGCCTCGACCCCTTCATCGATCGCGTCAAGTTCTACAACAAAGGCTGCCCCAGCTGGGGTGAAGCCGAGTTCGCCAATGCCTCAGGCTGGTACGGCCGCTCCATGGGCTTAAACACCATCATCGAAGGCTCCTGGACATGGTCGGATTGGAAACTCCGCCAGGATCACATCATCAAACCCTTCCGCACCATGAACTTGGGCGACTCCTCCTACAAGGAAGTCGGCAGCGACAACTGGGTCCCCACCGAAGCGTACACCGTCCTCCGCGGACGCCACAAGATGGAAGGCCTCAACATGGTCTTCTTCGACGGGCACGGCGAATTCCTCAAACCCTACACCGCAGTCGGCACCACCCTCCCCAACGCCGACTGGCGCAAGTACACCATGAGCTGCACAAGCCCAGGCAGCGCCACGGCACCCTTCAAGTGCGTCAACCACGGCTGCTTCTGGCACCCCTTCTAAGTAACCGTCAAAGTCCCTCCAAACCCAACCCCTCCCTATGAAAGCCCCAGCACGAAGCTGGGGCTTTCATTCTTTTAATCTTCAACCCACCTATCACTCAATCACGACTATTTGTCTCGAATACCCGACAAACACCTCACACTAAAAACCTCATTAAAAATCACACAACTATCTTTCAAATAAAATCTTACGTATCAAATTACTCAAACCAAAACCCCATTGACTCCACGCATTGTCTGGTTAAACTAATAGCGACCAATTAAGTCGTCATTAAGAAAGACAAGACAATGCCCGCCTCACCCCGCAACACACCTTTTCACCCCCTCGCGCTGCTCCCCAAGCCGTGTCGAATGTGTTGTCGCTGACTCCGCTCAAACCCTCCCCTTCCCGTCCTTCCCCCCGCCTTCAAACCCAAGCCATCACCGCAATTTCAGGCCTAAAAGCCGGAATCGATATCGAAATGAAACTCATGGACCCAGAACTGCCTCCTCTCGCCCGGGCCAAGCGTCGCCCCCTCCCCCCAATCGAGGAATCCGCACCCGCCCCGCAACCCGTTGAATCCAACCTTAACTCCCTTCAAAGAAATCACTTAAGCGCAACGCCACCCGCCGCCACCCAAGGCCAGTTCAGCCTCACCCTCACCCAGTCAGACCCCTCGCGGCTCACCCCCGAGGTCATCCGTGACCAACTCGCCCGCAACCTTGTCCTCGCCCGCGTCGCCCTTGGAGTCACCCAGGACCAACTCGCCGAACGCGCAGGCGTCTCCCGCGCGGCCATCGCCCAGATCGAAGCCGGCGCCTCCGATTGCAGACTAAACACCCTCACCGAGCTCGCCTCCGCGCTTAAGATCAGCCCCGTCCTGCTCTTACTGCGCCCGGTCGATTTGAATGCCGTCTCCCAGTTCCTCCACACCGCGGCTGTCCAGCAAATCTTCAACCGCCTCTCCGCGGCCGACATCCAGCAGATGCACCGCCTCCGCGAAACCGGCCTTCAAAAGAACTTGAACCGCATCGTCCACGCAGGCGTCGCCGCCGCCGAAGCCGCAGGCTTCCTCTCCCCAGGCGCTGCCGTCGGCGCTGGCATCGGCTCAGTTATCCAACCCGGTGCCGGCACCGCCATCGGCGCCCTCTACGGCTTAATCCTCGGCGACCTCTCACACACCCTCAAACCCCAAACCTTCCACGCCGGGGAAGGCATCTGATTCGCAAGGTAGAAGTAAGAAGTTAAAGGTGAGAAGTATCAGATTAAGTCTTGACGCATAATGCGAGAAGCTTTTTCTGAGACTTCTTACTTTTAACTTCTCACTTCTACCTTTTTACTGCGCAAGATTCAAAAACTCATCCTGGCTCAGCACCCGCTCAGATGCCAGGTCCGTCTCACGCAAAAACTGCGCCGCCGGGTTCCCTTCCATCTTCGTCGGGTTCAAGGTCGCCGTCCCAAACACCAGCGCCTGCCAGGCCCCGGCATTGATCGCGTTCGACAGCCTCGCCAGATTCTCCCGCTTATCCGACACCCAGCTCGTCTCCCGAGGCTGGTAAAACAGCTCCGCGCAATACCACTCCGTGTCCCACTGCCGGTCTCCCTGCGTGTTGCGGAACTGCCGCCCAAGCTCGCAAAACACCACCAAGCTCCAAGGAATCTTGTCGAAAGACAGCAATTCCGTGTCCGTAAAGCTTTCCGGATTGTCTGTAACTCTCACAACCGCACCGGTTAACGCATCCAAAGCGTGTTTGATTGGGTCTTCCATCCGCTTGGGCTCGATTTCAATCGCAGGCCAGCTGTTGGCCGCTTCCACCGAATGGCGCCAGTTGCGCATGCTTTCCAGTGCTGCGATGTAACGCATCAAGAGCGCCACGCGGAACATACGCCTCGCCGCCGGCCGTGGCCGCAGATCACGCGCCCAGTTGTTCAGCCAGGCCGCCCGCGATTCATCAATCAATGCCAAAAGCGCACGCCCGCGTTCCCCCACGCTCGGCAACGAGGATTTCCCCTGCTTGGTCACTTCCTCGCGCAAACGGTCTTCCCCCGGCAGCTTCATGTAACGGATGTATTGCAGGTTGAACTGGTTCAAGTCGTCAAACGCGTCGCTCAGGTTCTTCTTGTCCACCGCCCCCAGCGCCTCTGCCGCGCCCTTAAACCGCCGCGCAAAGCCAAAAGCCGGCTGCACCTTGGCCGCCTCACCGGCTTGGATCCATGCCGGCACCTGCCGCACATAGCGCAACTCCAACAGCCTCTGGCGCAGCACATTCAACTGCACCATTGCCTGCGGCTCTTCCACCGACTGCGGCCGCGATGCCGCGGATCGGCAAAGCAGCAGCATCTGCTGCTGAACCTGCGTCATGAACGCATTGTCCGCCCGTCCCACCATCGCTTTGTAGTCCGCCGCAGGTTCCTGCTTGGCAAGCTGCGCCCGCTCATACAGCATCCCCGCAAGCATGTTGAACCACGCCATCACCCGCCCACGCGTTATCTTCGGCTGTGACATGTAGTTAAGGTTCGCCGCAGTCGTGATCACTGCCTCCAGGCTCGCCGTCTCCAGCCGTCCTTTATTCCGATACTCGCCAATCGCTTCGATCCCCGGCCTTAGCGACAGCAAATCCGCCAACCACGGCGTCGCCGCCGCCCGGTCGCGCGGCTGGATGTAAAGCTCCATCATCCTGGCCGTCTCAGCCTCTACCGCCGTCATCGCCCCAGCCTGCAGCCACGTCGTCCTTTCCAGCGTCTCCATGAACTCCATCAGCCGTTCCATGTCCGTCAGCACTTGGTCCAGGCGCGCACGAAACTTGGGCACGATCGCCGCAGGTTGCATTCCCACAAGCAGTTGGGTTATCACGCCACGCGCCGCCGTAAACCGCTTCAGGCTGTTGGAACGCTCCGTCAGGCGCGCAAAACGGTCATTGAAATTGTCATTCGACCGAGTCTCCAGCGACCGCAGGAAAGTGTAGTAATCCAGCGACGGGCCGAGCTTGGTGTCCGTCCCATCCCAACAGACAAAAACCGGATCGACCCAGGTGTTGCCTGTGCCCCGCTCGAGGCGTCGATTACTGATGGTGTAAAGATCTGAAAGATAACGGGTTAAATGCTGATCAATCGTCCCCGGATCGTCCAGCAGCGGGTTGGCGCCCAGCTTCCCGTCCAGGCTGGCCAGATGCTCCATGGCCTCGCGGCCCATGATGGCTCCCTGCACCCGCGTCTGCTCGTTGCTCGCCCCATCTTCGATGAGCCGCCGCATCCGTTGCTGGATCATGTCCATGTTGTTCAGGATCGTAATCCCGTAGACCGCCTGGATCTGGTCCATGGCATTGTTCTTGCTGCTAGCGGTCACAAACTGCGCCCCCACGGACTTCACCATCCGTTTCGCCTTCTCATACGTCAGTTCCGGCCCTTCCGACGGCACCAGAGGCCGCTCAATCTCATCGCTGAGCATCTTGGCATACTTCTTCAACCAGAAACTGATTTCCGTCGCCGCCACCGGCTGGGTTTCCAGCCGAGAGATATCCACGCCATCGATTTTCGCCGGCTGTGAAGGCGCCTCCTGCCCAAACGCCGCCCCCGCCCCGGAAAGCGACAAAACCACCCAAGCCCATACAACTCGACCCGATGATGTTTTGTAACTTTTTTTCATATCTACTCTTACAACTCCCTCTTCACTGTCTGACGCTCCACATCTTCACTAGACACTAACCACGCATCAATACCAATCACTTCGGCACAATCATCGCTTTAAGCACTTTATAATCCGTTTTGCCCGTACCCAACACCGGGATCTTCTCCACCTTCCGCACTTCGTCCAGCCGGATGATCCCCCGCATTCCCGCCGCCTGAAGCATCGTGTTGGCCTCACGCAATGTAATCTCCTGTGTCGTAAACAGCACGATGGTCTTGCCCTGCTCATCCTCAACGCCTTCCACGGCAATCTGTGGCCCCTCCGCCGTGGTCGGAAACTTCAGCGCAAAAGGCTCCTCCATCGAAGGAAGCGAAATCATCTCGCCCCCTGCCTTTAAAAACCGCTTCAGCCTGCCCGTAAACGTAATGATCCCGTCCGGCGCAATCGTCGCTAGGTCACCGGTCACATAGTACCGGCTTCCATCGATCTCCTTGAACGGCGAAGGCCCATCAAACCCGATGTACCCGTTAAACACGTTGGGCCCGTTCACCAGCAGCATCCCCATCTGCCCCTGCGGCAGTGGCGCATAGGTCTCCGGATCCACTGTGATCACTTTCACTCCCGGCAGCGCCTTGCCGATCGTCCCCGGCCGGTTGTCTTCCGCCCGGTTCCCCGCCACCAGCGGCGCGCACTCGGTAATGCCGTAACCTTCCAGCAGGCTGCCCTTTGGCGCAAGCTGAGCCATCTTATCGAAAAGCGACTGCGGGCACTTCTCCGCCCCCACGATCATCAAACGCAGGGAATCCAGATCCCCCAGCCGCGACCTTGCCGCGATGAACCCCACAAACGTCGGCGTCCCGCAAAGGATCGTCGGCTTGTACATCTTGATCTTCCGCACCAGGAGCGACGCATCCGTCGGGTCCGGGTGGTGCACCACCCGCGCCCCTGCCAGAATGGGCAAAAGCGCCGTCACCGTCACCCCAAAGCTGTGAAACGAAGGCAAAAAGCCTAAAAGCGCATCTCCACGCCCCAGGTTGTACGCCTCCAGCGCGCTGTTGATGTTCGAAATGATATTCCGATGCGACAGCGGCACCGCCTTGGGCGCCTTTTCAGACCCCGACGTGAACAAAATCACTGCCGGCTTCTCAGGATCCTGCTTGGGCGCAAGCACCACCGTGCTGCGCGGCATGAACCGCGTCTTGAGCAACATCTTCAGCGCACCGCGCCGCCCCACCCGCTCGCGTGCCTCCTCCAGATACAGATACTGCACCTCATTGATGTCTATCCCCGTACGGTCAATGAACTTACGGCTTGTCACCACATGGGTCAGGCCCATCACTTTCGCCGCATGCGCCAGGTTCCCCGGCCCCGTCGTCCAGTTCATCATCACCGGCGTCTTCCCTGCCCAGTGAACCGCGAAGATGAGCATATCCCCCGCCACCGACGCAGGCATCATCACCCCCACGTACGGCGCCTTCACCGTCTCCTTGATATACCCCCCCAGCACCTGCACACCCACCATGAAACGCTCATAATCCACCACTCCCGAAGCATCATCCGCCGCCACCACATCCCGCGGATGCTCCCGCCA
>CAZGOM010000187.1:0-10629 GCA_964527265.1 uncultured Phycisphaeraceae bacterium | reverse complement strand
CCCCGGTCATCAGCACCGGCAAGGCCGGCCGTCACAAGATCCAGGGCATCGGCGCCGGCTTTGTCCCCAAGAACCTCGACACCACCCTCCTCTCCGGCGTTGAAACCGTCTCTGACGACGAAGCATTCGCCATGGCACGCCGCCTCGCCAAGGAAGAAGGCCTCCTGGTCGGCATCAGCTCAGGTGCGAACGTCGCCGTCGCCTTGCGCCTGGCAGCCAAGCCTGAAAACAAGGGTAAAACCATCGTCACTGTCGCTGCCTCCTTCGGTGAACGCTATCTCTCTACACCCCTGTTCGAAGGCCTCGCTTCCTGATCCATTCCTCATCAGAAGATCAATGCAGTTCAATACCAACCGGCCTGACGCCTCACGTCAGGCCGGTTTCCTTTTAGAAAAACATTTGACTTACAATCCAGCCAAGTGATTCATCAAGCCTGATTTCACGAATTGCCTTTTCCGTGTGCCATGCTCTCGTCTGCGTGAGCATGTCTTTTCTTCTCTGCCTTATTCATCATTTGGCAACGCTCTCCCCACTCATGAACTTTTCCATTTTTGATTCAATCCTTGATTATTGTCACAAACGCCGCTGGCATCTTTTCGGTGCAAGCGTCGCTTATGTCACCCTTGCTCTCATTGCCCTTGTCGTTGCTGTTTTAACCGTCATTCCTCAAGTTCCCGCCAGCAATAATCGCACCCCTCTCCTTTGCCTGGTGCTGGGTCTTTTCTTTCACTCGATCACTGTTCTTTTCATTGTTCCAACCACAAGCATTGCCCCGGAAAAAAGAACCGCGTCACGCAAGACATTCCTTCTTTTCCAGCTCATCATTGGGGCAATCATCAGTGTCACTTGCTTCATTCCATTGATCTTTTCCCTCATTCCCTCCTGATTTCTCACTTCCTCCCGGTCTCCGCCCCCTTCAAAAAGTCTCCCAAACCGTCAAACTTTTCCATTGGTTTCACACCCCTCCCCGGCTATAGTCGAATCACCGGCCACGCTCGCCCACACATCTCTCATCATCTCACCCTCTTCAGGAGGCTTTCCGTGGTCCATTCCTCCCGCAAGCATGCTTTCACTCTCATCGAACTCCTCGTCGTCATCAGCATCATCTCCATGCTGATCTCGCTCCTTCTCCCCGCTCTCTCCGAATCTCGCATGCAGGCCATCCGCCTGCTCACTTCCAGTCGCATCCGCACCCTCGGCGTCACATTCTCCGCCTACGCCGCCGATAACCGCCTCAACTACCCCTACTTCCGCCGCGCCCAGACCACCGCGGGAAACAGCATCCAGGCCCCCTGGGGGTGCTACGCCTATACCACCGCCGATTCCGACCTCGCCGCCTACAAATGCGTCCTTGAATACGGCGCCATGCCCGCCACTGCGCACCCCAGTGTCGGCACCCCCACCTGGGACAAATCCCTCGTCGGCGACCCTGCCATCACACCCGCCACCCTCCCCACCCAGGGCCGCGGCTTCTCCAGCCCTTACGCCCTCGCCTTTGGCTACACAGGTAAAGCGCCCTCTTCGTCCACCTCCTGGACCGGCACACCCCTCCGCGCCGACAAAGCCACCTCCAAACACAACCTCGTCGGTGACCTGGTCACCGCCAAAGTCGGCGGCTCCGTCGACAGCTATATCTTCACCCACCCCCGCCGCTTTGGCCAAACCCAGGTCCAAAGCGAAAGCTACACCCCCGGCACCTATCCCACTGTCGCCTGTGACGTCCAATACCGTGAAAACCCACCCACCGGCACCCGCCCCACTGAAATGGTTGGCGCTTACATGGGCAAGTCCGACGGCTCCGTGCTCTGGTATCCCGTCAGCCAGATGTCCACCGTCGTCGCCACCAATGTCATCCAGCCCCTCCCCAAGGACGGCCTCTTCTTCAAGTGCTACCCCAGCACCGCGGCCGGCGCCACCGGGGTCTGGAATCTCGCGGGCGTAGGTGACTTCTAAACTGCAAACCGACCCTGGCTGTCCCCCTCCTGTACCTTTCCGTTAAGCACAAGACTCACCGGGAACTGCGCTCCGCTCGACAGCACCAGCGCGCCCGCCTCCTTCACCACTGTCAATTCCCCAAACGGTGTATGCACCACCGCCTTCGCCGGCCACCGTTCTGCCTTGCCCATTGGTTCCAACCGCACCCCATCTCCCTCCACACGTGCGCCCCACAGCAGCGCGTCGTAATACAGCGGGTTCACCAGCCCATCGCCCGGCCGGCCATCCTTGCCTCGCTCCGCCCCTTGAAGCAGTTCTGGATGCATCGACCGGAACAACCCCTGATCAAGATTCTCACCAGCCCAGCCCAGGTACCGCCCCAGCCCCGTGTAAATTCGCAGCCCCAGGTTCGCCCAATGGGTGCATTTCCACTCGTCGACCGATTGGTGCCCCTTCTTCCGATTCGATGGGAACATCTCCACGTCATTTCGGTTGAAGTGTGTATGCAACTGGCCAAACAACCCCACCAGTTCCCGCACCAGTGGATCCGACTCCATCCCCTTTTCCAGATGCGCATCCAGCAACTCCAGGATGCTCACCATCACCACGCCCGTCATGTATAGCGATGAGTGATATCCCGGATGCGGCCCTGCCCCCATCTGCCCGCCGATCACCCCGCGCGTCCTAAGCACCGTCGTAATCATCCGTGCAAACTCCCGCGCCCGCTCCCTGGCCCGCTCAGTATCCAAAAACCGCCAATGCCAGCACCAGGCCGTCACCTCAAACCCGTCACGCCCCACCGAGTTGCGCGGCCAATTCGTCCGGAACCACATCCAATACTGCTCCTCGCAATTCTCAAACGCTTCCAGCAAATAAGGATCCCCCGTCTCCATGTACCCAATCAACAAGTCCCGATGCTTCGAATACGCGCACGTCTTCCATGGCCACCCCCCGATCCACTGATGCACCGAAAAATCCCGATGGTCCACCGCGATATCCGCCCAGTAATACGCATAATCGATTCCCCGCGCCAAGAGCCCCGCATCATTGCGCATCTGCGCATTGCGGATCAAACCCGTTCCCACAAACCCATCATTCCCCAGCCCCGCCGTCCCCGCATCAAACTGCCCCTTCACCATATGGCTGTCGATGTAGTCGATCACCCCCTGCGCAATCACCGCCCCCTCACCCAGCGCCGGCAGATAACCCCCGATCCACGGCTCATTTGCCATCGCATACAACCAACTCGGTACCGTATACCGCGCCACCGCCGGCCTCGCCTCCGACAACGAAAACTGAAACCTCACCGTCCGCCCCATCCCGGGCGCCCACTCAAACTCGGGCGCAGCCGGCAACTGCGGGTTAAACGTCCGTGAGAAGGGCACATACTCTGCTCCCCCCTCCACCGCCCGCAGCGTCGCCGGATGCTTCTGGCTGCACATTGACAGTGCATCCGTAAAGTTCAGTTTCACCCCTCCCAGGTCATGCAACGCCCCCGCCTCCGGCAGTTTCGCATCCACACCCTTGATCCCCGCCCCCAGGATGCGAATCACCGGCAATCCCTGAAAGTCATACCCCTCGATATGCAGTTTGGTATTAAAAAAATGCCAATAAACATTCGCCACGCCATTGGAGAACAATTGCAGATACACATCCGCCCAAAGATAGGTATCACTGTTGTAGATCACCCCGCCCACGCGGAAAAACTGGCACACGCTGTTGCCGCCCAGATCATCCACGCACACATTCTGCCACACGTACGGCCCAGTCACCCCATCCGCCCCCGTCGCCCCCGCCTGCAGCCTGATTTCTCGCTCCCCGAACTTCACCGCCACCTCATACTCCACATGTGTCGTCTCGTGATACGGCACCGCTCGCAACGCCGCAACGCTGTAAAACGACCGCGGCACAAATTCCAACTGCTCCTTGCTGATCCGCGCCTCCAGGGTCCAAGCCTTAAGCGGGTTTCCCTTCTCCGGCTTCCTGTCCGTCAGCTTCAAAGTCTCGGGCAGCTCCTTTCCCGATGCCGCACTCATGAAAAACAGCTCCCGCCTTGCTGATTCATTACGCTTCCACCACGCGACCCCTTGCCCCGCAACCGCTTCAAAATCTGGCCTAAGCCCGGGCAAGTCATTCGGAATCGGGATTGAAACCATGCCCACACTCGCCAAAGGATCACCCGAACGGGTCAACACAGCACGGTCAAGAATGGTGTTCACGGGAAGGAACCTCGAAAGGTAGAAAATCCATCGGCCCCAACAACACAGAAACCCCACTATACCGCAGCATGGAATGTTCTACACGCCGCAAGGTGAACGGAGTCCGCGAACTTCGCCGCAACCTCTCCTCGTCTCTGAAAACCTCCAGATCACCACAATGCATCAACCCAATACCACACCCCGCCCCCTAACCTCTCAGGTGACCATCGCTTCCCAACTCTACTCTGACCAGACCCCAGACCCTACTTCACATTCCGCGCCTTCGCCCTACGCTTTAACTCCGCATCAATGAACCCCTGAATCCGCCCATTCATCACGTTCGTCGGGTTCGATTCCTCGTACCCCGTCCGGTGATCCTTCACCCGGTTGTCATAAAACACATAGCTGCGGATCTGGCTCCCCCAGCCCATTTCCAGCGCTCCGCCCGCCGCAGCTTTCAAGTCCGTCGCACGCTTCTCTTCCGCAATCAGTTCCAGCTTCGCCTGCAAAATCGCCATCGCGCGCTTCTTGTTCTGCTCCTGCTTGCGCTCCACCGAGCACACCACCATGATCCCCGTCGGCTTGTGAATCAGGCGGATCGCCGTCGCAACCTTGTTCACGTTCTGCCCACCCGGGCCGGACGCGCGCACAAACGGCGTAATCTCCAGGTCGTTATCCGGAATGTCCACTTTCGCATCCGCATCATCAAAGTCAGGCACCACGTCCACTGTGCAGAAACTCGTCTGCCGCTTGCCCTGTGAGTTGAACGGTGAAACACGCGCCAAACGATGCGTCCCGCGCTCGGCATTCAGATATCCAAACGCCATCTCACCCCGGATCGCCAGCGTCACGTCCTTAAACCCGGCTTCTTCACCCACCGTCTTATCCACTTCCGACACTTCCCAGCCCATCGATTCGCAGTAGTTCACATACATGCGGAAAAGCATCTGGCACCAGTCCATCGCCTCCGTGCCGCCTTCGCCCGAATAAATCGAAAGGTAGCAGTTGTACCCGTCATATTTCCCCGACAAAAGCGACATCAGCTCGATCTTGTCCAGCTTCGCCAAAAGCGCATCGATCTGCCGGTCTACATCTTCCTTGGCGCCCTGATCCTGGCCTTCCACGGCCATATCCCAGAAAAGCTGCGCCTCTTCAACTTGCGACACAGCTTCCAACGCCGGGCCAATCTGGGCCTTGATCGTCTTGAGTTCACCGACGATCTTGTTGGCCCGATCGCGGTTGTTCCAGAAGTCGTCCTGCCCCATCAATGATTCAAGCTCCTGCTGCCGCTTGAACTTGATCGGTGCATTGAGTGATTCCACCAGGGCCTTGGCCCGAACAAGCAGACCAGCCAGAATGCCAGGAATATTGTCGCGCATGATGAGAAGTCCAAAGTACGAGGTTTGAAGTCAAAGACATGAAACTCAGATCCGAATTCCGGCACCCTCCCGCCTTTTGAAGGTCGAGTGAGAACCGCCAACGCATCATGAAGGACAAAGGCCCATTCGGCCCTTGACCTCATCCTCGTACGTCGTCACTTCATAACAGTGGCCACTGCATCGCAGAGCGGTCCCATGTTGTCTTTGGTCATGCCTGCAACATTGATACGACCCGAGCCAACCACATAAATGCTGAACTCTTTCTTAAGACGTTCAACCTGCTCCTTCGTCAACCCCGAGAAGCTGAACATCCCCTTCTGCTTCACGATGAAGGACATATCCTTCGCCACACCGCGGCTCTTTAACTCAGACACAAACAGCGTGCGCATCTCATGAATCCGCTTGCGCATCGCCGCCACTTCGCTTTCCCACTGCGCACGCAATGCCGGGTCGCCCAGCACCGTCGACACAATCGTCCCGCCATGGGCCGGAGGGTTGGAATAGTTCGACCGGATCGTCACCTTCACCTGGCTCAGCACGGCTTGCGCCACTTCCTTGGTCCCCGAGACCACCGTCACCGCGCCAACGCGCTCGTTATACAACCCAAAGTTCTTGGAGAAGCTCGACACCACGACGATCTCCGGCAGCTTCGCCACCAGCGCATCCAGGCCGGCCGCGTCTTCACGCAACCCGTCCCCAAAGCCCTGGTAGGCAAAATCCAGCACGGGCAGCAGCTTTGCCGCACTCACCGCATCGGCGATCTTCTTCCACTGCTCAGGGGTCGGATCAATGCCCGTCGGGTTATGGCAGGCGCCATGCAAGAGCACCGCATCCCCAGCCGCCGCGCCGCTCAGCGCGGCAAGCATCTTGTCCAGCGCCAGCCCATTGGCCGCCGCATCAAAATACGGATAAACCTTCACATTCAAACCTGCGGCTTTAAAAATCGCCTCATGGTTCGCCCATGTCGGGTCGCTCACCCAGATCGTCCCACCAGGTTTCACTTTGCTCAAAAAATCACCCGTCACGCGCAGCCCGCCCGTGCCGCCCGGCGTGTGCGCAGTCACCACCCGCCCCGCCGCCACCAGTGGGCTGTTGGCCCCCAGCAGCAGTTCCTGCACGTGCTTGTTGTAATCCGCAGCGCCGTCGATCGGCTTGTAATTCTTGTTGTTCTCAGACTTTAAAATCCTTGTTTCCGCTTCCTTCACCGACGGCAGAATCGGGGTCTGCCCCTTTTCATCCTTATACACACCCACAGAAAGATTGATCTTCTTCGGATTCGCATCCTTGTTGAACGCGTCGGTGATGCCCAGGATGCTGTCGGGAGGTGCTACGGAAACTTGTTCAAACATGGCCTAGTCCTTGTGTTATCGCTCAACCAGCCCCCAACCGGGGCACCGGCAAAGGCAAACAATCTACCTAAAAACCGCGTAAAGGTAAAAAGTCCGACAGACTTGAATGCCATCGGCTTTCTCGAAGCCCCCCGGCAACCCGGCATCCAGATTACCCGGGCGCGACGACCATCGAATCGTCCAAATGCGTTGCCCCCCTTGTACCTTCTCCCTTATCCCTTGTACCTTCTCTGCAAATGCCCCCCGACTCCCCTAACCTCCCTCCCCAACCCAACCTCCCCCCCCTGGGCCTCATCGCAGGCGGCGGCCGCCTTCCCATCCTCACCGCCCTCGGCGCAAAAGCCGCGGGACGCAAAGTCGTCTGCGTCGGCCTCGCCGACCACTACCACCCTGAACTCCGCCAATACTGCGACCAATTCGCCGAGGCCGGCATGATCCGCATCGGCCGCTGGATCTCCCTTCTCAAATCCTGGAACGCAACCCAGGCCGTCCTCATCGGGAAGGTTGAAAAAACAAAGGCTTACACCCCCGGCCTCCTCTTCCGTCAACTCCCCGACTGGCGTGCCGCCCGCATATGGCTGATAAAATGCCGCCATGACCGCCGTAGCCAGAAAATCCTCACCGCCGTCGCTGACGAGCTCTCTCAGGCAGGTATTCAGTTGATTGACACCACCCAATACCTCCCCGAACACCTCGCCACCGAAGGCGTCCTTACCCGCAGGCAGCCCTCCCCCGCTCAACTGGCTGATATCGACTTCGCCTGGCAAATGCTCAAGCAAGTCGCCGACATGGATATTGGCCAGGCCATCGCCGTCAAGGACAAAGACGTCATTGCCGTCGAAGCCGTCGAAGGCACCGACGCCATGATCAAGCGCGCTGGCGAGCTTTGCCGCGCCGGCGGCTGGATCCTCCTCAAAGCCCCCATGAACAAACATGACATGCGCTTCGACGTCCCCACCCTCGGCTTAAAAACCATTGAAAACGTCGCCGCCGCCAAAGGCGTCTGCATCGTCGTCCAAGCCGGCAAAGCCATCCTCGCCGACAAACTCGACTTCATCGCCGCCGCCGACAAAGCCGGCCTCATCGTCATCGGACGTGCCTGACCGGTTTCATTCGGCAAACCCAAATGCGTACAGGTCCGCATCCCTCAACTCGAATCTGAGCCGCACTGTTTTGCCTCGTAATGCTCCCAGCCCTGCTCCGTCTTTCCACACCACGCGCTGTCGGATCGCATCTCCAAATATCTCTGGCGTCTGACTCAGGGTGTACCCTTCCAGGGGTGCATCCTGCGCGTCACGCAGTTCAACCCCAATCCCGCCCGCCGCAGACGTTGCGAAGTTCAGGTACAGATGGTCCCCGCCGAACTTAAAAGCCTTGGTCACAAACCCGCCCCCTCGGCCTCCCGCGTGCACCGATCCGAATCCATCCATCCGCAAGCTCAGTCGCCGGAAGCGCGTCGGTTTGCGCCAGTAATTCTCCGTCGCATAGATCGACAGTTCATCCGGCGCATCTTCCATTCCCGACCGCGTCGGCACCATTCCCCAGAACTGAAAGTTGTCGCCGTAGGTCCAGTTCCCTTTGCGTTGCGGGCCTGGACGCAAAAAAGCCTCATCATGCATCCTGAACGTCTTTCCATCGCGGCTTGACATGAACATCCCATCCGTCAGCCCCGTCCCGGTTCTTGCCTCAATCTTCTCCGCCCGATACCGCCTGTGCTCAATTTCGCTCAAACTTTCCATCGACGGATTCCATCCCCGGTCCAGATAGCGCGCGGGAAAACCAAAAAAAAGATGCGGCGCCCGGTAATACGGAATCACCTGGTTCGTATACAACTCCTGCGCCGGCGCCCCGGGATAGCACAGCCATTGCGGCTCGCTCCAAGTCACGAAATCCTTCGAAGTGCTCGTCTTGATATCCCGATATCGCCGCTGCTCTCCCTTCCAGTAATCGCGGAAATACGCGCGATACTCCTCTCGCACCCCATCCCAGAAAACCAGGTTCTGCGAATCAAATACGCCATCGGTCAGAATCGGCTCCTCTTGAGTCAATTCCCATGCGTAGCCATCCGCTGAATGCATCGCAAAAAGCCCCGTGCTCTGCTTCACATGCGGGCTGCCCACCGCCTTGTAGCGCCGCTCAGGCGGGCATGCCGGATGGGTGTCGATGAAAGGAGCAAACCCCGTCATGCCCCGCTTGTCGGGGTCAAACCCTCTGAAAACAATGTTGTTCTTCCGCGACCCCTGAAACTCAAACAATCCATATTCGGGCCTCCGCCAGTGAATGCCGTCATCGCTCTCCGCGCATGCGATGGTGACCGGGCAAGTCCCCACCGGTGCTGAGCGGACCGCATCCACATCACACCCCCGGTAATACATCCGATACTTGTTCCCATCCATCAACACTGTGCCGAAATTGCACGCATCCCCTTCCCATGCCTGATCTGCACTGAGCGCAATCTCCCGCGCCACCGGCTTGTGGATCACGAGTCTTGCCTCGCCGGTCACCCGCTCAATCAGATGATCGTCCACCATCAATTCCAGCCGCGACCCGATATCTTCAAAGAACACATCCCGTTGCTTACCTGCCGCCATCACACACCTCCTTGATTCGCTCACACCCTCAATGAAAACACTCACACCGCTCTCAAACCTTACAGCGCCTTTGATTTGACTACAAATCATGTTCAGTGAATCTCGGTAAACCAAGACATGTGAAAGATTCTCATTTCTCCTCCCTCCGTGCTTTATCTCCTCCCCCTTTCCGCGCTAAAATACCCCCATGATCCTCCTCATCGATAACTACGACAGCTTCACCTACAACCTCGTCCAGCGCATTGGCGAAATGGATTCCTCATTGGATCTCCACGTCGTCCGCAACGACAAGATCACCGCCGCCGAGGCCCTGAAGCTCAACCCCTCGCACGTCATCGTCTCCCCCGGCCCCTGCTCCCCCAATGAAGCCGGCGTCTCCAACGACATCATCCAGGCTTTCGCTGGCCGCACCCCCCTCTTTGGCGTCTGCCTTGGCCACCAGTGCATCGGCTACAGCCACGGCATGAAGGTCACCCGCAACTACCGCCTCATGCACGGCAAAACCTCCCTCGTCCACCACGACGGCAAATCCATCTTCGCTGGCCTCTCAAACCCCTTCGTCGCCACCCGCTACCACAGCCTCGTCATCCTCCGCGACGGCTTCGACCACGACCGCTTCGAAATCTCCGGCTGGACCGAAGAAGGCGAAATCATGGCCGTCCGCTCCCGCCCCGGCAAATTCCCCAACGGCAACGCACCCCTCGAAGGCGTCCAGTTCCACCCCGAATCCTTCCTCACCCTCGAAGGCCCCCGCCTCATCGCAAACTTCCTCGGACTCCCCCAGCCCAAACTCCAAACCATCTGATCCGGGTGGCACGGCGCGCCCCGAAGGCGTGCTATGTCTTGCATGCTCCAACAAAAAAGAAGACCTCGATCACTTCAATCTCGCGCCTCATATTCCCCAGTCAAATCCGCTTTGAAATGGACTCCGTTCATTAACAAAATGCGCTGTACGCCGCACTCCGCCCTTATCATTCCAATCAAACGACGCACCTCATCGCATGATGCCACCTGCTGAATAACACGCGACATACCCCAAACCGCAAAGACCATTACATTTCTTCTGGCATTCACGGATACTTGAAATTCACATGCCATATCACCCCCTTCAAGTAAGGGCCAGCCTAGTGGTTTTTCAAGTGTTAATTGACGGATAGAGATGCTTGAGTTTTGTACG
>CAZGOM010000186.1:0-10648 GCA_964527265.1 uncultured Phycisphaeraceae bacterium | reverse complement strand
GAATGCGCACGACGACCGTACGCCGCTCGACTGTATCAGAAGGCGGGCGATGGCGTGGGGAGGCGTGAGTGATCAGGCCTGGACGGGGTTGACTTCGGTGTCGGCCTTGGGGGCGACAGGAGCCGGTGCGGGGACGGGGATGTCCTGCTTGGCGAGTTCGAGTTCGGTTTCGCCCAGATGATCGGCGCGGATGATGAGGGTGCGGACGACTTGTTCGGAGAGGTTGCAGTCGCGCTCGATGTTGGCGATCTGGCTGCGGCGGGAGTTGAAGTAGGCGATGACGTAGACGCCGCGCTTCTGGGACTTGATTTCGTAGGCGAGTTTCCGGTCGTCCCAGCGGCGGAGGATGAGGACTTCAGCTTCGGCGCGGTTGAAGACTTCCTTGAGGAAGTCGAGGCAACCACCGAGGTCGGCGGAAGAGTGCTGGTGGTTGAGGAGGAAGAGGCCTTCGTAGAGGTCGGTGCGAACTTCAGCTGCCATGTTAGGCTCCATTTCTGCCTTTGGTGGTCGTCGTAGAGACACGCGCCTCAGGAACGACACCGGACCCATGGCGGTATGCCTGGGCCAAAGGTGAGGGAGAGAGTATAGCGAGGAAAGGGAGAAGGTACAAGGAATAAGGTACAAGAGACAGGGCGATTGCATTTGACGATTGGCCCATGCGCCCGCGTTATCGGGTGGCGGGTTGTCGGGTGTCCACGCGTGGCCGCGCGGCATGTCCATGCATCAAAAGGGCATTCGCCTTGGATGGTATTGGCATTTTCGAAGCCCCCCGACAGCCCGATAACCCGCAACCCGGACGTGAGGGCCACCGAATATTTCAAGTGCAATTGCCCTGGTACAAGTGAGTAGAAGGCGAAGAATGAGGTTTGGGTGGGTTTGATGTGGGGTTGGGGTTGAGCGTTTACCACTATGACACCAAGACACGAAGGTCAGATATGGTGCGTAGAAGGGGGAGGGATTAAGGGGGTGTGTATGAGGGAACGGAGATTTTTCGGGGTTTTGAAAATTTGTGTTGGAAATGGCAATTAACCGGTTTATAGTGCAGATGGAGTGAGTTTTACACGGGTGCGCAATACGAAAGGGTACAGATGTATCTATCCTCAGGAAAAAGCGCGGTTCGGGGTTTTACGTTGATTGAGCTGCTGGTGGTGATAGCGATCATCGGGGTGTTGATTGCGATGCTGGTGCCGGTGCTGGGCAATGCGCGGGCGGTGGCGCAACAGGCGGGGTGTTCGTCGAATTTGAGGCAGATCGGGATTGGGTATCACGCCTATGCAGAGGATTTTAAGAGGCGAATCCCGCATTCGAACAAGACGACGCTGACAGTGAATGGCTGGTCGGCCACTGCGGCGACGTACGGGATTCAGCCCTGGGGGGTGTATGTATGGCCTTATGTAGGTGAGACGATGGAGGTGTTTCTGGACCCCGGGCACTATGGGCTGGCCAAGGCGAAGGTGGGATCAACAGACGTCCCCACTACGGGAATCAAGGGAATGGAGGCCTTCACGTGGGACAATTATTGTGAGAATCAGGATATGACCGCAAGCGCATCACTGGTGATGCAGATCCGAATTCTGGATAAGTACAAGACGCCTTCGCAGACCGGGTTGATCATAGACGGAGGGATCTATGGGATGGGGTTCATCGGGAATATCAAGAAGGATCCAATCACGTCACCATCCTACATCGTACCCGGGGCGCATTTAACAACCACCGGAACTTCGCCGATGTCGCTGGAGGCGATCACGCAGCGGCATCCGGACAAGTCGGTGAACATGTTGTTTTTTGATGCGCATGTGGAGCGGTTCAATGCGCGGGTGCTGAATAAGCGGGCGAATGCGGCGGTGCTGAATGATCCGATCTGGACGAGAGGGTTTTGATTCGAAGATGGGTTCCGGGTTTTGGGTTCTGGGTCTTGTCAGAGGGGAAAGCCCCAGAGCGATGTGCGGAAATGGATGCAACAAAAAACCCTGGCCGTGTGGCCAGGGTTATTTTGTCTAAGTGGAGGTGATGAGATTCGAACTCACGACCTCTTCCATGCCATGGAAGCGCTCTCCCAATTGAGCTACACCCCCTTAGGGCTCTCGCACGAGGGATTAAGAGTTTAGCAGGAATTCCGGAGGCGTCAAGGATGGGGAAAAGGGTCCAGGGCAATTGCATGTAAGAGATCCTCAACGCCCACGCGCCCGAGATGTCGGGTTATCGGGTTGTCGGGGGGGCTTCGACATTGCACACTCCATTGAAGGTCAGTGCCCTTTTGATGCTCAAATGGGAGTGGTTTAACTCCTGGACACGCGACAACCCGCTCACCCGATCGCCCGTGTGCTTACATTGCTTGCGATTGCCTTAGGAAAAGGGTCTGGGGTCTGGTCAGATAAGAAATGGGTTGGAACAGTGCTAATAGGCGCTGAGTATGGATTCTTCTTCGACCGACCAGTTTGGGCCGGGGCCGGTGCGGTGGACTTTGCGGTAGAGGGTGTCGCGTTCGATGGGGGTGTAGCCGGCGTCCCAGATGGCTTTTTGGAGCGTGGCCTGGGTGACTTCCTGGTGGGTGTCCGCGCCGCCGACCTTGGTGATGTCGTACCAGACGACGGTGCCGTCGATATCGTCGACGCCGAACTGGAGGCTGAGCTGGGAAAGGGCCAGGGTCTGCATGATCCAGAAGGCTTTGATGTGGGGGAAATTATCGAGCATGAGACGGGAGACGGCGAGCATTTTCAGGTCGGCCAGGCCGGTGGGGCCGGGGAGGTGTTCGAGTTCGGAGTTATCCGGCCAGAAGGGGAGAGGGATGCAGGTCTGGAAGCGGCCGGGGGTGTTGTTGTTGATCGCTTCGTCCTGCTGGTCGCGGAGCATGGCGAAGTGTTTGACGCGGTCCTGGGGGGATTCGATGTGGCCGTAGAGGATGGTGGCGTTGGTCATGAGGCCGAGCTTGTGGGCCTCGCGGTGAACGGCGAGCCATTGTTCGGAGCGGATTTTGCCTTTGAAGGCTTCGTCGTGGACGCGGTCGTCGAAGACTTCGGCGCCGCCGCCGGGGAGGGAGCCAAGGCCGGCTTCCTTGAGATCGGCTAAGACGCCGGGGAGGTCTTTGGCGCGCTTGGCGATCTTGGTGAGGTGGACGATTTCAACGGCGGTGAAGGCTTTTAAGTGGAGTTTGGGGGCGGCGGCGCGGATGGCGCGGAGCATGTCGGTGTAATAAGAGAAGGGGAGGTAGGGGTGGAGGCCGCCGACGATGTGCATTTCGGTGGCGCCTGCGGCCTGGGCCTTGACGGCCTCGGCGACGGCCTGGTCGACGGAGTATTCGTATTCGCCTTCCTGGCCCTTTTTGCGGTAGAAGGAGCAGAATTTGCAGGAGAGGGCGCAGAGGTTGGAGTAGTTGAGGTGGCGGTTGATGTTGTAGTAGGCGTTTTTGCCGTTGTAGCGCTCGCGGACGATGTTGGCGAGGGCGCCGATGGTCCAGATGTCGTTGGACATGAGGAGGGCGAGGCCGTCGGCTTCGGAGAGACGCTGGCCGGCGTGGACTTTGTCTGCGATTGATTTGAGGACCTGATCCATGGACATATTGTAGGGTGTGTGAGGCCCGGCTCAATCAGGTGCGACGAAGAAGGTGGGTCTTGGGTTGTGGGTCTTGGCAGAGGGATGAGTGGCAAGATGGGGCGGGGGGGAGAAAATGGGCGCAAGAGAAGAGGTGCTTATGCGGACGAGGGCATGGCGCCAAGTCGCAGGATAGAAGGCGGCGCGTTGGGAACAAAAGGTTAAACTACTGCGCCTCGACTTTCGTACGGATATGGAATGTTTGCGTCGGCTCTGCTTACTGAATGTGGCTGACTTTCTGTCATGAGCACTTCACCCACGAAAAATGCACAATCCGATGCGGGAAGCCTGGTGCTGCCGAATCAGCCGTGGGTGGGGGTGATCGCCAATCCGTTTTCAGGGGCGGGTGAAAATCAGAAGCGGGTGGGAAATTTGACGCGGGCGCTGCAGGACCGGGGGTTGGTGACGATCGTGAAGTGGGATAAGAAGGAGGGGTTGGAACTGATCAACCATCCGAATTTGAAGGAATATTGCTGGTGTCTGGTGGTGGCGGGGGGGGACGGAACGGTGGGCGGGGTGATCAACCACCATCTGGATGTGCCGATGGCGGTGCTGCCTTTGGGGAATGAGAATCTATTGGCGAAGGAATTCGGGTATACGCTGGGGGAAGAGGCGCTGGCGGAGGCGATCATTCGGAGGGAATACAGCCGGTTTGATGTGGGGTCGGTGAATGGTCGGCTGTTCAGCTTGATGCTGAGCGTGGGGATCGATGCGGAGATTGTGCATCGGGTGCAGAACTGGCGGGCGGTGTCGCCGAAGCTGAAGCGTGTGGGGCATTGGAGTTACGTGCCGCGGATTATGAGCGCGCTGAGGCATTACAAGTATCCGAGGATTGATGTGACGGATGAGGAGGGGAAGAAACAGTCGGGGGTGATGGTGATGGCGATGAATTTGCCGCGCTATGGGCTTAATTTGAAGTTTATTCCGGGTGTGAAGGGGGATGACGGGCTGCTTGATTATGTGATTTTCAAGAAGCCGGGGAGCGTGGAGGCGTTGAAGTATTTTTTTTCAATCCTGGGGAATCGGCATGCGGGCCGGGAGGATGTGGTGTTTGGGAAGGCGCGGGAATTGAAGATTGAGTGCGGGGAGGCGGCGCCGGTGCAGATTGATGGGGATCCGTGCGGGTTTACGCCGTGCGAGGTGAGGGTGGTGCCGGGGAAGATGAAGGTGATCCTGTCTGCGCCGCAGACGGCGAGTCGCGAGTCGAGTGTCCCGGGTTGAAGAGTTGAAATGGCTGGGGTATTGGCGATCGTGGCGGCGAAACGGATTCCGGGGCAGTTGAGTACAACAGCCCCAGCCACCCGGTTATGGTGTCTTTGGATGTTTAGAGGCTTTCGCGGCGTTTCTGGCGGGCGCGGAGGTGGGCTTTGGGTGTGACATGGAAAGTGATGTCGCAGCGGCCGACGCGGCGTTCTTTGTCGCGCGGTTTGACGGCCATCTGGAGGATCTGCATGTCGAGTGTGATGTTGAACTCCGCCTTGGTTTTGAGGAGTTCGTGGATGTCTTCCTGGGGGGTGATGCGGTAGAGGGCGGGGCCGAGGCAGGGGCGGAGGAACTTGTAGTTGAGTTGCTTGCAGACGACGGCGTAATCGCCGCCGCAGATGCCGAAGACGTACATGCCGCCGGCGATTTCGGAGTTGCCCAGGAGGGCGGCGCCGGCCATGGCGTTGTACCAATTTTTGTTGGCGCGGCGGAAGGGGAGGACGGCGGAGAATGCGGTGGGGCCTTCGCTCTTCATGAGGATGCCGGAGCGGAAGGCGTAGGGGAGCCAGATGAGGGAGCAGACGCGGTACCAGAAGTTGTTTTTAGCCGAGAGGCGGCTGATGGCGACTTCGATGCGTTCAAAGAAGGAGAGTTTTTCGCCAGCGGGCTTGGGGGATTTGACGACTTCCTCACCGAATTCCTGGGGGATGACGATGTCGCGGGTTTGGGATGTACGGGGGGCGGGCGCCTGTGAGTGGTTGGAGTCGAGGTCTGAAATCGTTGCCGGTTTGTTCATCTCAGGGCCGTTTTGGGTCTGCATGAGTCTGGATGAGAAGGGGGACTTCTACACAATCTCTTGCAAAACCAGTGTTAACAGGGCTTAGTGGAGAGCAACGTTAGGCACAATATTCTACGCCAAAGTTTGAAAATGTCACGCCTAAAGAGGTGAGGAATCTTAAGGAGATTGTCGCAGGGGGTGATATTGGGGTGGTGTTTGGGGGATGTTTGGGTTTATTCGTGGATTTGGCCGCAGTGGAGGAAGTCTGCGAAGAGTTCCCAGTTCAGGAGGGGGAGTGCGGAGGTTTCCTCGTGGATTTCTTCGAGGGTGGCGTCGCGGTGGAGGGCGGAGTGGGGTGGGTTGAAGAGGATGTCTTCATCGGGGGTCCATCCGTCGAAATTGCCGGCGCAGGCCTGGGCGAGGAAGGAGCGGATGTCGAAGTTGCACCAGGTGCCGCCTTTGGGGCATTGAACGCCGGGGTCCACGTAATGGCCGGTAAGAATGCCTTGTTCGCGAAGCTGCTTGAGGTCGACAATCTGGCGGCAGATGAGGGCATGGAAGCGGTCCCAGCCTTTGAGGGAGAGCCAGTCGGTGCTGTAGGTTTCTTCCCAGTGGGGGTCGTAGTCGACGGGGTGGGCGGTGAATGCTTCGTCAAGGATGGCGACGAAGGCTTCAGGTGTGAAGCGGGGTTCGGTCCAGTGGTGGAGGCAGACGCCAAGAAGGGCGCGGAGGTAGAGTTCAAGGGAGCGTTCGGGGTTGTGGATGTTTGCGCCGGTGAGATTGTTGATGGCGTGGCAGAGTTCGTCGTTGGTTTGGATGGCGGAGTTGGGGGTGTCGTTCATGGCGGGCCTCCGTAGTCAGGGTACGCAAGAGGGGGGCCGGCGACAAGGAGGAGGGGGATTGGCCTTACTTAAATGCGCTGAAGGTGAGCTCAAAGTTGACGGAGTTGGGGATGGGTTTGGCGGTGACGGTGATAAAGGGGAGCTGGTCGGGGGTGTTGGTGAGGAAGCCGAGGGTTTCGGGTGCGCCGGAAGTGAGATCTCCGCGGATTTCGCTGGCACTGGCGGAGGAAGAGGAATCGATGGTGATGGGGGAGATTTTGTAGCGATAGAGGTAGGGATACTTGGGATCGCCGTGGGGCACGACGGAGACGCAGATGGCGTTGATGCGGTTGGGGTCGGCATGGCCGACGAGGACGATGGTCTGGCCCAAGGCGAGGGTCCGTTTGGCGGGAAGGTCTCCGGGGATGTCAATGCGCTCGGCCTGGGAGAGGAGGGAGAGATCGGGGACTTTGGGGAAGGTGGTGATGGCGAGGGTTTTGGCGAGCGCGGTGATCTGAGGGGTGGTGATGCCGACGTTGCGTCCGTTGATGAGTGATTGGAAAAGATGGGCGCGCAGGAGCGCTTTACGGGCGTCGTCGGGTCGTTTTTGCGCAATGAGGCCATTGGTTTGCTCGAGCAGCCCGGCAGGGGTGCCGGGAGGACGCAGGGCGAGGTATTCGTCGATGAGGGGCTGCTGAAGACGCCAGAATGGGTAGCAGGCGAGAAGGTCGGGCTCGGGGGCGTTGCGGAGAAGTAGAGCTTTGAGGGCGTCGGCGACTTCGGACTCGGACATGTGATGGGCGAAGGTGATGCGGCACACGTCTTTTAAGGAAAAGGAGGAACCGAAGATGTTGTAGCGCGGGTTCCATTGGATGCGAAGCTGCTGGGTTTTGTCAGGTGAGCTGGCCTGAAAGACATGGTTTTGTTTTTCGAATTGAGTGGGCGAGACATTCCAGCCGAGCGCTTGCAGGTCTGCGATGGCGGCATTGACGAAGGCGTCGTCGATCGGCTGATTGGGGAGGATCCAGTTGGCGTAGTTGTGCTTGAGGAGCGCGGGACCGGAACTGATGAACTGGGCGTTGTAGGTTTTAAGAAAAGGGAGGTTGGGGAGGGGGGCGTAAGCGGGGATGAATTCAGGCGGAGGGGGGACTGGAGAGCCCTGTTTTTTTGCGGAGCTATCGAGGAATTGACCGATCTGATTGGTGATGTCGGCGGCGATGCTGCGGGCAAGGACCTGGTGTTGCGATCCGGGGGATTCAATGCCGAATTGAGTGGCGGAGGCAGAGAGGGCGGTTTGATGATCGAGCGAGACTACGCGGATGACGTGGGAGTTAAAGTAGGGACTGTGAACGGGGCTGTCGCAGAGGGTGGCGAGGACGCGGGCCTTGGATGAGCGGTAAAACAAGAGGTCGAATCGGGTGAAATGCTCGGTGTCGATGTGGATGAAGAGATCAGGAAGGGGCTGTCCGATGGGGGGCGTGACGCCGGGGGGATAGTAGGCGAGTTGGTCAAAACGTCCGGAGTCCTTGAGCTTTTCGAACAGGGCGAAGGCGACCTGTTGGTCGATGGGGGCGCTTGAGGAAGGGAAGATGCCGATGGATTTGGCGAAGAGGCGGGCCTGGGAATGGGCGGTGGCTTGCGATATGGTGCCGGCATTGTTGGTGGTGGAGAGGCGAACGATGTCGTATGCGATGCCGGAGGAAAAGGCGGTGTTTTGGGTGTAGGTTCCGTTGGCGTTGCGTGTGGCGATGACGGGAGCAGGGGGGACGCGCGGAGGGATGAAGGCAAGAAGGAGGAGATACGCTGTGAGAAGCAGCAAGAGGATTGCTGCGATGAGGAGGCGTTTTTTTCTGCGGCGGTGATCGGCAGGAGGGGTGTCTGTCATATGCTAAATTTATAGCAAATAGTTAGGGGTTGTGATAGTTGAGCAAGCAGGGTGAATTGAGTGTGGGGACAGACTGTTGCTGGCGTCTATAAGACACACCGCAACTGAGGACAGCTGCAGTGTGCCACCCGAATTGTGCTACCCAGGAACGGCTTATTTGCGTTTGGGGGCGGTGAGTGCGCTGGGGCCGATGGTGACCTGAGTGAATGCGCCGGGAGGGTGGGTTTTGAGGTAGTTGTTGGTGTGGTCGAGGGTGACGGCGGTGACCTGAGCCTGGATTTCGTCGAGGGTGCGGGGTTTGCCGAAGACGATCTGGTCGGAGGCGATGGCCGAGGCGCGGGCCTGGGTGGATTCGCCTTGCATGACGAGGCGGGAGCGGATGCCGACCATGGCGCGGTGGTATTCTTCCTGGGTGATGCCGTCGGTGATTTTGTCGAGCTCGGCGGTCATGACGTCGAGGGTTTCCTGGGCGCGGGGGGCGGTGGTGCCGGCGTAGGCGAGGGTGGTGCCGCGGTCCTGGTTTGCGGCATAGGCGGCGTAGACGGAGTAGCAGAGGCCGCGCTTTTCACGGACTTCGGAAAAGAGACGGCCGGACATGCCGCCTGAGAGTGCGAACACGGCAATGCGGTGGCGCATGGCTTCGGGGGAGGTTTCCCTGGGCGACTCGAAGGCGAGGCCGATGTGCACCTGGGTGGAAGGGGTGTTCTGGTGTGTGACCCCACGGAGACCGGCGGTGGTTTCGACGACGGGTTGGGGCTTGCCCTTGAAGTTGGCGAAGGTTTTGCCGATGGTGTCGCGGAGGTGGTTGAAGTCGAAGCGGCCACAGACACCGATGACTGCGCCGTGCGGCTTTGAGGTGGTTTGCCAGAATTTGAAGAGATCGTCGCGGGTGACGGACTTGATGCCGTCGATGGTGCCGATGGAGGAGCGGCCAAAGGGCATGGGGAAGTGGCGCTTGCGGAGCTCGATGAAGACTTTCTGCTGGGGTTCGTCTTCAAGGCTTTCAATGGATTGAATGCCCAGGTCCTTGGCGGGCTCAAGGTCCTCGGCATCAAGGCGGGGGCGGAGGATCATGTCGGCCAGGAGGGGGAAGCCGGCGTCGAAGCGGTCATGGATCATGACGGCGGACAAGGTTTGGAATTTGGCTTCGGAGGAGCTGGTGCGCTGGATGCCGAGGGTTTCGAGGGCGTTGGTGTGTCCGCGGCCGTCGAGGGTGCCTGCGCCGCGGCAGGCCATTTCGGCCAGGAGGGCGGCGAGGCCCTGCTTGCCTTCGGGCTCGCGTGTGTAGCCCCCCGGGATGAGGATGGACATGGCCAGGGACTGACTGGAAGGTGCGGGCTCAGCCAGGAGGGTGAGGCCGTTTTCGAACGTGTGGGAGTGGATGGTGGGCATGGGGGAATGATTATAGGGTCTGGGGTCTAGGGTCTGGGGTCTGGTCAGAAAATGAAGTCGTTGATCCTGTGTCTTGCATCGAAGAAGAGATCGGATTCATAGATTGGGGGAGTTTGCGGTGGGGGGACAAGACATGCTCACGCGGACGAGAGCATGGCACACAGAGGGGGCGTTGCCGTAAGTGCGGGTTACGGGGATGATGATGGGTTTGAAAAACACCTGGAAAGGGAGCTTATGCGGACGATTGGATTGCTGTTGATTTCAAACATATTCATGACGTTTGCCTGGTATGGGCATTTGAAGAACCACAAGGATTCGGCGCTGTGGATCGTGATCCTGGTGAGCTGGGGGATCGCTTTTTTTGAATATTGCTTCATGGTGCCGGCCAACCGGATGGGGGCGCAGTCGGGGTTTTCGACGGCGGAATTGAAGACGATCCAGGAAGTGATCACGCTGGGGGTGTTCTGCGCGTTTTCAGTTTTGTATATGAAGGAGTCACTGAGCTGGAACCACATTGTGGGATTTTGCCTGATCGCGGCGGGGGCGGCGTTTGTGTTTAAGCCGTGGGAGCGGTGGGCGGCGGGATGATCGCGGTTTGGCCGCGATAGAGAGTGGATGGATAGAGAGTAGAAAGTAGAACGGACACCAAGCAAAAACCCTCGCCGTTTGGCGAGGGTTTTTTGTGGTTTTGTTGTTGGCGCGAGGCAGACACAGCCCTCCTGCGGGGGCGGGCCGTGCCACCCAGAAATGGGGTTAGGCGGGGTTGGTTTCGGGTTTGACGGTGGCGGGTGCTTTTGCACCGACCAGGAGGAGGGGGCAGGCTACGGCGATGGTGCTGTAGATGCCTGAGATGGTGCCGAAGAACATGGTGTAGGCAAAGCCGTGGACGCCGACGCCGCCGACGATGTAGAGGACGGCGACGGAGAGGATGACGGTGCCGCCGGTAAGGAAGGTGCGGCTGAGCGTCTGGTTGATGGA
>CAZGOM010000185.1:0-10659 GCA_964527265.1 uncultured Phycisphaeraceae bacterium | reverse complement strand
GGACAAAAGACGCCTTGGATTTTCGAGCTCACTGCGGTGCTCCGATATGTGTGCTTTAAAAGAGGTGATTTCCAGACGCAACAGGCTACCGGTTAATTGGCCCGGTCTCAAGTCGCCACATCCATCAATTCGACCTTGTGGAATGATTTATCAAGTCACCTGCCGTCACAACGCCAAGCGTCGTCGCACCGCGTAAGCAAAGTGCGTTTTTTCACTCTTGCCCTTCAAAGGTTTCCAATTTTAAAAACGAGACCTCATTAAATAAAACCATTACATCGGCACAGTCTTGGGCGTTCCCGCAAAAAAACATGAGCAGACGCACCACCAAATCTGATGCCCCTTCCTTAAGCCAAAGACTGTTCCGCCACCCGTTCAGCGCGGACCCAATCTTTCCGTTCCCTACCTCGATATGGCGCAACGAACCTGAATGAGCGAATCAACACTCGCGCGACAATCTTTCACAAAGATTCAAAAACAAAACAGAACGAGCACGTAAGTACTCGTTCTGTTCATATCTATGTTTTTGCCGGGATTAAGCCGGAGCTTGATCCCGACGCAGTCATTGCGCTTGCGCGCAATATTTAGAACGTAGAGACGGAAGCAGAGCTATTGTTGCTGCTGGTACCAGCAGCTGTGCTTGCGCCAGCAGCCGCGCCAGCGCCAGCAGCTGCGCCACCTGCGCCTGCACCTGCGCCACCGGATGCGCCGCCAGCAGTACCGCCAGCACCTGCGCCACCAGCACCTGCGCCGCCGCCTGCACCCGCACCGCCGCCAGCAGGAGCCGCACCGCCACGGAGGCGCTGATCACCAACGCCACCGTTCTGGGCAGTCATTTCCTTCGTGTCAGCGCCGTCAACCAGCGCCACATCGGAAGCCTTCTCAACGTTGACCTGAGCGGTCTCAGCTGCGACTTCGGACTTGATGGTCGAGGTCTCAACGGACTTGCCGCTGAAAACGTCGAAATTGCTGGAAAGCGGAGACGAGGTGGCATTCGATGCCGCAACGCCGTTGCCCTGAGCGTGAACTGTCACGAAGCCAGCAATCAAAAGAGCTGCCGCCGCGCCAGAAACGCCCGCCTTGAACCAAAACGATTTAAGCATGTGTGCCTCCTCAAAGGTGCCCAAACATTGAATCTGAAAAATGCCATCCTAGGCAAAGTCCGGCAATAGAGTAAGGTCTACTGTTACACTGTCAAGACATATCAGAAAAAATATTTAGACCGCAAGTATTAAATCCTCTAATACTTACGCCCCCAGTGAACAACATTCATCCCAATTGACCTTCTTTTAGGCTCTTTTCTCAGGTACGTCTCGCACCCTGAAAATCCTTGCAAACCCAGTTTTAACATTGTTTTCGCGCAACAATTGTTGATAAAGACAACCGCTCCCCCACGCTACCCACGCTTCTCCGTCCAAATCCGTTTAAGCACATAACCCACTAAAACCAACAAAACCAACACCCAACCCACCGACCACATCCCCCAAACTTCCGACCGCACAGGATTCGGCGGGGACCCAGCAGCCTTCCCCAAAGACAAAATCCGCGCCTCTGACACCAATCTCAAACCACTTAAACCCTCTACTCCGTCCATTACAAATCCCTATCCACGCGAAATAACATCGCTCTCGGCTTTGTCAAAACCAAGTGGCCTTACTCAAAACAAACACCACCAAAAACACTCAAACAGCGCGAAATGACCGACACCTTCTACCCTGAGACATGTTCAATAACGCGGCACAGTCGGATCAATATCAATCGACCAAAGATCAATTCCACCCGCCATGGACTTCACATTGTAACCCTGCCCACGCAAAACGTGCGCCATCTGCATCGAACGACGACCATGATGACAGTGAATAATGATCGGCTCATCCGCAAACAGTTCCAAGTCCCCCATCTTGCTTGGCAAATCCTGCAGCGAAAGAAAAATCGTCTTCTCAATCTTCGCCGTCTGCCGCTCGCCGGGAGTTCGGCAATCCAGCAACACAAAATCATCGTCACGATCCATCATCGCCTTCACCTGCCGAGGCGTCACTTCCCATGCTGGATCCAATGGCATCCCAAGCGGCAAACCATTCTCATCCAACTTCGGCAACTTGCCCGTTCCCGAATTAGAGCTGGCGTTCGAATTCTGCTGATTCATGGGCATCCACCCTGTTTTACTTCTAGACAAAGCCATCATAACACTATTTATTTGAAAAAAGAATAGACGTGTAGTTTTTTTCATCTTTTTTCATAACGTCGCCACAACTCGCTTGATCGCCTGGATCGATTCCGTCAATCTCAAGCTCCCCGAAATGTTTGCCGTGTAGTTCTCCACCAGCAGTGGCACATGCCGACCTGCATCGTGCAACGCGCGAATCCAGTCGGGGATGTACAAATCCGCCTCCGTCAACGGGCACATCACCCGATCCGGCACCCGGAAACCTTGCGCATCGTAGCTCCCAGCCCGTTTCACACCCCCGATATGCACGTGGTCAATGTAATCCCCCAGCACAGCAACGGCCAAATTCGGTTGATAATTACCTTCGATATTGAAGTTCGCGATGTCAAAAATCGTGCCGATCTCCTTGGGGCTGAAATTCTTGCAGATATTCAGCGCCAGCGCCGGCGATGTCGCAATCAACTGGGCATGCGTCTCGATCACCACTTTGATTCCAAACGGCTTGGCCAGCTTAACTGCCTTGGCATAACCCGCCACTGTCTTGTCCAGCCATTCCTGGTAATTAAACGCCCCCTTCGACGGATACCCCCGCCCCCCCGTGGGCGCCACCCGTGCACAACCCGCATTCACGATCGCCGCCCCTTCAAACGTCTCTTTCAAGGCCGCGTCATCCGCATCCGTATTGATCGCCGGCACCGTTCCGCACACCGTCATTCCCGCATCATCCAACTGCTTCTTGATCTCTTTCCCCTCGCGCACCAGGCGCGACGGAGTCAGGTCGAATTTGTAGTTTCCCCAGTTGTTGTAGGGCTTGCCCACCTGATCCGCAGGCACGATCCGCGGCCTAAGCGAAACATGGGTCACATCCAGGCTTTTAGACAGCGCTATCTGCTCCTGCAAATCCAGTTCAGGCAGCATCACCGCCGTGTAGCCCAGGGGAAACTTGAAGGGAAGGGTCGACATGGAGCCTCGTTATTTTGATTGTCTTGTTGCGAACCTGTCTGCTAAACCAACCGCAAACAGCCTTATTTCAGGCCACTGTCTCCACCCGTGTGTACGCATCCAGATTGCACACACAGATCTCGCCATCGTCTTTCTTGATCGTCAAACGGTCCAGCCAAAGCCGATCATCCTTGGCATGCGCAAACCAGGAACCCGTCTTTTTCTGCTCGTATTTCACCACCGTCCCGGTAATCCGGGTCGTCCATACTTCATCACGCTGGGGAATCTGCTGCACCACCAGCACGCGCTGGCCGGGGGTGAATTGGTCGATGGTCTGGCTCATGGCTCTCTCGAAAGTGGGCGGTGAAAACAATAACGATAACCAATCGCGCTCAAGCGTCAAAACCCATCCGCCTCACCGCTCAACTTTCCGGGCAAACCGCGACAGCCATTGGCACCCCGCATACGCCAACCCATCATGACCGCCGTCAAAAATGGTCAGACGGGAAGACCCGGCATGCCTCCTCACATAAATCGCCCGCCCATACTCCGCATCCTCATCCGTATCCCCTGCCCGCGGCTTCAATAATTTCTCATGCGCCCACAACTCCCGCATCTCCTCCTCTGTCACCTCACTCGCCCCATTCGCCCGCGCCACCACATTAAACCCCTCAACCGTCTGCCGACACGCAACACCACGCCCAAGTGGCTTCCCATCCCGCACGCCATGCGAAAAATCAAACGGCAAATCCTTCGCCGCCTGTAAGTGATGGATGGGCGAACGATACCGATACTCACGATCCGCCGCAGCCGACTCCCCAGGAGCCCCGCCCATGCACTGAATCACCATTTTTGCATACCGCGTTGGCACTCCCTCTGGATTGTGATGCTCGTAAAACGCCCCCACATCGGATACCCCGCACCATGCCGACATCGCCGTAAACGCGCGCGGCGCATGCCCCGCCATCACCATCGCCATATACGCCCCGCCCGATCCGCCCGCCAGATACAACCGTGTCGGATCGCATTGAAGTTCGTCCAGGGCAAACTCCGCCGCATCCAGCACATCCGCACGCGAAGCCTCAGATGCGCAAGCCATCGGGTTGTTATTCGGCCCCCGAAAGTCCGGCATGATGATGCTCCACTTCCTGCTCACGCACTCCCCAAACCACCCCCCCGGATCCATCTGCCAGTCCGTGCTCCAGCTATGCAGAAAAACCAATGCAGGCCGACCCTCCAACACCTTTCCACCCTCCGATGCCTGCCAGTACCGCATCGGCTGCTGCGTCCCATCAAAGCTGCTTTTCAGTGGCCACGCCGTAAATGCAGCGCCTCCTGCCCCGCTTCCGACATTCTGGATATCTCCGTCCACACCCATGGCAAAATCCTTGCTGAATAAACCGGTTTATTACGATTCTATCAGCAAGACCACCACGCAGCACAAACAAGCCTGTCCGCCCGCAGAAAGCCTTCACCCCGCCGTCTGCCATCCTCATCTCAGCCCTGAGCCGCCACCGCCACATTTGTCTCACTCACCCTTGCAACCGGGTTACTCGCCAAGCCATACAACCCCACGCACAACATAGGCCCGGCATAAAGCATTCCCAGTAAAAGACCCGATCCCACGCCATCCTCGTTATTCGCCGCGTTCCCAAACGCTTGCGGCCAAAACACTCCCGCCCAACACCAGCCCAGCCATACGCACCCCATCGCCATCCCTGCCCAGCCCGCTCTCCTGCTGGCAATCGCAAACGGCAAAAGCGGCAACGCGGCCATCAAACCATAAATCAGTTCAATATCCATGGGCGCCTCCTCATCCGCAGCATCAGGGAAGAACTACATTCCCGAGCACGCGGACCAAGATTACAAACTCATTCATCAGACATAGCTCAGATTTTCACCCATGCAAGAAAGTCCATCAAAAAAACCATGGTGAGGCATGCCTCACCATGGGGTTATTCACCGTCTTTTCAAGCCCCAAAATGGCATTTACTCAACCATTTCGAGTTTCACCCCGTCGACATCCTCCAAGTCCACCATCGCACTGGCGACCACCACCGGGTGATGCTCGCCATTGGAGCCCGTGTAACCCGGCTGAATCACTTGAATGTTGGCCATCATGCCGTGGTCTTCATGGAACAAGATGTGGCAGTGGAATACATACTCGCCCACGAAATCCGTATATCTCGTCCGCATCACAACCTGGCCCGGCAAAATATGGCCCTCGCCATCCTCATAGGCGGGTGGAATGCCCACTGTGTCCTGGAATGTCCCATAGTCCACCGCGACCCCGTTCACCGAGATCACCTGGAATGCGTTGACATGGATGTGGAACGGGTGCCATTCGGTTGAAGTATTCTCCAGAACCCACTCGTCCACCGTGTTGAGGATTGCCGTCACGTCAATGCGGTTATGGTCGTATACCTGACCGTTGATTCGGAACTGGATCCCGGTGTCGAAATCCTCGCTGAACCTCTCGGTCAGCGTCTGGTTCAAGTCGGCCTCGCGCAGATCTTCGTAGTAGTTGTTGTAAGGCGTTATGGTCGTTATCGGCGTGCTGGGGGTCCGCGCGGTTCCCTGCACAAGCAGCGTCGCCAGATCACGCTCCGGCCACACCGAGAAGCCCTGGTTGAACCCAAGCGTCTTGAGCTTGAACGACCCGCGTTCAGTGCCCGTTACCAAAATTGAGATGCGGTTCCCCGGCGCAAGGCTGAAGCTGTCAACTGTCATCACCTGGGTCATTGGATTGCCGTCGATCCCGATGATTCGCAGCGGCTGCCCTTCCAGCGCCAGTTCATACCAGCCTTCGTTACCGATGTTGCCGATGTTCCAAATCTGCGTTTCACCAGGCGCGATGCTCATTGTGGGAAGGAGCTGGTTATTCACCATGAACAACTGCTCATTGCTGCCCAGGTTGCCGTTGATCTCGTGCGTAATCGGGTCCAGCGGGACATTGCGCAGGCTCATGTACTTTTCTTCCAAGCCCGCCAATTCCGGTGCCGTGGGACCATCTCTTTGAACAATGATCAGACCAGACAACCCCATCACCACCTGGTCATCCGTCGATCCATGCAAGTGCGGGTGATACCAATACAGTCCCTCGGGATGGTCGGCGGGAATCTGGTACACGTACTGTGTCGTCTCGCCCGGCCCCAGGTCGACGAACACGTTGTCCGAGTTTCCCAGCGGCGAAACGTGCAACCCGTGTGTGTGCAGATTTGTTGATTCCGTCAGATTGTTGTGCAACGTGATCTTCAGGATATCGCCCGGCTTGACCCGCAGTGTCGGCCCGGGGAATCCACCGTTGTACGTCTCAGCTGTGAATGTATACGGGAGCCCATTGATCGAAACCTGCGTGGCCGCCATCGTTAGATCAAGATCCAACTCCCCGTTGACGCTCTTAAGCACGGGAGTTTCCTTGTATGTCGGCGGCGTGAAATCCGTCGTGTAGATCTGCAGTTCATACCCCTCCACGCCGGTCTGGAGCCGCGGATCATCCGGACGCGTCAGGTTCGATACCGTGACCGGCACCAGGAAAATCTCTTCGCTTCCGTAATAGGCCGCCTCCGGCTTCAGGTAGCTCACAGTCTCAATGGTGTGGCCTGCAATGCCGTAGATGGGCCCGGAAGTGGGCGCCACATCCTGCAATTCGATCACCCCCACCTTCCACGCCGCGATTGCAGACTCAAAGAATGACACATTCAGCGTTCCGCCTGAACCATCCAAAGTGGAATCCCAAAGGCGCACGCTCCCGATGCTCGATTCTTTGTTCTCAAAGTTATCGACGTTCGTCGGCATCAATCCCGAAAAGGCCTGCATGCCCGCATAAATCCTTGAATACTGCATCCGCGAGGCCGTGACTTGCGTCACGCTCCCGCCTGCTTCGATCGTCGTTTGCGCAAGGTCTTTGGCTGAATTGATGAACCCGATGTCATCCGCCGCTGAGATATCGCTTCCGCTGATCCCCATGACCGTCTGAACCCTGAATAGGTTTCCCGCGTCGATCATCACGCTCGCGTTCCCGCCTTCGTCGCGCACCCCGTTGATGCCGTAAGCCACAAACGACCTCACATCACCCAGCGCGCGGAATTCCAGATTCCTTACTTCACCGACCACGGCATTCACCGAGCGGATCGCCGGATCCACCCCGATATACATCAGCGGTTGCTCTAAGCCCGGATCCGTGAGTGCCGGGTCCAGGTAGATATCGTCCACATAGAGATACCCCACACCGCCGCTGACAACCATCTGGCTCACCAGATCCGACTGGGGCGCGTTAAACAACTGTAAAGACCCCACCACTTCCACAGTCCTTAATTTCGCCACCCCTTTGGGATCCTGAAGTAAAAAGCTGGTTTCGCTGGTCGATCCCGTAATCGCAATGTCATACGCCAGGATCGCCCCGCCCTCCCCATCCAGAACCGGCGTGATCGTCGCTTCGCCCGGCCCCACGATCTTGAACGAAACCGGATCCACTTCATCCCCAGGGTTCTGATCTACGTTGTACCCACCCGAAGACTGATTGATCACCACCGGAAGGCCGCTTACGCGGCTTTCAGCTGTCGGGATCACCGGCCCAATCGGATCCACATAAGACATCGCAAACATCAGCGAACGCTGTTCAAGCGCTTCCACCATCGCAAATTTGCTGTACGCACTTCGTCCACCACCCGCCAATCCACGCGCAAACTTCTTGGCAAATCCCCACGCCGCCCCGCGTGCCATTCGATTCATCGCAGACCATGTAATAAAGGTCATAAGAATTCCCTGATTGGTGATGTTGACATATTTAGTCACATCCGCTTCATAAACGCAAGCGCCTTGTAAAGGAAATAACGAACTGTGAACGTATTCAAATGATCGCCGTGGCGCTTTTCATCACGAACATTCTTTTTACTCACCTTTTAATCCCAGCCTTTCCCACTGCTCGCAAGGCACATCCAGCTCTTTAAAGATCACTCGTGCAGCATCCAGCAGTCGCCCTACTACGCCTTCATCCTTCACCGCCCGTGTCATGTCTGGATCACTCTCCAGATCAAACAATGCCGAACCTTCAAAGCGCGTCTGCATGAACTCCTGCGCCGGCACGCGCATCACTTGGCAACCCTTGGTAAAGCTGAAAGGCCCGGCCATGCTGACCTTTCCTCCGTCGAGTTCCCGCGGAAAAAACATGTCCCGCATTCGCGCGGGCATCAGCGTGTACTCGGCGAGGGGCTGGTTGTCCCCCCTCACCGGGCTATGGCGGTAAAAATACCGGCCGTCGGTCACATTCAACTGCCCGCTGAAATGCCCGAAAATGGCTGCCTCCCGCACGGGTGTGTCGTCCCGCATCACTCTGGTCAGGCTCTGTCCGAACATGTCTTTGGTTTTCTCCACGCCGAAAAACTCCAGCAGTGTCGGCCCCAGGTCAATGGAAGGTTGCACCAATGCCTTCCGGCGCGTCCCGGCAGCGTCCGGCATCCTCGGATCGTGCATAAAGAACGGCGTATGCGCCACTTCCTCAAAATAGGGGCACCACACCTTGGCAAAATTGTCATGCTCACCCAGCAAAAAACCATGATCAGTCCAGACCACCAGCATGGTGTCCTTCCACATGTCCAGGGCATCCATTGCGTTAAGCACCTCGCCGAGTTTCGCATCGCACATCGAAAGCAGCGACGCATATTCATGTCTCAGATGCTCCACCACTTCGGGCGGCGCATCGGTGCTCTTGCCATAGGGCGGCCAATCCGCGTGCGGCCCCTCGTATTTCGCATAATGGGCCTCATAGAACGTCTTGTACTTCGGGTGCGAGTAAAACGGCTCGTGCGGGTCAAACGTCTCCAGGTGAAGCAGCCAGTTGTCCTCCCTCGCATTACGTTTCATAAACTCCACGCCCGCGGCAATCGTCCGGCTTTGCGCAAACTCCCCCTCCTCATTCATTTGCCCGCGATTGATCCAATCCTGCCGCTTCATCCCCTTGTGAAAAGCGCTCGGTACTTCCGGCCACACCCGCGCCGGGCGCGCTGGGTCCGCGACTTGCCCGATCCACGGATCCCCTTCCTGGCCGCGGAAAAACTCCCATGTGTTGAACTGCGTGTGATACGTCGCACCCCCTGTTTCAAAGTAGTGGTAGTGATCGGTGCACATATGCGAATAGACGCCTGCGTCCTTAAGCATCTTGGGCACTGAATCATCAAACGGCTCCATCGGCCCCCATGCCCGGTGCAGGAAATTCGGCCGCCCCGTCAGGTAATCCCGGCGCGCAGGCATGCAAGGCATTGAACACACATAGGCACGGTCGAACGTCACGCATCGCTTCGCCAGCCGGGCGAAATTCGGCGTGTGCGTCCAGTCGCAGCCATAAGGCGAGAGCATCAACCGGTTTAATGAATCAAACATCAAAACAATCGCCCGCATATCCACCTCGCTTACATATTTGCAACCCAAACGGTTGTACCACGCCCCCCTGACAAGACAACACCTCCCATCCCTTGTACCTTGTATCGTCATCTTTTTGCCACCTCTCCAATAGGAACAATCATGACTTCCCCATCTATCGAATCCCTTGACAAGAACTTCATCCCCGCCAAAGTCGAAGGCGACTACGCTTGGTACGACGCGCTGGATATCGGGCTGGAAGGCAAATCCTTCAGCGATACCGAAGCCCCCTACGACCGCCTCCCCGCCCGGGCCAAAGGCGTGGTCACCGAATCCGTCTGGGCGCTCAGCAAACACTCCGCAGGCGTTGCCGTCCGCTTCGTTAGCGATTCCCCGGTGATCAGCGCGCGGTGGAAGGTGACCAGCGACACCCTGGCCATGAACCACATGCCCGCCACGGGCATGTCAGGCCTTGATCTTTACGGTTTTGACGCTGGAAAGTGGTATTTCCTCGGCTGTGGCCGACCCGCCAAAGCCGAAAACGAGCAAGTGCTTGTGGCGGATCTGATTCCCGGTACACGTGAATACCTGCTCTATCTCCCCCTTTACAACGGCACAGCCTCCCTGAGCATCGGCATTAAGCCCGGTCACAAACTCACCCCCGCCACACCCGCCAACAACACCGGGCCGGGCAAAAAACCCCTGGTGTTCTACGGCACTTCCATCGTCCAAGGTGGCTGCGCTTCCCGCACCGGCATGGCGTATCCCGCCATTCTGGCCCGCGACCTGGGGTATTCCCATGTGAACCTCGGGTTCTCCGGCAACGGCCCGATGCATCTGGAAATGACCGACTATATCGCCGAGATCGACGCCACCATGTACATCATCGACAGCCTCCCCAACATGGCCAGCATCCATGTGCTGGAACGGTGCGTTCCTTTCATTGAAAAAATCCGCGCCAAGCGCCCCACCACCCCCATTTTGATCGTCGAAAACATCATCTATCAGGGCAGCCACCTGCGCACGCCCAATGCGCGCGGCCACGTCCTCAAAAACGTGGAAGTGCGCAAACAGTTCGGCATCCTGGTCAACAAGGGCATCCCCAACCTCCACTACCTCTCGGGCACCGACCTCCTGGGCTTTGACACCCTGGGCACCGTTGACGGCACCCACCCCACCGACCTGGGCTTCCT
>CAZGOM010000184.1:0-10663 GCA_964527265.1 uncultured Phycisphaeraceae bacterium | reverse complement strand
TCTTAATCTTATAAACGTCTACTTTAAATTCATCTAAGACTTGAAAGGATAAATCTGTTGCTTTTAAATATTGATTAATTGAACGGATTAATACTTCAACAACGCTAAATCCCCAACCTCTTAATCTCGGTCTAATGAAGCTTGGGCATTCCATTCCTTTCATTCTCATAACGCGGGACTTATGAAGTTTTTCTCCGTAGTAATTGTAATGTTCAAACTCTTGAACCTGGATCGTGGGGTCATATCCCTCTGTATTTTGGTTCGTCCAGAACAGCTCCCACATATCGACGGCTCGAAACTCAAGAGGAGTGTCTCCGTCAATTGCTTCCAAATCGAGAGGTTCTTCGGGGTCTTGATCAGTTAAGATGATCACTCCGGCACCTCCATAGAGGCGGTTCCAAATATTTGCTTGGGCAACGGTATTTAAATCATCATCTCGATCTAAGCTAATTTGGAGCTGATTGATTTGATCTTCGTTTAGTTGTTTTGACTTAAGCTCGACTGCCCCACGAAAGGCGTCTTGAATTGGAACTCTACAGAGTGTTTGAATTAAACCGACCTCGACATAGGCTTGGCTTAAAACTTGTCTATAATTCGAGACAAGATACCACCTCAGTCCATTGAAAAGCGTATCGACCTTTTCAACGGCTTGAGTACCAGGAAACGATTGATTCCCTGGAAATCCGAAAGGATTAAACTGATACACTCCAGTTGAGTCGTTAAACCCACCTATTGAGTTTTTCATTTGATTATTTTTTTTTGATGTAACTCGATTTGAGTTACGCTTAGGCGCTTGACGAGTGTGTCGCCTAAGTGATCCCCCCCGTTTTTTAATCATGATCTCCCCTTTAGATCGATCGACTGCGACTCTTAATTTAACATTCTTTCCTGATTATGCATGCATTATTTCATAAAACGCGCTTGCCAGTACGCATCGATGGTAGACGATCCAGACTGGCTCAATGCATTAAAACCACCAGAAGACGCATCCACTATGTCATCGTGACCCCCTTCTGGGAAGTTTTCAAGCTCTGTGAAAAATTCATCATTCCAGTGCGCTCTCAGTATCTTAATATTTCCTGCCTCACATTGTGCTGATAAGGGCTTTGCTCGTGTGACTTTGTCTTTTGAAAAAGTTTCAGTCCTCACGTTATAGCCTGCAAGCATACGGACAAAGTTTTGAGCCTCTGCAACGCCAGCGGATCCTGGATCTTGTTGAGCCATAATTTGAACGGTGTATCCATCTTGAGACGCGACATTCTTAATCAGAGTTTCAACTTGCCCTGGAGTATCTCTGAGAGATTTAAGATCTGATATCAGAAATGATCCATCTTTATATTTATGGATTTTGATTCCACGAGTCCAATCTGGGTCTTGGTTAGAGCTATTGGGTTTAGTTGCGCCTCGATCCCAGAAGCGAACCGTTTGAATTGATCCGCTTGGAATTGCATCCACAATTTGAAACCATTCTCTCTTGAAAAACATACCAGAGGATTCCCTGACATTCCAATTTCCATCAAGTAACCTCATCCGATCCACTCGGCTCATCGCAAGAAGATTTCCAAGATAACTTGGATCCTTCTCCATAAGGATTTTATTGTCGTGAAGTTTTGCTGAAATGAAAGTTAAGCTCTTGGGTTGAATATCAGATGAGTTCCCAAATTGATCATAAGCTTCTTTTTCATGATCAAACCAGTGCATCGTATCATTTCTTCTGATAAACCACCGCAATTTCCCGGAGCGCTCTTTAATTGGAAAACCATCTTCATTGATCCACCAGTCAATGAGTTTCCTCACAAAAGAATCTGGATCAGGATTTGTTGTTGCTCGAATTCTTCCTTTCGCTCCAGAAACTGTTCTTAAACGCGAAAGCATATAGAAGAATTGTTTACTGCTGAAATGCGTGAGCTCATCAAATCCGATGAATCCTAGCTGAGATCCTTGCCAGCTCAGTACATCTTTATCGTATTCTAAATGACCAAAACTTAAACTCATTCCGCTTGGGAATCTCCATTCAAGTGAAACTTCTTTTGGCTTCGCGCCAAAGAGTGGATAAAGTTTCATACTTTCATCCCACAGGCCGCCTTCGTTTCTAACCTGTACGGAGTTCCTCCTAAAGATCACTCCGCCAAAATCTTTATTATTAAAATGCCTAAGTGGATCTAAAAGTAATCCATAAGATTTTCCGGATCCTGCCGCACCTCCAAATATTGCGATATCGGCTTTGCTAGAAAGGAGTTCTGTTTGAGGACCAGGCTGAGGTTTGATTTCTAGACTTGCCATGATCTGTTTCTATTCAGTTGATTCACTTCCATTTGATGGCAATGTGAGAATCACTTGATAAGGTTTATCTTCTCGATCAATGGATCCAGAGTGTTCAATTGCTTTCAACTTGGGATATAGATATTGGCATGCTTCGGATGCAGCTTTCGCCCGAACGGAAGGCGGAATAATATATTCTTCGTTTTCAACCCCATTGGCTCCGAACTTAATTATCTTTTGTGATTCATAACCTAGTTTTTGCCAATCTCCTTGTGCAAACAAAAGGAGAATTTCAAAAGGATTAATTCCAAGCTCTTTGGATTTTTCTTCCAACGGAACGCTTTCTTTATTCTTAACGCCTTTTTTTCTACCACCTGATTTTTTATGACCCTTTTCAAACGGCATACTATTTTATTCTACTTTAGAATAACATCGCGCGTTGAGTTAACGGTGACAAGATTTTTAGACAATGAATGGACACACTCATTCAAAAATAAAACCCCCACTTTAATTTTAGAATTATTTCCCCTGGATTGACGATGACTTTATGATTTTAAAAAATCAAGATGTTTCTGTTTTATAAAACGAAAATGAATATATTATTATTATAAGATATTATCATAATGAGTTGTGTCATAATTCTTTAGAATTATATTAAATTTCACTTATTTTAGGCTTCTTTTTAGATTTAATCGATTGAGAATAACGATTAATGATATCTTTGTTTTTACATGATGCATTATGCAGTTTCTGTAGATCAAAAATAATTTCTTGCAAAAGAAACGAAGGCGCATCACGATTGACTTGATAGTAAACAAAACATTGATCACAGTGAATTACTTGACATTGTGTGTCATAATTAATCATTTCCCCCCCCGATACGCGCTCCCTGACGCCTTGGGCTATCTTCGCATAACCTATACACAATCCCACCTTATTGAAAAAAGCGGCGCCGCCCCGGCCCCCCAAGGCATTCTTGTTTATTTGTGATTAGGTTATCCGAAGTTTTGATCCGAGGTGAGCTTTTCATTGAATTTATTCTTTCGTTCTAAAATGCCCTAGAATCGATTTTTGAGATATCCTTGCGGTCTACCTGCTTATATGGCCTAAAGTTTCGTTTATAGGGCGATTAAAACCGTTTGGCCGGGTGTTATTCTGATGGGTTTGTCCCTTTTGTTGTCTGTTTTTGAACGTAGAGTTTCCAGAAAGCTTCCATTTTTTCCCGACCAAAGATCCTTACCCAAGTTTCAAACTCAGTTGTTTTAGTCTTCTTTTGATCAAAAAGAGAAAAGATATGATCGCCAAACGTCACACTTCCGATCCACGGATCGATTTGAGTTCTCATGCTAGCCCCCCCCGGGTGCTTGTTTTTCGTTATTTCATAGTTTTGAGTGAAACAACGTTATTTTCAAGAGGGTAAGCTCGGATGATTTCAAAATGATCTTTTCTGTCTTGGATGGCTTCAGGAGACATATCTAAGCGATGATCGATGTTTTGATAGTGGAATCGCACTCCGCTCCAAGTAGAAGCCAAATAAGCGATTGGGTGAGATACTAGGACTCTCCCGTGTGCATCTGTTCGTTCCCGATACGCTCGCATGAGTTCTTCAAAGAGCGCTCGCCCGTCGAGTGGATACTGATCAAGCAAGCTAGCGAACTGGATTAAAGTCCATTCCGGTTGTTTTGTCTCTTCTGCCAGTTTCAATAGAAACTCGCCCTTCGCATGCGAAAGCATGTTTTTATATATATACTTTAATACTATATACTTTAGGGTTTGAAATCCTGAATAATTCTGAATATTTGACCCTTCTTCGGGGTACCTTTTTGTTACCCAGTCAGTACCTTTTTGGTACCGCTCAGGACCCTTTTTGGTACTCCGAACGGGTCCCAAATAGGTACCTTTGCGTTTTTTCTCATTCACGTTAATCCGGTGAGAAGCTTCTTGTACGCTCCTAAGTACGATTGTGCCGCCGAACGTGAACGGGTTGATTGAGTAGAAATAATAATCGTCTTGGTCTTTTTGTTCGATTAAGTAATTCTGAGAAACAAGGGATTCTAACGCAGCGTAGAATTTGGGCTTAGCCATCTTGAGCTCACCGAAGAGGTCCTTTCGCCTTGCCCTAACTTCTGTGTTTCTAAATGCGATGGTTTTCTTCTTAATCAGCAAAAGAAGCTTAGCTTCATTCAGTTTGATCTTGCCGTCGATGATCAGATCGTCAATTTCCTGGATGCTTGGTGTGTAGTTTCCTTTAGCGACTGCTCTCACGTAATCCTCCTCGTTTAATCCTAGCCGAGTTTTGTAACGTGGATCATCCCCGGTCTCGCTATTTCCTTCTTTTGTGTGTGTGTATTTCTCGTTGAGATTTTGTTTTTTTTCGATACTATCGTGCCGCATCGGGCCGTTCCTTTCTGTAATTTAAATCTTCTGTACGGTCCAGTGTTTGTTTTTTCCCCATTTGAACGGAAAAAATATTTTGACCCCCAGAAGTTTTGAAATGTGTTCTTAGGTTTTCTGGGGGTTATTGTTTTGATGCTCTGATCATTTTCTCTACTCCCCCCCGTCAACCCGATTTGAAAAGCTAGAAAGAAAAAAAAGATTGTAAACCAGAAATAAAATTTCACATTTGCGTCAATTTGGATTAGCAAATACATGTGCGTAGATAGAACGTGATCTAATAGAACCCCGAATGAAAAAAGCCATTCACTGCCGAATAGGCAGCTTAGAAAATGTTATATCTGATTGTCTTTGACTGCCGAATAGGCAGAAGAATCAGATTAACACATTCGGGGTTTATTTTTTTTGAGAGTCGCAATCTTTTTTTCCGGAGAAAACTCATTTTCTTACCTTCGTCTCCTCTTCCGGAGAAAACTCTCTTTTTGGTTGCGGTCTCTCTTTATTCTGCACTGCATAACCATAAACGTCTACTCATCCGACCATTTGTATAATTTTTATAATCAGCATTGAGTTCGATCAGAAGAATTCACCCAGGCGTTCTGGACGAGTTTAGAACCAAGTTCGTTGTTCCCTTGTTCCTGCATAAGACTGGGAACAAGGAAAACCATCACTTGGATGGGAACATGTAAGTTCTAATTACACAGCTTCGCCTAGGTGTTCTGGACGAGTTTAGAACTAACTAGATCCGGCCCAATTCCCAAAGTTTGGTTTTCGGCAAAAGCATAAGTTTAGGGCTTTGTTGTTTGCTTCTTTTTCGTTCCCATTTTTGAGAAAATCCAAATTTCTAAAATTTCCCCTTTAAGATATTTAAAGAATTTAAAGAATTTAGGCTTTGCAAGTATTGGTTTTTATTAAGGAACTAAGACGAAACATCGAAGGTTTAGGGCCAAACATCGAAGGTTTAGGGCCAAACATCGAAGGTTTAGGGCCAAACATCGAAGGTTTAGGGAAACATCGAAGGTTTTTTGTTGAAAGAACACGATATTTTGGTAATTCGAGAATAATGAAGAAAAAAAAAGGAATCACCAGTGAGGTTCAAAATAAAGAAATATTCAAAGATCCGACTGAAATGATAGCGGTGAGCACAATACACGTAACCGAGGTTCAAATGAAAACATGGTTGGCGATGTTGTATGTTTCTAGAAATGATTTTAGATCAGAAAAACATAAAATTAGTATTGAAGAGTTATGCAAATTGTCTGGTTATGCGATGAAAGATCTTGGTTACCTTGCAGAAACCATGAAGAAAATTTGTGGGACACTCGTCTGTTTTAACCTGCTTGGAAAATCGAAAATGCAGGACCTCGGCGTTATCACGACACTTTTGGCTGGGGTCGACTTTAGAAAAACACCGGGAATAGTAGAATTTTCATTCTCGCCTATGCTCAAAGAAATGATCGAAAAAAGTAAAATTTTTGCCAGACTTTCTCTTGCGATTGTACGGGATATCGGAACTAAGTCTGCGATCTCACTTTACCGTTTAATGAACGATTATAGAAAAATAGGTCAAACATCAGAAATACCTCTTGAGACAATTAAAGAAATTCTTGGGATTGAAAAAGAAGCGTACAAAGATTTTAAAGATTTTAATTTTTATGTGTTAAAACCAGCGTGCAAGGAATTAAAAGAAAAAACAGATCTGGAAGTGATACCCCATCTTATCAGAATAAGAAGAAAAGTAGTTTCCATAAAATTCGAAATCATTCCACAGAAACGTACATTGCTTGTTAAGCCTAAAACCTTGAATCAACAAAAGATCGATCAAAAAGAAATTAAAGAAAGTAAAAATCCGTTCGCACATTTGGGAGATATTGAACTTTTATCTTCGATGAGACGAGTTGAAGATAAGATTTATGATCTCTACGCGAAAGGAGAAGACACACCACGGTCACTCCTTGACCAGAAGATTAAGATCAATGAGCTCATCAAAGAACGTAAATTGAAAGATCGGTATGAAGAGAGCACACAAGAAACAAATCACTCGCCTGAGGAAATTAGACGTATTATTGAGAGCGCTTTTCCATCGTCAAGAACGGCGTAGTCTAAAAAGCGAGTGAGTCATTTTTTTCTTTTGTGTTCAATTACTTGAATATGAATGAATCGTATCGAAACAGGAAAAGTGTGTGATTTTTATGGAATCTAACAAAACCCACAAAAGTCACATTATGTATAAAGCAGGAGATAAAAAATGGGAAAAGTTTTGCTGTTTATTGAACCGGAGACTGAAGAATTTAACTCTGGTTCCCAAGCTTCAAGCCGTAAAAAATTAGTAAAAAAATTTCAATATACAATTCCAGAAACCGGACGATGGTCGATCGAATCAGAGCCCACAAAGTTTTATAAAGCGGGGGATGTGATTTATGTTTCTGTCGATCCTAAAACTAAGAGAAGAATTATTTCCAGCTCTAGAAAATAATCTTTAAAACATATCAACAATAATAATTTTAATAATTTCTTAAATATTTTAATGTTTTAGCTAACATTATTTGGCTGGTGAAATAATATTCAAAATTGTTAATATGGAAGGCAATTGGATAACATTCACTGAAAAAAAAACATATTAAGATATATGCGTTAATCATGTTTGTTATTTATTGTGACAGCTCCCGCCCATCAAAATTTTGTTTCTATTAAATAAATCCTCACCACGGGATGTCTTCAGCATCCGAAGGTAGAGCTCCGAAAGATTCTTGCGGAGCCGCGTAAGCGTTTTCTTCATGATTCACCTGTGCTGGCTTTTGAATCACTTTCACTTCACTTGCGATGATATCGTTTGAGGTCTTTTTATTTCCGTTCTTATCCGTGTACTCTCTCGGAGAAATCTTTCCATAAACAAAAACCTCAGCTCCTTTTTGAATGAGCGGTGAGATTCGTTCTGCCATGCCTCCGAAAAATAAAATACGATGCCAGTGCGTTTGAACCTTCTGGTCATACTTTTCATTTGTAGCTAAAGAGAATGAAAGCATATGCCTTCCGCTCTGAGTTTTTCGTGAATCAATGAAATTCCCAACATGACCCGCAAGATAACAAATGTTCATTTTAAAACCTCCTTATTTTTTGATTGAATGAACTCTAGATACTTTGAAAGTTCCGATTCTTGCCTCTGTACCGCAAGACACGCAGTGATTGATTCAATCACTGCCGTCCAAAGTAGACTTAGCATCTCCTTTTTGAACTCCTCGTTCACGGACTCGTTCTTTACGAGAGAATTAAGATGACATGAAATCTTATGCTGACAACTCAAATAAAAAACAAAAGGATTTGATTCTATCTTCTCAAAGAGTTCATCTAAACTTGCTTTGTCTGCAAGCTCATATAGTCCGACAAGTTTTTTTACGAGCTCTAGATTCACGACACACCTTCTTTCACTGATGATCTTCTTAATCTTTCTAAGACGACTTTATATTCTGCGTCATTGAGTTCTGAGATGTTTTCCTTCCCCAGCTTCTCTTTGATCCGATCGTTCCACCATTTAATATCGTGATCCGATTCTTTGACAAGCTCTAGAAATTGTTTTTCTTTATCAAAGTGATTATTAGAACTAAGTTCTGATTTAGCTTTAGCACTTGAAATCCAGTCCATTAATAATAAACCCGTCTCATCACCAGGAGTGAATATTTTTTTATCAAATATCCCAGTTCTATCTTTTGATGCTTCTGCAGTATGATTCATTGATAAATCAAAAACGATCGTGAACTCATACTCAAACCCGTCTCGCTGAATCGGAGCCAGACCAAGCTTATCGACTTTATTCTTACCCCCGTCTTTAGATGAAATACTAAACTCTTGCTTAGAACGCATGGTGCAAATCATATGACATTTGGATTGAAGAATAGATGATTTAAACTTTTCGTGCAAAGGAGTGAGTTTAGCCCAGTTTGTAAATGAATTCCCCCCCCTAGCATCTAATTGTTCTTTCTGGCTTAGGATGCCTCCCTCCCCTGACCACTGGTGCGATATCGAATCAATGATGATCACTTCGTAACCTGATTTTTCAGCTAATCGAATTGCTTCTATATATTTTTCAGTCGAATAAGGAGGATTGAGCTCTAATAGATCAAACTCAAATTTATCCGCATATAATGATGCTGAGTGATTCTCAGTGTCAATCATAGCAATTTTATCACTGATCCCAGATGCAAGCGATAACGCTGAATAAGTTTTCCCTGATCCGGATGGACCTGTAATCGCTATTTTTAAACTAGCTTGAGTTCTTTCTGCTTTCTTAAATTTAGGCTGAGTGTGCATAGAAATTTCTCCTTTTTACACCTAAACTTATAGCACATAATATATGATTTTAAATACGTTTTTTGTTGTTATTTTTTGTTTTTGTTTCCATATATTTAGTATATAGATCGGACCATGAGGACAGAAATCGGATATAAGCTGATTAGTTCGATCTTGGATGACTTTGACGAGGACTTTAGGAAATGATAAACGAATTTCATATGAGCAAATCCATCAAAGATTATATCAAGAAAAAAGAAAAGGCGTTCTTAGGTTGTCAAATCGATAAAAGTGTTTTGGATCCGGTGAATCGGTATCGAAACAAACTAGATTTAAGTTGGTCTTCTTTTTTAGAAGCTCTTTTTAAGAAGTTTTTAGAAGAGGAAATAAAAAAAAATTGAGAGGAGGGGTTAATAAAATGATTTGAAATTTCACCGTGAGCTGATCATCATAGTTGATGATGACCGAAAAAATCATAGAAACTCAAATCCTAACCTGGCTCAATTGTCAGCCCAATGTTTTTGCTTTCAAGATTAATACAGTGGGCGTCTATGATTCGGTTAAGAAAACTTATCGATTGAATCGGAATCGATTTGTGATGAAAGGATGCTCAGATATTCTTGGGGTGGCTTATGGTCGAATGATTGCAATCGAAGTGAAAACTCCAAAAACAATCCGATCAATCCTAAACCCAAAAACCGAAAGAGACTTCAATCAAAAATCATTTTTAGACCAAATTAAAAGGATGGGAGGATTCTCTCTCGTTGCTTGTCAATTAGATGACGTCGTTTCATTTCTTAATGAAATTAAAAACCAAACTGTCATTGAATAACAAAAGAGATTCTAGCCGAAGCTATCTCAAAATATTCATTATCACGTTCAATTCCAACGAAATGGAAGCCTTCTTTTATTGCAGACACACCAGTGCTTCCAGATCCCATAAATGGATCTAATATAACTCCGTTGGTCGGCGTGATAAGTTTTATAAGATAAGACATGAGCTTCGTGGATTTTACGGTTGGATGGTGGTTATGCCTAGGGAGGTTAGGATTTTTCGCATCCTCTGATTGCGCAATTAATTTACGTTTAGTACCATTTGCATAATTTTGTAGTTTTTTAAGAGGCAGCCCCTCACATCCCGCATTCTTATCTGACTTAGAAGCCTTAGCACAGTAGAAGAAGCGCGAGGCGCCGCCTGAGTCATTTGGAGAAATTTTTTTCGATCTTTGCCCTGAATCTTTTAAAAATCCTTTTTTAAATTCCCCTTCGTGAGGTTTCCCTAATTTTGCACTTCCACTGACTGGTCTTTCCCCACTCTGCTCATCGAGCATAGCGACTGCGCATCCTTCAGAACATTCCCAATCTGAGACGGTTTCGGTGCCGTCTCTTCTTCCTTGACCCTTGTACTCTCGCTCTCCAAACCCAATAGTCTTATTGGCATGATGACCGTCTGACTTCACCTTCTTCTCACCCTTCAAAACGCAATCTTCATTATGTGAGAGTATGAAATTTGCTGGGAAGCGGCCAATTGAAGATGCAAAAGAATTCATTCCACTTGCTAAAAATCCTTCTCTAATTTTTCCATCAACGCGTGTAGCATTTGCTTTGTATTGGTCGGGATCAGAGGGCACAATCCTCGACGCATCAATATTAATCCCACCTGTACCATGCTTAATAACATTTTGAGCGACTGTTTTTTCACTGAGGGGTTTGCGGACTA
>CAZGOM010000183.1:0-10679 GCA_964527265.1 uncultured Phycisphaeraceae bacterium | reverse complement strand
TCCGCCCAGTCCGGGTTGGAGTCGGTGTCGATCAGGCACACCGTGGGGATACCCAGTTTGCGGGCTTCCTTCACGGCATTGACTTCGCGGTTCACGTCGACCACAACCAGCACGCCCGGCAGGCGGGTCATGTTGCGCAGACCTTCGAGGTTGCGAAGGATCTTCTTGTGTTCGCGCTTAAGCTGCGATTCCATCTTCTTGGAGTAGTTGTTGATCTCACCGGAGACGTTGAGGCCTTCGAGTTCTTCGAGGCGCTTCAAGCGCTCACGGATGGTCCGATAGTTGGTCAGCGTGCCGCCGAGCCAGCGTTCGGTCACGTAGTGCTGGCCGACTTCCTTGACGTTCTTTTCGATGGTGGCGCGCGCCTGGCGCTTGGTGCCCACGAAGAGGACGTCTTTGCCGGAGGCGACGGTCTGGGTGATGAACTTGCGGGCCAGGAGAAGACCCTTGAGGGTCGACTTCACATCGATGATGTGAATCTTGTTCTTCTTGCCGTGGATGTAGGGAGCCATCTTGGGGTTCCAGTTGGTCGTGCGGTGACCAAAGTGGATACCCGAGTCGACGAGGTCTTTAACGAGAGCAGCCATCAAAAAACTCCTGTTGGAGGCAGCGGCACCGACCCAAAACCGATTGGAATCCCGTTTAAAACGGGCGGCCCAGGCCATCAGGGCGCTTGGGGTTTGGCCTCAAAAAAAGGCCTGAATTCGGTGTCTATCCAGAAATTGAACAAACCACCGGCAAGCTCCAATTCACTTGCGAGCCAAATAAGATAACAAAACCGCGCAAAAAAAGCCAGATCACTCAATTCCGGATAACCCTCGTTCCTTGATTATGGTGACGCTCTTGTTTCAACTCAACTCAGAGGATCGGCAAAAGTCCCCAAAGAGCCCCTGCCAAGCCCATCCATGCCGCCCACCGTTGAAAAAATCCAGGTTTGCGTATGCCGCAGACTCCCAGCACCAATCCGAAAGCTCCTAGAATAATCACTGGAACATGAGGCCAGAACATCTGCCACACGCTGGGAAATCGCTCCGCAGGTCCGGAATAGCCAATGCTGGACATGAAGTAAACCATTGGAAAGAACAGCACCAGCGAGACATACCCTTCCCACGCCCACTTTTCTTTCACACATACCACTGTTCCTGACATCCCCGGATCAAACCACTTCCCACACTCCGGACATTCCCCAGCACCCAACCCCGCAAGGCAATACCCGCAGTGCCTGCAAAACGGCCCCGGCTGATCATCGCTGTCCATACCACTCCATACGCCCGCATAACCCGCCAGTTCACCTCCAAACCCACCCTCTCCATCTCCACCTTATCCCATATTCCTTATCCCTTTTACCTTTCCTTCCCACCCACTCGACAAACCAAAATTTCCTGATAAACTCTCTGGCCCAACACCCATGCCCGGGTGGCGGAACTGGCAGACGCGCTGCTTTGAGGTGGCAGTGGGAGCAATCCCTTGCAGGTTCGATTCCTGTCCCGGGCACTTGAAAAAAACAAAGAAGACCGGCCCGCAAAGCCGGTCTTCTTTGTTTTTAACCCTCCCCCTTGCGGAAAACCAAAATTTAGCAGACATTACCCCGCTCACCACCTGCCCCCGTGGCGAAACAGGCAGACGCAGCAGACTTAAAATCTGCAGGACCTTTAACAGTCCGTACCGGTTCGATTCCGGTCGGGGGCATTCAAACCAATACCAACACGACAAAACCCGGCGTCAAACCGGGTTTTATCCGTGTATCTGCAACTCCGCCTCTTCAATTTTCACTCTTGACGCTAGACTCAGGACCCTGGACCCGCGACTCCAGCAGGTCCGCATGTTGGCTCACCACAGCGTCTCCGTCGCCTCCGGCTCCGGCTCGGCATCTCCAAATTTCTGCCGCTCCGCCTCCGCCGTGGCCAGTTGGTCGCACCGTTCATTTTCCGGGTGCCCCGTATGTCCTCGCACCCACGTGGGCTGAACCGTGTGATTCATATATGCCGCGTACGCCTTCTCCCAAAGCTCGGCATTGGGAATCTTCGTCGTGCTGTTGGGCGATTTCTTCCAACCGTTCTTCTTCCACTTGTGCATCCACTCGCACAACCCCTGCACCACATAATTCGAATCACTCACCAGCTTCACTCGCGTGTGCCGCTTGAGTGCGTCCAGCCCCTTGATCACCGCGGTCAGTTCCATTCGATTATTAGTCGTCTTGTGTTCCCCGCCGTACGCCTCGCGTACTTTCCCCGATTTGGGGTGCTTCAGGATATAGGCCCATCCGCCCGGTCCCGGGTTCCCGATGCATGCGCCATCGGTATACAACTCCACGTAATCAATTTCTTTTTCTTGCGCCATTGACGCGAATGATAACCTGACGAACGATATCGGATAAAACCCTACCCATGCGCACCAAAACATGGGTACGATAAGCCCCCCGGAGTTAAAACGTTAATTACGCCAAAGAGGTCCGAAAGTGTCAGGGGACAAGGCAACCATCACAGCCATCAAGTCCAGCGCAACGGGTTCCAGCCGCTACGTTATCCACGTATCCGGCAAGCCTCTGGGCACGTTGCCGCGAAAAATCATCGACCGCCTGGGCCTCAAGATCGGCATGCCCTTCGACAGCATGATCAAAGACGCCGTCAATGAAGCTCTCCGCTTCGATAAAGCCATCCAATCCGGCGTCAAACGCGTCGCCAAAAAACCCTTGAGTGAAGCCGAACTGCGGGAACATCTCTCCAACGATGGGCTCGATGAAGCCATGGTCGACCGCGTCATCAAACGACTCAAGGAACTTACTCTCGTAAATGATGCCGCCCTCTGCCTCCAGATCATCGAGCACTTAAACGACAAACGCCCAGCAGGCCCCGCACTCATCCGAGAAAAACTAAAAGCCCGCAAAATCCCCGAGCCCACCATCGAACGCATGCTCGGTGATATCCAGTCCGTCCGCGAAGACCAATCCGGCATCACCCCCTCTCTTTCCCAAGCCTACTCCCTCGCACGCGACAAAGTCGTCACCATGCAAGGCATCCCAGAGGACGCCAAACGCCGCCGCCTCGCCGGCCTCCTCGCCCGCCGCGGCTTTGATGAAGAACTCATTCGTCAGATCGTCAGCGACCTCCTGCCCGAAGACTCATACGGATTTTTGGACGAACCCACCGACATCGGCGAGTCCGATGCGTAGTTCCCACCTCGCAGCTCGGACCGCCACTCCCGATGCATAAGCCGACATCGCAGATGCCTGACACTCCAATCCCCTCCCCCCTCAGCCCATGCCCAATCCCTCCACAAACCCGTAAAGGCGTCATCGCCTCCGCGGGGTTTGTGGCTAAACCCAAGCCTCAGATTTTAGGTTCCTACCCATGTCCGTCACCACCGCGCCAATTCCCGCTGATTTCGCCTCCTATCGCCGCCTCCTAATCGTCGCCGGGCCCCTCATCATCGCCCAGATGGGCATGATGACCATGCAGTTCACCGACCGTCTCGTCCTGGCCCGCTATTCCGAGGAATCCATCGCCGCCATCGGCCCCGCCTTCCTCCTCTTCCTCACCTTTGCCGGCGTTTTTCTCGGCATCACCGGCTACACCGCCACATTCGTCGCACACTACATCGGCGCAAACCGCCCAGACCGCGTCGGTCCCGTCCTCTGGCAGGGTTTTTACCTCTCTCTGGCCGGCAGCCTTCCGGTCATCCTCGCGCCTCTGGTCGCAAGCTACATTTTCCAACTCTTCAAGCACGCGCCCGAAATCATCCGCGAGGAAATGATCTATTTCACCATCCACTGCTTCGGCACGCCCCTCTTCCTCATCGTCAGCGCGTTCACCGGCTTCTTCTCCGGGCGTAACGATAACTACCGCCTCTTGGCGGCTCAGGGCTTCGGCGTCGTCTTGAACCTCGCCTTTTGCCTACTCTTTGTCCCAGGCAACAAAACCCTCGGCATCCCGGAAATGGGCATCGCCGGCGCGGCATACGCCACCCTCATCAGCCAGCTTGGCATCATCATCCCCATGGCATTCATGTTTTTCAGAAAGGAAATGCGCGAAAAATTCAACACCTGGGGCGGCAGATCACTCGACATCCGCCTCCTGCGCCGCATCTTCTCCTTCGGCTTCCCCCATGGCATACGCATCTCCGCCGATATCTTCGTCTGGACCGCCTTTTTCCTCTTCATCGGCGGCCTGGGCACGGCCGAGTCCGCCGCCAGCAACATCGTTCAGGGACTCAATACCTTCGCCTTCTTTCCCTTGGGCGGCATCATGATGGCCGTCTCCGTACTCGTCGGTCAGGCCCAGGGCGCGCTCCGACCCGACCTAGCTGAAAAAGTCGGCTGGAGGGGCCTGTTCATCGGCCAGGCCTGGATGCTCCTGTGGGCTCTGCTCTTTTTCCTCTTCCCCGACCCCCTCATCAACCTTTTCCGCAGCGACGCAGGCAAAATCACACCCGAGGATTTCAATCACCTCGCCGAAATGTGCAAGGTGCTCCTCCGCTTTGTCGCCATTTACTGCATCGTCGACGGCGTCAATATCATCCTCGTAGGCGCTCTCCAGGGCGCAGGCGATACCAAGTGGACTCTCTGGGTCTCCGCCTCGCTCCATGCCGTGTTCTTCGCCACCATGATCGTCCTCACCAAGTACGGCGTCGGCCTAAACACCCTCTGGGCGGTCGCCACTGGTTTCATCTTCATCCTCGCCACCACATGGATCTTCCGTTTTAAATCCGGTGCATGGAAACGGATTCAAGTCATCGAACAATCTATCGATTGAGAAAAAGTTTCGGGTTTCTGGGTGCGGGTTTCGAGGATCGAGGATCGGGTAAGAAGGAGCAGAGGGATAAGAAAGACAGGCGGCCGAGAGGCCGCCTGTGTGATGGTTGTATTTTGGAAACCCGAAACCCGCACCCCGAAAAAGCGCGCAAGCGCAACCCCTCTTGGACCCTGGACCCTGGACCCTGGACCCTGGACCCTGGACCCGTGACTCCGCGCAGCAGCGCGGCTCACCACTCCCCTTCACCCATCCGATGCGCAAACTCCATCCCCGACATCACCGTGATCGCCACCACCGGCGCCAATGCCGTAGCCGCCACCGCAACCTGCCCCTTGATTCCCTTGCGCTTCATCCAAGGAATCTCCCCCAGCCATAACAAAAGCGGCGAAGCCCCCATCACCGCTCCCTGCCACAAGGGCAGCTCGGTGTAAAAACAACCGAGTATCACCCAGCACAGTAGGATCGGCAGCACCGCCCCCTCAAATCCCTGCGACGCCTGCTTCTTCTCCGTCAGCCAAGAAATACCCCACACACACCCCGTCGCAAACGCCAGCGTCGCCGCGATCTGCCCATACTTAGCGCTCCCGCTGAAGATCATCGTCACGCCGATCAGCGCCGTTGTCAGACCCACCACGAATGCATTTACGCGACCATTGGTTTCGTGGTCCAGCTTCGCCACACCCAGCCAGCACACCCCCATCCACACGCTGAGCCCCGCCAGCCAGCCCGCGGCAGCCCCCACGCTCCATGCCGCGCTCTCCCCCGTGTATTGCATCCACAGCAGCACCGCAGGCGCAGCCACGCACACCGCCGCCTTCACGGCATCCAATGCCAATCCCTTCACCCATCCCATCGCCCCGCAAATCGCCGCCAGCATGATCGCCGGGAGCACAAACATCAGCAGCCGGTATTCACCCGTTCCTGAGGACAATCCTCCCACCGCCTGACACCCCACCACAAAAGCCGCCCCCGGCCCGATGGCCCAGGCGCTTGCAACGCGCCCGGGCCTCGGGGTCTTCATCGGCCAGCAGTATGTCGCATAAAAACCCTGGGCCAGAATCCCAGGCACCGCGACACCTGTTACAAACCACGCCGGATCAATCATGCAAAATCCAAATCACAAAAAAGGAATCCAACATCAAGGGCATCTGGTTTTTATTCTCTGACAAAACCCAGAACCCATCTTCAGATTCACTTCGCCGTCGCGGCAATATCCACCGTCAGCTTCACCTTGTTCTCCACCATGCCCGCGCCGTACTTCATCCCGAATTCCGAACGGTCCACTTCAAAGCTCGCTTCATACCCGACGATCTCTTCGCCCTTTTGGCCCTTGCCGTGGCCAACCTTATTAATCTCCACCTTGACCGGCTTGGTCACGCCCAAAAGTGTGATCTCGCCGCTGACTTCAAAGCCGTCGCCCTTGGCCTTCACTTCTTTGGAAACGAACTTGATGTCCGGAAACTGCTTCACATTGAAGAAGTCCGGGCTGCGCAGGTGCTTATCGCGCCCTTCGTTGCCCGTGGTGATGCTGTCGGCTTTCACAACCAGATCAAACTTGGCCTTCTCGCCCGTGCTGATTGTTCCCGACACCTGGCCAAACAGGCCGTTCACGTAATACGTCTCCTTGGATTTGATCTTAAACCCCACGCTCGAATGCGCCCCATCCACAGTGTATTCCGCCGCGCGCGCTTCAACGCCTGCAACAAGCGTCGAAACACCTACCACCAGCGCCGCAACCAAACCTGTCTTCCGGTTAAACATGCTCATCGTCTCCATGAAAAAGGTCTTTGATACCGACATGACTTGTTTCAACAAGTATTAGCACTCTAGACACCTGCATTGCAAATGTAAAGCGCCGCACGCCATATCGTGCGATCTGTTTTCTGGCGGCATCCCCCAAGGACAAGTACACTTCCACGTCCATGTTCAAGCCCTTCCTCAATTCGTTTCGTTCGCTTGCTGCCCTTGCCCTCGGCGCTGCACTGCTGATCTTCACCCTCGTTGATTTCCTTCACCGCGACAGCGCCCCCCTTCCGCAGAAATACCTCATCGCCACGCGTGAGACCGACGACCTCGCCCATTACTACCAGACCCGTCTGGCTCCTATCCTGACCCAGCTTCCCCCCGGTGCGGAGCTCGGCTGCTGTTACGACGGAATGGCATCACGCGAAAATATGCGCGCCGCCCTACAGATCGAACTCGTCCGCTGGTCCCTCCTCCCCGCCAAGGTCGGCATCCGCAAAGATTATCCCCTCGTCGTCCTTGATTTTGATTCCTACGACGCCATGCAGAAGGCCCTTCCCTCGCTGGATGTCGAAATGGTCTACGACGCCCAGAACGGCATGGCCGTCGCACGCCAACGCACATTCCCTCTGCCCACCGCGCTGCCTCCCGCCACTCAACCCGCGGAGACCCAGCCATGACGAGCCCCCTCCTTACCTTCCTCGCCCTGGCCTTCGGCCTCCTGCTCCCCTGGGGCACCGGCTTGGCCCTCATGCTCCTCATCCCAGGCGCATTGGCTCACAAGCGCGCCTGGCCCTGGACCATCACCATCGCTCTCCCCCTGGGCATCATCCTTCACACCCTCCTCGCGTCACTCATCCTCCTGCTAACTCCCGGCTGGATGCACCCCGCACAGATCGTCCTGCCGGAGTTGGCCCTGGCCGCGGGCGCCGTCTGGCTGGCGTGCAACTCCTGGCGTACGCGTCATCCCGTCGGTGCCCCGGTCCGCCCACACTTTTCACCCATTCCCTTAAGCCCTCTCCACGCCTTCGCCGCTCAAGTGCTCAATTTCGGCTTCTTCGCCCTTCTGGGCATCCTCCTTGGCCTCACCATCCACGAATCCACCCGCTTCCCCCAGGGCTACTACGACGCGTGGCACATCTGGAACTTCAAAGCCCGCCTCATCGCCGAAGGCGGCCCCCACTGGCGCTGGTACCTGCAAGCCCAGGAAGGCGTCATGTCCCACCAGGAATACCCCATCGGCTTTCCCGTCTTCATCGCCCGCCTCATCCACGTCAAGGGCGCATACGTCCCCATCCTCACCCAATCCATCGCCATCGGCTGCGCCGCTCTCTGGCCCATGCTCATCTGGTCCGCCACGCTCAAAGCCAAAGGCTGGTTCCACGCCGGTTGCTTTGGCCTTTTGGCCCTGGCATTTCCCTTCGCCATGATCCAGTGCGCCTGGCAGTACGCCGATGGCCCTTTGGCCGCCCTGCTGGCCGCCGCCATTGCGTGGCATTACCTGATGTGCCGCCCCATCGCACCACCCAGCCCCCAGGGCTTCAGCCGCCCCTGTGGCTCACTTTCCCGACTCCTGAACCTTACTCCAGGCACTCCCCTGCGCCTCGCCGTGTTTGGCACACTCCTGGGCAGCCTCCTGTGGACCAAAAATGAAGGCCTCGTCATGGCCGGCCTCCTCCTGGCCCTTACCACAACTCACGACTTGCTCCGCCTCGGCATCCGCGCCGCGGCAAGCCGCCTCGTCCCAACCGCCGCCGCCCTCGCCCCCTTCGCTCTTCTCCACATCTATCTCAAGCTCGCCGCCCCCGAATCCACCGATCTCATCAAAGACCACACCATCGACAAGCAAATCGCCGCACTCACTGACACCACCCGTTTCAAAATCATCTGGGACTATCTCGTCCTCATGGCCATCGAATACATCAACCTCCTGGCACTTCTCATAGGCGTCCTGGCCGTCCCCCTCCTGGGCGTCGACCACCGCGCCTCCCGCGCATGGCTTCCAGCTCTTTACACACTCGCCCTCCTGGGTATCGCGGCCGCCTACACCCTCACCTTCGTCTTCACCCCTTACGACCTTTACTGGCACCTCTCCACAGCCATGTCCCGTCTCATGGTCCAGCTCTGGCCCGCCGCTATCCTCATCCTCGCCCTTTGGACCTACCCCATCGACCGCCTGAAAACGTTGATGAGGGCCATTTAATAAGTCCGTCCAAACAAAAGTCTTGTTCCCGAACTTGGGGATATACTTTTTTCTATATGCCCAAACATATCCGACCCAATCTGCGTCTTGCGGCAGCTGTTATTCTTCCCTTGGGTCTAGTTAGCGTATTCGCGCTGAAAGAAACCGACTATTACACGGTCTACCGTCCCGACTACCCACGGCTCGCAGATCCTCCACCCATCGGTGACATCGCTGATTATTACGATCTTCGCATGGCCCCTTTGCGCGATGCACTAGGCCCAGATGTCGAGATAGGCTGTTGCTTGAGTTCGCACATCGATCCTGAATCCAACCGCAAGATCCTCCAATACAACGCCATCCGCTTTGCCCTCCTGCCCGCCAAAGTCGGCCAAGCTGGTGAATTTGAACTGTTCATCCTTGATTTTGATACCGAACAAGAGCTCCAGGCGGCGGTTTCACGTCTTCCCGGCGACATCATCGTTCGTCCGGGCAACGGCACCGGCATCATTCGCCTCCGCCCGCCCTCCCCCCCAAACTCTGCCATGCGGCAATCGACCAATGATAACCCTCCAAACGCGCCAATCGCCGGTGAGCCGAGTCAATGAATATCCTTGCCCTGACAATCGGCCTTTTCTTTCCTTGGCTCACTGGAATCGGTTTCCTTCTGCTGATGCCACGGGGATTCGGACCGGCACCGCGAGGCTGGCCCTGGGCAGTTCTCTGCGCACTCCCACTGGGGCTGGTCATGCATGTGCTTCTGGCCTCTCTTTTATTGATACTCTTTCCCGGATGGATGCACTGGAGCCAGGTCGTTATCCCGGAACTCCTTCTTACCGGCGTCATGTTCACCATCGGCCTGCGTAAATATCATCAGAGATCTGCATTCTTCCCTCGTGCAAACACGCCTGTCATTTCCCACTCCCGCCAACGGGTATTCCATCAAGTTGCCGCCATTGTCTTAACTCTCGTTTTTTTTGCTGGACTGTATTTCCAAGCCACCCGGCTCTTCGCCTACAGTGAATTATTCCCCCATGGGTATTCCGACGCCTGGCATTTCTGGAATTTCAAGGCACGCATACTCGCACAGGGCCGGGATTCCTGGCGATGGTTCTTGACAGATCCTGAAGTTCCCCACCAGGAATATCCCATAGGCTTTTGTGTCTTGATCGGACGTCTTTATCTGAGCGCAGGGACCTTTGATTCAGTTTTAGGCAAAGTGGTTGGTCTGGGATCGGGCATCATGTGCCCGATCCTGGTGTGGGCGGCCATTCTGCGCGCCAAAGGATCCATTCATGCCGCATGCGCAGGCATGCTTGCGCTGGCTTTTCCGTTCTCAATCATCCAGGCTGCTTGGCAGTATGCTGATGTCCCACTGGGTGCTCTATTGATCACGACGCTTGCCTGGCATTATCTCTACTGCCGCCACCACCGTTCCCTTCCTACAGCCACAGATGTCACCCAGACTCGCTTGGCTTGGAGCGGATTCGGCTTTCTGCTGGGAAGCCTTCTTTGGACTAAGAATGAAGGCCTGGTGATGGCAGTTGCCATCGTAGGCTATATCTTTCTGGTCGACTGGCTCAGTAAGATGGATTCCAAAGTCCTGCTGAAGCGCTACATCGCCGCAGCTGTGCCGCTGACTATGTTTGCCGCGCTTTACTTATCCATCAAACTCAATGCGCACGAACCCACGGACTTAATCAATCAACACACCATTGACAAACAACTTCAAGACCTGTTCGATATCGAACGCTTAAAGATCATCGGCGCCTACTTCGCTGACACGTTCCTTCATTTATTCGACTGGATCTCATGCCTTCTGGCCCTGGCTGGGCTTGTCTTTTTGGGGCTAGACACACGTAAATCACATCTCCGGCCGTTGATCATCTACACATTCGTCCTGCTGACCATCGCCGCTGTTTATATCGTTGCTTTTCTCATCACACCTCATGATCTCCAATGGCACCTGAGAACTGCAACATCCAGGCTCATGATTCAACTCT
>CAZGOM010000182.1:0-10698 GCA_964527265.1 uncultured Phycisphaeraceae bacterium | reverse complement strand
CGTCAAATCCTGCATAGAGCCCCAAATTCTACAGGACGCACAAAAAAGATCAAAACCAAGCTCCGATACTCTCTTTCTTCCTCTTACTTGTCCCTTGTGCCTTATCCCTTATACCTTTCTCCTAAACCCTCATGTCTCCCGGCTCCAACCCATTTACCCGGCAAAACTTCTCATACTCCACCGGTGCAATCTCGGACGGCTTGATCTCGCTTCTTCCCCCCCAAAACACATTCGTATAGCTCACCGGGATCCCTGCCTCCTCCAGATGCTTGTCTATCGCCGCCTTGTGCGCCAGCACCACGGCCTTGTCCGTCCCGTGCGCCACACCCATCACATTCACATTGTGAAACTCTGGCCCACCTTCGCGCCAGTACGCATGCGTCATGATGTGGTGCCGTCCCACCTCCTGCCCGGCCTTCAGTTGCATCCCCTCCGGCACGGCCCAGTGAAACAACGCATTGAATTTGGTCACCCGCCCGCCATCGGCCAGAGGCTTGACGTGTTCCAGAAACGTCGAAAAACGCCCAATCACACGCCGCGCGCTTAAGCTCGCCGCCACTTCATGGAACGTGGCCACATCCACGCCTGCTTCGGCCGCCCGCCCCGCCCAGGGATTGTTGACAACCTCCTCGACCGCAAATTCCCGCTTAAGCGGCACAAGCACGCGCCATTCCAAATCCGTCAGATACACCGGTTCCGTGTCATGCACTTCCGCGGCCACTTCCGCTCGGCTTCCGATTTCCAACCCCTTGCGCCTCACATGCCCCACACCCAGCGCAAACAACTTGTGCGCCGGCATGATCCGGAAATGCTCCGCTCCGATTTTCCCCTGCAAAAATCGGCAGTGCTTCTCCAGCGAATACCCCTGCGGCACCTTCAGCGTCGTCCACAGCCGATAGTTGCTCCCCGCGCTCACCGTATCGGTCGTCCGAATCACCACATGCCCGGAAAAAGGATCCTGATCAAACAGGTAGCGAAACCCCGCATCAATCTTTTCCTGAGGAAGCTGCCAGGCCACCAGTGCCCCGGTCGCCAGATTCGTCGCCATCAGTGTTTGCCGCACCCGCCGGATCGTCCCCGCCGCCAGCATGGCCTTGATGCGTCCCAGCACCGTCTCCACATCCACGCCGGAAAGCTTCGCGATCTCGTCAAAAGGCTCGGGCAAAAACCCCTGAATCCGATCCTCCGAAACCGAAAGGATCTTCGCATTCACCGGGTCATGAATATCGATAGGCAAAGCAGTTGATGTCATAACCCAACAGTTTATCCGACACCAGGAGTCCCGAGTCCCGTGTCCCGAGTCCCGCGTCAAAAAGACCAAAGAGGCACAGAACATCTTGTTCCGCACCTCTTCAACTTCTTTGATCTATCTTCCTTCTGAAACTCTTGACCCCGGACTCGGGACTATTTCTTAATACTTAAACCCATTCTCCCGGATGTGCACGTGCGGCTCCATCGTTGCCAGCGGGTTCACCGCCCCAGCCTTCACATGCCCCACAAACAAATCATGGTCCCCCTCGACATCCAGATGGCTCACCAGTTCGCACTCCAGGCTCGCCAGCGCCGAGTTGATCACCGGCACGCCAGTCACGGAGTGGTGCACCATGTCCAGGCTCAAAAACGGGTCCTCGCCCGGATCCGTCCCGGAGGCAAACCGCTTAAGAAGCATCTTGTCGTTCTTGGCAAGCTGGCAGATGCCGAATTTCCGCGACTCGGAAATCAAATGCATGATCGGCCGCCCCTTGCCCACCGCCACACACACCATCGCCGGGCTGAAACACACCTGCTGCACCCAGCTGCACAGCATGCCGCCGCGCTTGTCCTCGTGCTTGGCCGTCAAAATGAACAAGCCCGAGGGGATGCGCCCCAGAGCCCCGCCAATGGCCAATTTCACAGCCGGATCCTCATGATGCGCGGCATGGTTATTCTGACGTTCGGACTTCATTTATCGCCCCTGCTTCGGGTGGTATCGTATGCTGCCCTAAACGCGTCCCTCAAAACCCGCATTCCGACGACATGGTCGAATCCTTCGAGAGAATACGGTCCACCCGCCCGATACGCAAAGGCAAAAACAAAGTATCCCCAATGAAATTCAAAGCCATCCTCTTCGATCTTGACGGAACCCTCATCGATTCCCTCACCGACATCGCCAACGCCTGCAACAACGCGCTACGCACCGTCGGCCGCCCCCAGCACCCCATCTCTGCTTACCGCTACATGGTCGGCCAGGGTTTGGAACGCCTCATGATCGACGCCCTCGGCAAAGACCACCTCCACCTCATCCCCGAATGCTCACGCCTCCACATGGAGTTCTATCAGCGCGACCTTCAGAAACACACCGTCGCTTACCCCCACATCCCTGAGATGCTCGACGCCCTCACCCAAAAAGGCGCCACGCTCGCCATCCTCTCAAACAAGCCCCATCCCGCTATGGAAGCTCTGGTCGCGCAGCAATTGGGCAAATGGAAATTCGCCCGTGTCTACGGCCACCGCGAAGGCTGGCCCGTCAAGCCTGACCCCCAATCCGCCATTGAAATCACCCAGGAATTGGGCATCCCCAAGGACCAATGGCTCTACGTCGGCGACACCCGCGTGGACATGCTCACAGGCGCCGGGGCAGGCATGTTCCCCGTCGGCGTCCTCTGGGGTTTCAGGGACGAACCCGAACTCCGTGACTCGGGCGCAAAGGCCATCATCAAGCACCCCAAGGAACTCCTCCCTCTCCTTGACGGCTAATGCCCCAACGCGATCACTGGTATGCCATGCTCACAACTTCGTGAGCATGGCGTTTTTCACTTGTTTCATTCAAGCAGAGCACCCTGCACAATCGCTCTGCCGTCTGCGTACTGACGACAAGGCTGCATCTGACGCAGTCTTATCCCACAATCTCCAACCGATATCCTGTAACAGGCCCCGACGTCGGGTCGTAAACACCCGGCGCCGTTTTGTTGGTAACCCTCACTACGTTCGATGCCAACGCGCCACTCTGGCGCACATAATTGCCGATACGAGTCGCTGCCACAAAGCCATTTTCCAATGGCTCGTCCAGATCAACCCGCTTCAATGTCACGCTCGACAGCACACCTGCCGAGACCCGGGTATTTATAAAACTCGGCGTAACATTTACCAGCGACACTGCTCGTCCCGTAACCGTAAACCCAGCCAGAATCGCACTCGCATTGCTAAACCCGGCCTTCGTCGTCGGCAATCCCGTCGAAGCCACCTCTGTACTGACGCCCACAAACACACTGCTGCTGTCAGCTGCACCGACCGTGATCACCCCGCTGTTGCCGTCGATCCGCCAGGCGGCATTCAGCAGCGTGCCCGTAATCGAGGCTGAACCAAGCGCATATTGCTTCGTGTTCACGCCTTCACCCGTGATCGTCACCGAACCGGAAAAATCACCGGCGATCGCTGCCACGATCTTATTGCCCGCCTGACCACGAGTGATGATTGACCCAACCTTGTCGGCGACAATCCCGCCGCCGCTCCACGACACCGCACTGATTGAACCCACAACTCCCCCTGATTCAATCACGGAATCGTGGATTCGTCCCCTGCTCACCACTCCGGCAATATTGCCCGAAACATTCAAGCTGCTCTCTTTTATCGCGCCCAGCAATAGGTTTCCGGTCTTGCCGGTCACATGCCAAACGCTATCTCTCACTTCACCCTGGATATTCACGGCTCCCAGAGACAACGCGCTGGTTGCGACGCCTTCGCCGCTGATCTCCAGTGCGCCGGTAAAATCACCGGGGATGGCGGGGATTGCACCCGCTGCCGCCTGTAGCCGGGTAACAATGGACGTGATCTTATCCGCGGTGATTGCGCCTCCAAGCCAGTTAAGAACGGAAATCGAACCGATCGATTTCTCGCCATGCAGGGTGGTGTTCTGCACCTGTCCTCTGCTTGTGAACGCTGCAAGGTCGCCCTTGACGTTCAGCATCGAGTCCAGCGCTGATCCCACCACAATTCCGCCTGATTTACCCATGATCGTCCAGGAATTCCCCCTGAGGGCGCCCGCGATGCTCACCGTCCCAAGAGTATTGCCGTTGACGGCAACTCCTTGCCCTGAAAGATTCACATCGCCCGTGAAATCCCCCGCCACGGTGCCGGTGGTTTTTGTCGCCGCGCGCCCCCGGGTAACGATCTGATTTGCTTTGTCCGCCGTAATGCCGCCGTCCAGGAATTCTGCCACACTCACCAAACCCACGCTGCCGTCGGCGATCAGCCATGTAGCCTTTGCCCAACCCTGCACTGTGAAATTTGCAATGTCACGCGCGGAATTCACCGTCAGGCCCAAGGCGTCCCGCCCGATGTTGATCACATTGAAACCCGACCCGGCAGACCAGGTTCCTGTCGCGTTCCCCTTCACGTTCACAGCATTGAGCTTGTGTACGCCCAGCAGCCAATCTCCCATCGCATGCCCGCTGACTGTGATGTTCGTCATCGGTGCCCCAACCGCATAGCTCAGCTGGCTCAACGCGATATCCGCCTCAAAATCACCCGCTATCGCAGGCGCCGACTTGCTCTCCGCCTTGCCCGTCAATACCAGGCTTCCCAGCGCGAAAGCATTCAACTCGTCCGCGGTCGCGTTGTTGTCTTGCCATTCCACCGCCCGCAGCGAAGTGATCGTCGCGCTCGTTTTGATCGAAACTTCGCTCAACCGGCCCAAAACAAGTGATACCTTGTCTGTTGAAGCGCCGCCTATTGAAATCGAGTGCTGATCTGATGTTCCCACGTCATTGAGCGTCAAAGACTTGATCACTCCTGTGGAAAGGAAATCACCCTCCACGTTCACCTTCACCCCGCTCAGTGAAACAAGCCCACCATAGACAGTGATCTCATTCACCCCGGTCTGATCAGTCGTTGAATCCTTTCCCTTGGTCACATTGATCACCAGCGATGACTTTGTCGCCTCCACAAGCCCCAGCGACAACAATACGATGCGCCCAGACTTCGTCTCCTGGATCACCGCGGCATTCCCAGGGCCGTTAAGCGCGAACACCACCTTATTGGAATTCTCATCAATAAATGTGCGTTCGCTCAGCGAGCTCTTGCTGTTGAAAGTCTTCGTTTCCGTAGCGACCACCGTGCAAGATACGGCAAACTCGAAAAGGCCGCCGCCTTCAACATTCGTCGCCAGCGAAACGTTCCCCGCAAAAACCCCCGCTACGTTGTCGTTGACCACAATGGTGAACGAATCCGACTTCCCGGGCGCGATCACCATCTCAAGCCCTTCAGCAAGCCAAAACCCTGCAGGAAGCTCTATGTTGAACACCTCCAGTTCACTATCGCCGGCATTGGTCACCGTGAAGGTTTGTGACACTTTCGTCCATCCTTGGATCACCGGGCCAAAATCAGTGCCGTTGTCTTTGGACGGCGTCACATCACCATTGGCGATCAAGATGCCATGGCCAGTCACCGACATCGCTGGTTCAATCGATTCCGATGCGCGCACTTCCCCCTGCAAACCAAAACGGAAGACCCGCGGCTCAGGCTCATCCTGACCCATCGTCTGGAACATGATGTTCGTCGAGATCTTCAACTCACCCGAATACATCCCCACATTGTCCGTCGTCAGTGCAACCGTGAACGTGTCGCTCTTTCCCGGCGCTATCGTCCCGTCCAATCCTTCCAGTATCACAAACCCCGTCGGCACCACCACTCCGCTTATCGCAAGGTCCGCATCACCCGTGTTGGTCACCGTATAGGTCTTCTGCGGGGACGTACCACCCTTGTAAACCCACCCAAAATCCTGCGGCTCCGTCTCACCCGGCAGATCCGTGCTCGGCACGCTCTCTCCACCGATCGAAACATCAATGTTGGGCACCCGCTCCTGCACATGCCCATCGATCTTGAAATTAAACAACGAAACCCCCTCGGCATTGGTCGTAAACGACACATCGCCCGTGAAGTGCCCGACCACATCCGTCGAAAGCGCAATCGTGAACGTATCGCTCTTGCCTGCCTCTATCGTCCCGTCCAAACCCTCCACCACGATAAAACCCGCCGGAACCGTCAATGAACCCGTCTCCAGGTCCAGATCACCCGTGTTGGTCACGGTGTACGTCGCTGTCGGACCCGTCATCCCTTGCTTCACCATTGGGAAAAAAGTCGCATTGTTCACCGACGGATTAATCGACCCGTCGCTGATGATTGCCTCTTTCCCATACACAAAAACCTTAGCTGGCACCGCTATCACTACACCCTCAACGCCAATTTCAAAGGTCGATGTACCAGGCACATTCGTTGTAAACGAGATCTCACCCGAGTATTTCCCCGCCACTTCCGTCGACAACGCCACTGTGAACGTATCAAACTTCCCCGGTTCGATCACGCTATCCAGGCCTTCAGTCAACACAAATCCTGCCGGCAGCGAGAGCGAATCCGTCAAAAGATCCGCATCCCCCGTATTGGTCACCTTGAAAGTACGAGTCGAAGGCGTGAGCGTACGGTAAACCGGTAGGAAATACTGCGGCTCACCTGTCCCGTTCCCTATCGGTTCCCCATCGCTCGAAACCCCGATCTCCGCTTCGAGGTCTGCCACACGCCCTTCGACCTTAAAGTTGAACAGCGACACACCCGGGACATTCGTCGTAAACGAAACCTCGCCGGAGAATGTCCCCACCGTATCCGTTGATAAACCGATCGTAAACGTATCAAAATCGCCCGGCGCGATCGTGCTCGCCAAGCCTTCGATCACCACATAACCCGTCGGCAGCATCAATGAACCGGTCTCAAGGTTCAGATCACCCGTGTTGTAAACCGTATAGGTGTGCTCCGCCGGCATCGGCGCAAGATGCACCGCGTTAAACGGCTGCGGCGCACTCTTGCCATCCGCAATCACCTCACCCTCGCTGGAAACCCCAATCCCTGCTTCCAGCGCTGCCACCTCGCCCTGCACGCGAAAGTTGAACAATTCTCGACCAAAAACATTGGTCTCAAACGAAACATCCCCAGCGAACACGCCCGCCACGCCCGTTGTCAGCGCAATCGTGAACTTGTCAGACGCTCCCGGCGCCAATACCGATGCAAGGCCATCAACAATAGTAAACCCATCAGGAACCACCAGCGAAGCCAGCGTCAGGTCGCTCTTACCCGTATTGGTCACCTTGAATGTCGCAGTGGGCGCAATCGCCCCCTGCTTCACCGTTTCAAAAAGCGTCTGGTTCGACGAAATCGGTATCGTCGAATCATCCGTTACATCTCCGCCATTGACGGAGATCCCCGCTTCGGACGCCAGCACCTCCCCAATCAAATCAAAACGGAACACCCGAGGCTGAGGCTCATCCTGCTCCATCGTCTGAAACATGATGTTCGTCGAGATTTTCAGCGTACCCGAGTACGTCTTGGCCACCACACCATCCGCCAACAATGCCACTGTGAACGTGTCGCTCTTGCCGGGCGCAATCGTCGTGTCTAATCCCTCTACCACTTCAAAACCCGCAGGCACCGTCAACTTGCTTATCACAAGATCCGCGTCACCGGTGTTGGTCACCGTGTAGGTCTTCTGTGGGGAGGGAGCGCCTTCGTATACCGAGCCAAAATCCTGCGGCTCAGTCTCGCCCGGCACATCCGTGCTCTGCACGCCCTCTCCACCGATCGAAACATCGATGTTAGGCACCCGCTCCTGCACACGCCCGTCGATCTTGAAATTAAAGACCGCTATGTCTGAGGTGCTGGTCGTAAACGATACATCCCCCATGAAATGGCCCACCACATCCGTCGAAAGCGCAACCGTAAACGTATCGCTCTCACCCACCCCAATGCTGCTGTCCAACCCTTCCGCCAGCACAAATCCTGCCGGCAACGACACGGAACCCAAATCCAGCGTCTTGCTGCCCGTATTGGTCACCTTGTAAGTCGCTGTCGGAAATGTCGTCCCTTCCTTCACCAACGCAAAAAGCGTGGCATTCGTGTTCGATGGGCTTACCGACCCATCATTGATGAGCCCCTCCTTGCCAGATACGAAAATCTCCGCCCCGACAGCGATCACCACGCCTTCCACCCCAAATTCAAACGTGGATAATCCGGGTGCATTCGTCGTAAATGAAACATCACCGCCAAACTTACCCGCAACATCCGACGACAACGTCACCGTGAAAGTGTCAAATTTCCCCGGCGCGATCGTGCTGTCCAGCCCTTCGGTAAGCACAAAGCCCATCGGCAGCGACAACGAACCCGTCGCAAGATCTGCATCCCCCGTGTTGGTCACCTTGAAAGTCTGGGATATCGGCGTCAGAGTGCGATACACCGCACTAAAACTCTGCGGCACCCCATTCCCGCTTTCAATCACCCCGTTGTCCCCTCCAACCTTAATCCCCGCCTCTCTCTCCAGCACATGTCCTTCCACCTTGAAATTGAATTTCCCCAGATCCATCACATTCGTCGTAAACGTAATGTCTCCGCTGAACGCCCCCAAATGCTCTGTCGACAACGCAATCGTAAATGTGTCGGACTCACCCGGCGCCAGACTCCCGCTCAACCCCTCAACCACGCTGAATCCCGCAGGCACCGACAAACCAGCAAGGGTCAACGCCTCGTCCCCACCATTCACCACCGAATAGCTCGCCGTCGGCGAAGCCAAACCCTCTCGCCCTTCAAAAAGCGTCCAATTACCAACCGACACCGTCGAATCCCCGTCATGAATCGCCACCCCGTTGCCCAATACATTGATCAACGCCCCAGATAGCATCTGCCGCGGCTCAAGCCGCTCGCCAAACACCGGCGCCATAACCGGCCGCTGAAAACCTTGAGCTATCAAACGTCGAGCCATAGAACGTTTCAAACCACCCAGAACCTCTTCAAAGCAGTAGGATACTGTTGACAACAAGCTCATGGCTTTACCCCAGTTAAATATTCATTAAATAGACAGTCCCGAAATGGAACCTTAGTCGCTAACTATAGGCGTCCTGGCCACTTTTGCCAGTTAAAATACCAGTATTTCTATAACCCTCTCACTCCCTCAATACTCATTAAACCCCTTCCCCTCCATGATCTTCCCCACGCATTTCTCCACCCGAGCCTCCCGCGTCTTGCCCTGTTTGGCCCCAGCAATGTGCATCACGTAAGACCTCTGCCGACCTGGCGTCAGCGCCATAAACGCCTTCTTCAGCAACGGCGTCACATCCAGCTTCTTCTGCAGTTCTTCCGGGTAAACCAGCTCCGTCTTCGCCTTAAAATCCACCCGCAATCCCGCCGTCTCCACCTCTTTCGCCTCATGCACATACGATTTGATCACCCCTTCCAGAATCGCAATCTCATCCACCCCGGTGAACCGCATCACCCGACCCGCCTGCGTGTTCTCCCCCGGCTTGGTCAAAAACCCCTTCGGGTCCGTCAGCAGCGCCCCCTTGAAAAAGCTCAGCCCGCAATACCTCTTGAATCCATGAATAATCGCCACGTTGCTCCCCTCAAACGTGTAACACGGCGCACGCCACTTCATCTCTTCCGTCAGCCCGCAATCCAGCAATATCTGCCTCAGCTTCGTCAACTCCCCCTGCCACGCCCGGTTCTTCCGCAAAAACCCATCCACACTCGGATTCATCTCAACCATCGCCCAATCCTCCAAAAAAATCCTACGTATCTACTCTCTTACTTGTCCCTTTATCCCCCCGACCCCTCAATCCGTCTCCTCGTTCTGCCCCTCCTCCTCCATCTGCCTCCCATATTTAAACAACACCAGCGAGCAACTCTCGCACCGCCAAGCATGGAGCCGCGCATACCTCATCCATGCCGAAGTGTTCGGCAAGGACTGCGCCATCGGATTCACCCGCGGCGTCTGATCCCGGGGAAACCAGAAAATCCCATCCGCCACCGTCGGGATATACCCCTCGCTCATCACCGCCGAACACTGCGGACACAAGATCGGCTCCGACCGCTTCTGCTTGCTCATTCAATACCCGCTTTCAACGTTAAAAATCCACACGCAACACTTTATCCGCCTGATCCCATTCTGCATCTTGTCCCCTGATGACCGTGCCAAAATCGCCCTTCTGTAATCTTCGTCTTCCTTCTCCCTTGTACCTTATCCCTTGTGCCTTTCTTTAGACGCCTTTCTTCCGGTATCATTTTCTCTCCGCCAAACAGCGTGCCAAACTGCGCGCCCACCAGAGAGCAAACCCGTGACCCAAGCCACCGCACAACCCTCCTCCGTCTCCCTCCACACCCCTCAGGATCTGGCCGCCCTCGTCCATGAATCCATCGCCGCCAGGCGCCCCATCATCGACTACGGCATCGCGCACACCGGCCTGGGCAACCCACCCCCCGCAAACGGCACACGCCTCTCCCTCAACACGCCCGGTCCCGAATCACCCGTCATCGAACACTACGTCCGCGACTTCACCGTCCGCGCCTGGGCAGGCGCCACTCTCGCAGACCTGGGCCTCGCCCTCGCCAAAGAAGGCCAGTTCCTCCCCATCGACGCAGACCCGGACATCACCCTCGGCGAAGTCATCAACCACAACGTCTTCAACGCCCTGCGCACCGGCTACAACGCCATCCGTGACATCTCCCTGGGCCTCCATTACATCGACGGCTTAGGCCGTGATATCCACGTCGGCGGCCGCACCGTCAAAAACGTCGCCGGGTATGACGTCACCCGCCTCATGGTCGGCAGCCTCGGCCAGCTCGGCATCGTTTACGAAGCCACCGTCCGCACCTACGCCATCCCCAAACACATCGCCTCCGCCTCCG
>CAZGOM010000181.1:0-10741 GCA_964527265.1 uncultured Phycisphaeraceae bacterium | reverse complement strand
TCCTGGTCTTCCACCAATAAAACTCGAAGAAGCTGGCTCATGGCATCTTCACCTTGGGAGGTTCTTCGTTGAGTACAAGCCAGTAGATACCCAGCTGTCCGATGGCCGTCACGAATTGGTCAAAGCTGACGGGCTTGCGGATATAGCTGTTAACACCTACATCATAGCCCGTGGCCAGGTCCTGTTCCTCAACCGAGGAGGTGAGAATGACCACGGGGGCGCGGCGTGTACGGGGGTCTGCGCGGATGCGTTTTAAGATGGTGAGGCCGTCGATTTTCGGGATTTTAAGGTCCAGGAGGATGAGGGCGGGGAGGTCGCCGGGGTCGCGGCCGGCATGGGGTCCGGTTCCAAAGAGGTAGTCGGTGGCTTCCTGACCGTCTTCGGCGACGACCAGCGGGTTTGCGATGCGTGCTTTATCAAAGGCCCTGCGCGTGAGGGCGATATCGCTGGGGTTGTCTTCAACGAGCATGATGACTTTAGCTTTCAAGGGCTTTCTCCAGTGTGAAAAAAAACGTGGCGCCCTGGCCGACTTTCGCGTCAACCCAGATTCGTCCGGAATGGCGGTGGATGATGCGCTGGACGGTGGCCAGGCCGACGCCTGTGCCGGGGAATTCGGTGTGCTTGTGCATGCGCTGGAACGGGCCAAAGAGCTTGTCGACATAGGCCATGTCGAAGCCTGCGCCGTTGTCCTGGATGAAATAGACCGTTGCGCCGTTTTGCTGCCGGCGGCCGAAGTGGATTTTGGCGTGGGGGTTTTTACTGGTGAACTTCCAGGCATTTTCCAGGAGGTTCACGAGGGCGGCGCCCAGGAGGCCGGCATCGCCCTGGGTGGTCATCTCCGGATCAATGATGCATTCGACCGTACGCTCGGGCGAGCGTTCGCGCAGGCGGGAAATGACTGCGTGCGCGAGGGAGGTGAGATCGACGGAGCTGTTGCGCATCTGCCCCTGGGTGATTTTGGAGAGGCGCAGGAGATCGTCGATGAGCTGCCCCATGCGCTGGGTTTCAGAGCGGACGCGATCAAGGTATTCCTTGCCGCGCTTGTCGAGTTGATCGGCGCAGTCTTCGAGAAGGGCCTGGCTCCAGCCGTCGATACCGCGGAGGGGTGCGCGCAGATCGTGGGAGACGGAGTAGCTGAAGGCGCTGAGTTCCTTGAGAGAGAGATCAAGCTGTTGGGTGCGATCCAGGACGCGTTGTTCGAGCGAGGCATTCAAGCGAAGGATTTCCTCCTCCGCGCGCTTGCGTTGGGTGATATCAGCGCGGATGGCAACGTACTGATAGGGCTTGCCGGTGTTGTCGAGGAAGGGAACGATGGTGGTGTCGACCCAGTAGAGTGTGCCGTCTTTTGCGCGGTTCTGGATTTCACCCTTCCAGATGTTTCCCTGTGCGATGGTGCGCCAGAGGTCGGTGAAGAAGGATTTGGGGTGATGGCCGGAGTTGATGATGCGGTGGTCCTGGCCGAGAAGCTCCTCGCGGGGGTATTTGGAGACTTTGCAGAAGGTGTCGTTGACGAAGGTGATTTTGCCGTGGCGGTCGGTGATGGCGACGAGCGCGTGGGCGTCGAGTGCGCGCTCGAGGGACTTGACGGTGGCCAGTGACGCTTCAAGCTGCATTTGAGCGAGCTTGCGTTGGGTGATATCGGCGCGAATGGCGACGTACTGATAAGGCTTGCCGGTGTTATCGAGGAAGGGAACGATGGTGGTGTCGACCCAGTAGAGGGTGCCGTCTTTTGCGCGGTTCTGGATTTCACCCTTCCAGATGTTTCCCTGTGCGATGGTGCGCCAGAGGTCGGTGAAGAAGGATTTGGGGTGATGGCCGGAGTTGATGATGCGGTGGTCCTGGCCGAGAAGCTCCTCGCGGGGGTATTTGGAGACTTTGCAGAAGGTGTCGTTGACGAAGGTGATTTTGCCGTGGCGGTCGGTGATGGCGACGAGCGCGTGGGCGTCGAGTGCGCGCTCGAGGGATTTGACGGTGGCAAGGGAAGACTGGAGGAGCGTGTGCGCGAGCTTTTGCTGGGAGATATCTCGGCAGATCTTGGAGACGGCGAAGATCTTGCCTGAGGCATTTTTCATGCCTGAGAGTGTGACGGAGATATCGAGCCTTTTACCGTCTTTGGCGAGGCGCACGGTTTCGATGTTGCCGATCAGCTCGCCCTGGAGGATGCGGGTGGTGAGATGCTGTTCTTCTTCGCGCTTGTCCTGGGGGACGAGAATGGAGTGGGACTGGCCGATGATTTCCGCGGCGGTGTAACCGAAGATGCGCTCGGCGCTGGTGTTCCAGGAGAGGATGTCTCCATCAAGGGATTTGGAGAAGATGGCATCCTGAGACGACTCGACGATGGCGGCCAGCTGCGTGAGGTTCTGCTCGGCGGCTTTGCGGTCGGTGATGTCGAAGTTTGCGCCGAACATTTTCAGTGGTTTGTGGTCTTCATCAAAGCTGACGGCGGCGCGCGCAGCGATCCAGTGGATGGAGCCGTCTGGCCAGATGACGCGCCATTCGGTTTCAAATTCGCCGGTGCGGGTGGAGTGGATAAGTTTTTCATGGAGGGCGGGGAGGTCGTCGGGATGCACGCGGTTGAAGCAGGCTTCGGTGGTGCCATCGAATTCGCCAGGTGCGAAGCCGTAGAGAGCGTCCATTTCCGCGGACCATTGGATTCGGTTGGTTTTGATGTTCCAGTCGAAGGTGCCGATGCGGGCGACCTTCTGGGTCATGCGAAGTTCGCGCTCGCGCAGGCGGAGGAGTTCGGATTCTCGCTGGCGCTCGGTGAGATCGTGCATCAGGGTGACATCTTCGACCTGATGGATGATGTAGGCGATAGAGCCGTCAGGACGCAAGACGGGCGAATTGATGGGTTTCCAGTAGCGGACTTCAAAGCCTCCCTGGGCTTCAGGGGTTTTGATGTCGTAGCGCTGGATGGCCATGGCGTCGGCGGTGCGTCCGGCGATGACACGTTGGAGGGAGGCGCGGAGGTTGCGGACGCCGTCGGCGGTGGGATCGTTTGGGTTATCGGGGAAGATTTGAAAAAGGTGGTGGTTGAGGATGGCTTCGCGGCGCGTGGAAGTAGCGGAGAGGTAGGCATCGGAAACGGCGACGATATTGAGGTCGGGGGTAAGAACGAGAAATAACCCAACCGCGGCTTCGAAAAGCATTTGAAAGTCGGGGCCCGTCGGAAGAGGGTTCATTCTTATACGGCCTCCAGCGGGATGGGTGGAGAAGTGGGTTGGAAGGGAGGTTGAGTGGTCAAGGAGATAGGAATCCACGAGGAAAAACATCGTGCAGTGAATCTATGCAAATCCAGTTAATACTAAGTGTCGGTAAGATTCAAGTGGGATTTGTTGAAGTTCGTGGCAAATGTATGCAGACTTTGTGTCAACATTGTTGACCATGCGTGGCAAAACCCCGGAATGTATTGGTTGGCCTGCTCATTTGTCTTTATTCGTCTGCTTATTCGTCGTCTGGCTCGTCGTCCGGATCGGGAGAAATGTCAGGCGTGGTATCGGCGGGGAAGAGGCTCGAAGGGGCTTTGCGGCGGAAGCTTCTGCGTTCGATGGCGGCTTGAATCAGTGGTTCGATGACAGGCGTGAAACACTGTGCGCGCCAGCCGGTGGTGAGGCGATTTTCCACATCGGGCAGGCCGCGGACGCGGGAGTTATAGATGCGGACCAGGTCGCGGCGGCTGAAGGCGAGGGTGGATTCGATGGCGAGGTTTGTGCAGGCTTCGCGCATGGCGCGGCCCCAGGCGTCGAGCGTGTCGCGGTCGCGTGAGCGTTCGTGCGCGGCTTTAAGCGCAATGTCGACAGTTTCGGGATGTTTTTTGCCTTCGTGGACGATGTCGATGATTTCCTGGGCGCCTTCTTCCTTGATGCGGCGGGGCAAGCCGCGGATGAATTGAAGGCCGGTGGGGTGGATGGGCATTTCCTGGGCGATTTGAATGAGTGCGTCATCAGGGGCGATCATGCGGACGGGAAGATCGCGGCGCTTGGCCAGAGTGTCACGCCAGCGGAGGAGGCGGACGAGGGTGCTATAGGAAGGCTGGGGCATTTTGACCGCGGGGCGCATCTTGGCCATGGGGCGCAGCGGGTCGGAGTTGATGGCATTAAGCTGGATTTCAGACTCTTTGATAGCCCAGGAAAGGCGGCCGACGGCGTTGAGTTTTTCTTGAAAGACGTCGCCTGCGTGGAGGAGGTAGCGGACGTCGTCGGCGGCATAGCGGAGTTGAACGGCGGTGAGGGGGCGGCGATCCCACTGGGAGAATTTGGGTGCTTTTTGAAGGATGACGCCCGTGGTGGCGAGGACGAGCTTATCCAGGCCGATGGGGAAGCCCATGCCCAGGAAGCCCGCGGCGATCTGGGTGTCCAGGGTGTTGGCGGCGGGGCGGCCCAGATGGCGGGCGAGGGGTTCGTAGTCTGGCTGGCCAGCGTGGGAGATTTTGAGGATGGAAGGGTCGACCAGAAGTTCCCAGAAGGCCTGGAGATCAAGACCGGCTTGGGGATCAATGAGCCAGAGGCCGGTGGTGGTGGCAACCTGGATGAGGCAAAGGCGGGGGGAATAGTTCTGCTCACCCATGAATTCAGAGTCATAGGCGAAAGTGCCGGCGGCGCGGAGCTGCTTTAGGGCAGCATCAAGACCGGCTTGAGTGTCGACATAAAGGCCATCGCCCCAGAAGGCGTTGACGTTGGGCGCTGGGGTGAGGGGAAGGGGGAGGTTTTCCTCGCGGTGGGCTTCCTGGTCGCTCATCTTGCGCTTGCGCGAAAGGTACTCCGACAGGCTGTGGTCCCTGTCAGGGCGCGGTGCGTCGGAGGATGGCTCTTGGTGTGACAAGGTGTTGGTTGGCCGAGTGAAAGGACGCAGGAAAGCGCGACAGGTCGATGAAGGAATGATACCCCGTGTTCAAACGCGGTGGCGGGTGGTGTGGATTTTGAATTCTGTCGCGGGGGAATGGGCGCGGATGGAATCTTGAGATGGGTTATAAAGCTAGTTGAATCAAGATCTTATGTTGTCTTTGAATTTGGTTTTGAATTCCTCAAGTGACTTAATGCCTTCGGGAAGCTTGGCTTCATCGACCAGGAGGACGGGGATGCCGTTGCGGATGGGGTAACGGAGGCCGCCGACCTGCGCGACAAGCTCCTGTCCTTCCTGGGAGAGGGAGGAATGGGTCAGGGGGCAGACGAGGAGTTCGAGGAGTTCGGCGGGGACTTGGTATGGGGTCTGGGTCATGATGTAAGCATGATAGTTCGGAGAGGTGGGATTAGGGGACGCCGAAGAAGTTTTTGGGGTTTGCGTAGAGGGTGGGGAGCGAGGCATCGGTGTTGTCGGCGGCTTGTCCGCCGCGGGGGAAGACGTCGCCGGTGATGCTGGCGGCGTGGCCGTCGGCGAAGGCGACGTTTGCGGCGTTGGTGGATTTGCCGGGGTGGCGGTATCCGATGCGGGAGTCTGTGACGTTGATGCGGTTTTGCGCCTGTTTGCCTGCGTAGACGCCATCGGCGAAGCCGATGAGCTGGCTGGGGTAGCTGACTTTGGCGTCGAGGCGGAGGGCTTTCATGTATTTGCCTTCGGCGGTGTCGGGGCCGTAACCGACGGAGCAGGTGAAGAAAGTGTCGGGCTTGATGTTTGCGGTGGCGGCGCCGATGGGGTTATCGGAGTTGACCCAATAGCTGGAGCGGATGATGAGGTTAAAGCCGCGATCGGGGATGGTGGTGGCGACGTTGCCGACGCCGGAACCGTTGCGGGTGTTGGGCCAGTCCATCCAGCCTTTGGGGTTGTCGGGGTTGGCGCCGGTCTGGCCGGATTTCATGCCTTCGACGTCGACGACATCGGGGCAGACGAAGGCGCTGGCACGGTTGGTGCGGTTGCCGGCGGAGTAGCCGTCGCGGTCCATGATGGCGGCCCAGCCGTCGATGAGTGTGTCGACGCCCGCGCCGGTGCCGCTCATGTTGTAGGAGGGGATGACCAGTTGCTTGTTGTCAGCGGAATAAGTGGCGCTGGCGATGGCGATGTTGTGAAGATTGGCAAAGCAGGTGGAGGCGCGCGCGGCGGCGGTGGCGCGGGAGAGAACGGGGAGCATGATGCCGACAAGAAGCCCGATAATGCCGATGACGACGAGGAGCTCAATGAGGGTAAAGGCACGGCGGGGAGTAGGGGTGAGCATGGCCGGAAGTCCTTGTTGGGTGGCATTGGACAGGGCTAAACAGGTGCAGCGCCTCATTAGACGTTTGAGGATTGCAACTGTTTGATGGTAATCGATGGCTTTAAGTGCGCCAAGAGAAATGGAGAGGAAAAACTTACTTTCCCACCGGCTGGGTGGGCGGTGGAGGGGCTTTGAGCGCAAAGCGGAGGGAGCGGCTGATGGCGAAGGGGACGACCGAGCCGTGGTTTTCATCCGCATATTCGACGAATTGCGCGCGCAAACCGGTTTTTTCCAGGGGCTTAAGTTGTTCGGTGAGATCGCGTGCGTTGTCGACCATGCGTGCCATGGTCAGGAATTCGACCCGGTCCTTGGGTGTGCTGGGCAGGGATTTCTGCTCAAACTCAGCGACTGTGACCAGCAGATCGAGTGGTTTTTTCTCCGTGTTTCCCGCGGCAATGAATGCCTTGGCGTCCTGGAGGATGGAGGCTTTGTCCCACCAGATGGAAGGGCTGGCGGCAACGTATTTGTTGAAGGAATCAGGGTTGTTGAAGAGTGCGTAGAGGACAAAACGACCTGCAAGGGAGTGGCCGAAGATGGCCTGGTGCCTGGGATTGACGGTGAATCGTTTGGCGATTTCGGGTTTGAGGGTGTCATCTATGAAAGTGAGGAATTCCTTCTGGCCGCCGGTGCCGCCGGGTTTGACGGGCGGTTCAGTGGAACTCTTGATCAGATTCTCCACAGGTGTGACAGGCGTGAAGTCGTAATAGCGGCGATCCTGAACGGAGGTGCCTTCGGGGAGCGGGGGATAGCCGATGCCGACGACGACGGTGGGGACGAGGCCTTTCTGAAGCCGCACGGCTTCCGTGGCGGTGAGAAACATGGTGTTGCCGTCCAACACATAAAGGACTGCAAAGCCGCCGGGGGGGGCTTCTCCCTTGGGCTCGGCGATGTAGATGCGGTAAGGCCTGCCTTCCTTGGACGTGATGTCGAACTGCTGAGAGCGCGGGACAACGACAGGAGTGGTGGCCGAAGGCGCATCTGCGGAGGTGAGGACCGGGTTAAAAGAAGAGATCAAGATAGCGGCAAGGATGACAGAGCAGAGGCTGGGCTTGATTTTCATGGGGAGGTTATCAGGGGGTGAGGTGGAGGGACGTTTTCAATGCATGAAGGGGTGATTACTTGACGTATTCCAACCCGCCGCTGTCGCCAAGGGCTGTAAGCGGGCCGCCCATGAAAGGTCCGGGAGCGAAGGGATAGAAGACTTTGTGCGCGGCGAAGCTGCCGTACGCAGTGCCGGTGGGGTAAGTGCCCCAGGTTTCGCCGGAAGCAAGGTCGTGCTTGTCGTCGGTGATTTTTTTGTTGGTGCGGATGGCGCCGGCGTGGCCATCGGCGAAAGCGGTGTTGAAGGTATTGCCGTCGTGGCGGAAGACGAGGCTGCCGATCTTGGTGTTATCGCCGGTGACTGCGAGGCTGCCGGGGCCGACGGTGGCGGCCAATTTTTCCGGGTCGCCGCCGCGGTTGTTCTGGTAATCTCCCCAGAGCATGATCCGGGTCAGGTCGAAGCCGACCAGCGAGGACCGCCTGATCCACCGTTGCGAGACGGAGCCGCCGTTGCCGGGCTGCTGGCTGGCGGAGGTGGAGTTTTCACTTGCGCCGATGCTGACTTTGACGGTGTAGGTGGTGCCGTCGGATTTGCTGATTTGATAGAGGGGGTTGGTGGTGTTGCCGATTTCGCCAAGGCGGCCCAGGTCTTCAGTGGATTTATCGGCGGGGCAGCGCGCGATCTTGGGATCCATCTGGTCGTGGGAGCTCATGTATTTAATGATGCCCTTTTGGTAGTCGAGGAACTTGTAGATGTCGACGGCAAAGTCCTTGTTGTCGACGACGTACCCCTCGGAGGCGAGGTGGTACTGGTGCATCAGTGACTTGCAGGTGGCGCCCTGGGCGGCTGTGCGCGCGCGGCTAAGTACGGGGAGCATAATGCCCACAAGGAGCGCAATGATGCTGATGACGACAAGGAGCTCGATCAGGGTGAATGCGCGGTTGGGATTACGAATCATGTCGGAATTCCTGCTAAGGCTTGATTCCAAAGGCAGAACCCAAAACGCGGTACGACGCGCTTAGGCGTTTGAAACGGCAGGGTTTTGATGGTAATCGAAAGGGGTTCTAAATAACAGAGATTTTGAGAATCAAAATCATTTATTTTAAAAATATTCAAGATTGGCAGATCGATTGTGAGTGATTGTTGAGAGCCTTGGAGAGGAGATAAACCGGGCCCGCGGCCCATGCGTGGCAGAGGGATTTGCCAAAGGGGCGGCCGTAGAAGGCGTAGTGCTGATGGCCGGAGTTGGCGGGGTCGTAGGCTTCCCAGAAGGTGGTGGCGCCTTGGGCGAGCATGCCGCCCCAGTAGGACTTGATCATGTCGACCATGGCTTGTTTTTCGTTGAGCCTGGCGAGGGCGAGGCCCAGGAAGAAGCGCATGTAAGGAGTGCCGATACCGGTGTGGGATTGGGGGTCGGCGAGACGTTTGGCGCAGATTTTGCGTTGGGCGGGGCTGGCGACGCCGGAGAGCACGGCGAAGACGGCGGCGTGGGGATTGGCGGCGTCGGATTGCTTGCCGTCAATGAGGGCGTCGACGAAGGTTTGACGGGCGGAATTCCAGAAGTGTTCGCGGATTTTGGCGCGAAGGGTTTGGGTTTTGTCGAGAAACTGGGTGCTGAGGTCGAGATTTTCGGATTCCAGTGCAAGGCGGCTGGCGGCATCAAGCGCCATGACATAAATCATCTGAAGTGGGCCGCAGACGCCGTTTTTCTCCAAGGGGGCCCAGTCGAGGAAGAGCCAGTCGATGGGGCGCTTTTCAATAAAGCCCTGTTTGTTTTCCAGGCTTTGGAGGAAGTCGATCATTTTGAGGGCGCAGGGCCAGGCCTGGCGGAGGAAGTCTTTGTCGTGCGTGAGGTTGTAGAGCTCATCGACGCTTAAGAGCCACCAGAAGGTGTAATCGGAGATGCCGTTGACGTGGTCCCCGCCGGGGTGGGGATTGCCGGCGATGGCGAGGGCGGTGCGTTTGGCGATGGTGTGGTCATTGAAGACGCAGCCGTCGGAGAGGGTGGCGATGTAGACGTCACCGGACCAGGGGAGGCGGTCGCGTTTAATGCCGTCGACGAGGAGTTCACGGGTGCAGATTTTGAGGGTGTAAGCGGAATGGGCCCATATCTGGTTGAGGAGAGGATCGGAGGATTCGTAGATGTTCGTATAGGGAAGATGGGGCTGGGTGACTTTGAGGTGCAGATTTTTGATTTTGACGGAAGGACTGGCCTGAATGCGGAGGAACTGGAGGGCGAGTTCGGGCCCCTCAATGGTTCTGGTGCCTGAGACGTTGAAGACGGGCGTGGCTTGTTCGCAGTGGTGGGGGTTGGCGTTTTGGGCTTCGAGGAGGGATTCACCGGGGAAGAGCTGGATGGTGCCTTTGCCGGAGACGGTGAATTCAGGGATGCCCAGGATGTTTGAGCCGAAGTCTGCGGTGTGATTGTCGTACGCAATGGGGTACACGGCGTGTTCTTGAAACTCAGGGGCTTTGAATATGGGGGTGGCGACGGCGGGAACCCAGATGCGGCCGTCGTGGCTGCACTCGGCTTTAACCTGCGACGTGACCCACTGGGGGCTCAGGCAGAGCATGGCTGCGCCAAGGAGAGGCGTGACAATGGCATTGAGCGTGTTGTGAGGCTGGGTGTCGGTATCGGAGAGTGTCAGATGGCGGTCAGAATGGCTGGATTCGATACGGGCGAAGATTTTGCCGTTGAGGTGGAATTTGGTGGAGCCGGTGGCGCGTACGGAAAGGGTGGTGGAGTGTTTGAGGGGATAGATGAAGCGGAAGTGGACGACGGCGCCCGGGCTGGGGTGGGTGCCGGGGAAATAGATGTAGTTACAGGCCTCATGGGCCTTGCGACGCATGTTTGACAGCAATTCACGCTCGCGGTCGAGCGGATGAGAGAAGCAGATATTGTCAATCGACGCCGGTCGCGGCCAGCGTGGCGGGAGCGTGAAAAGCGGATCGATGGCTTGAAGAAATTCGAGGGTGTTGCGGAGCGGCGCTGGTGGTGGGGGAGTGACCATGGAGTGTTATTCCAGTCCTTGGTAAAACGCATCGGTGATGCGGGCGGCCCAGACGTGGGGGAGATGGTAAGGGTCTGCGTTGTAGATGATGTTCTTGTTATCGGCGGTGAAATAAGCGTGGGGGTGAGAGCAGGCGGGACCGCCGCACTGGGCTTTGCAGTCGGAGACGGCCATGGCGTATTTGCCGGTCTGGATGTTGCCCACGACCAGGGGGATGGGGCCTGGGATGCCTTTGTAGTAGGAATCGCAAAGGAAGTATTTGCCGTCCTTGGAGACGTTGACATGGTTGAAGCGGTGTTCGGGGGCTTCAAAGCAGGTGGGGTGGGCGTCGCCGGGGCCGACGGTGAAGAAGTTGCCGTTGGGATAGCGGGGGTCGAGGGTGCCGCCGGTCTGGTCGTAGTTGAAGTGGGTGGCGATGCCGATGCGGTTTTTGCCGGGGAGCCATGCGCAGTGGCCGGAGGAGGAGATGGTGTAGGGCTCGCCGATGGCCAGGGGGCGGTG
>CAZGOM010000180.1:1645-10742 GCA_964527265.1 uncultured Phycisphaeraceae bacterium | reverse complement strand
AAAAATCCATCCTCCTCCCCCAGGTCGCCGTTGAAAACCGCTGGGACGCACGCACTTTCCTCGAACAGGCCTCCGCTGCCGCCGGCCTCCCCAAAGACGCCTGGATGGACCCCAACACCACCGTCAAAACCTTTAAAACACACGTCATCCGCGATGAACCCGCCGAGCAGGAATTCAACCCCAAAAGCTTGAGCGCACTCGATATGTCCCTCCTCCTGGCCAATGCCAACTCCGCCCTCCGCGGCGAAGCACGCAACGAAACCATCCGCCCCCTCCTGGCCAATAAATTCGAGCATGAACTGGGCATCCAGCTCTTCAACAAAAGCGGTGCCACAGGCTTCGCCTGCGCCAAGGGCCGCAGCCTCATCGATCTCACCCGCTCCGCCGCCCGCTCCATGCTCCAGATGCTCAAACAGAAGAATCAGCCCATCGAGCCCCTCGTCCGCCTCCAGGTCCTCTGGCAGCCCATGAACCTCGTCCCCGCCGATTACCCCGAACGCCACGCCACACTCGTCCACTCCACCATCGTCGCCTGGGGCAAAAACTCCTGGACCGTCATCGCTCCCAAGCCCGGACACGCCTACGACACCGTCGCCCACGCCCTCTCCCGCCTCAATATCACCCATGACCAATGGGCCGACGGAGCCGCCAAACTCACCGCCTTCGGCACCACCGGCTTCAACCTCAAACCACCCGAATAACCCCCACTTCGGAGGGCCACGCTGCTTCGGCTGGGTGCCACTGCTTGAGCCGAACTCAAGCAGTGTCTTGCTCGCGCCAACGCATTTTAATTTCAGCCTCTTTATTCATTTACCGATTAATCGCCTTTTCTGTGTGCCATGCTCTCATCCGCATGAGCATGTCTTTTCTGTTCCTTCCAACCATCATTAAACCCCACTTCCCTCCCCTCTTCAGTTCCAACATCCCACATCACTTCCCCTCATCCCGATTTCTCCAGGGCCTTCGTATCTAAACGTATGTCTTCACCCACGAACGGGATTCGAGTGATCGCGCGTCCAATGAGAAGCACCAAAGTGAACTCAATCGCATCAAAATGGCATCCATCTCCAGATGCGAAAATTTCTGTCGAAGGTCCCCGGCAACCCGTCACCCGGTAACCCGGGCGCGAAAATCTCCCACTTAGATTTAGATGCGAAAGCCCCCGATTTCCCCAACCACACCCCTCCCCCTCTTCCCAATCAACCCATTTAATCACATGCTGGTGCGAACTTTTTCATCAAAAGGTTCCCTATGACATCCCACATCTCCTCCCTCAAAACACAGCAGACCCTCCACCTCCACAACCGCGCCCACCGCCCCATGCCCTCTCAGCCCATCACGCACGGCGTCCCCTGGCCCGTCGGTGAAGTCACCTCCACCGACCAACTCCAGCTACTCGACGAAAATCAAAAACCACTCCCCGCCACCTTCACGCCCCTCAACACCTGGCCCGACGGCTCACTCCAATGGACACTCATCGACACCACCGTCGACCTTGACCCCTCCGGCAACCGCGCCCTCACCGCCTGCCTCAAGGCCAAGCCCACCAAACCCACTCTCCTCAAAAACCCCGTCACCGCCTCCACCAAGGCCGGCCTCACCACCCTCTCCAATGGCCTTGCCTCCCTCACCATCTCTGCAAAACCCGGCCAGTTCGTCACCACCTGGACGACCAATAAAAAGCCCTTCATCACTCCCAACGCCTTTGACGTCACCTTTAAAGACGCTTCCGGCAAGCTCTATTCCATCGTCCAATCCAAAAAGAAAGTCTCCATCGAGCACGCTTCCCCCTCCCGCACCGTCGTTCGCATCGACGGCAAGCACACTGCCGACGACGGCTCCACCCTCCTCGACTATTACCTCCGCCTTGAGCTCCGCGCCAACCGCGCCGACGTCAAGATCACCCACGCCTTCCGCAATCGCGAAAAACCCACCCCCGGCATCTCCATCTCCGATTTCCTCGTGACCTTCCCCACCACCATTGAAAAAGACGCCAAACGCTGCTTCACCGCAAACACTCGCACCCGCCACTATTTGCCTGACCCCATGCGCGTCGACGAAGACCCGCAGATCATCGCCTCCGACACCGGCGATGTCGATAACTACGCAACATCACACAAGGAACGCGCCAACGCAGACTGCTTCGTCAAAAACCCCGAAGTCCTCCATGACCCCATCGAAGAAAAGCCCTGGTGGCTCCGCGACATCAAGTTCCGCCTCCAGGCCGGCGGCAGCAAGTGCGTCTGGCCCTACCTCGCCATCCTCTCTAAAAAATCCGGCGCGCTCGTCTCCCTCGAAAAATTCACCAGTCTCCACCCCAAGGAGCTCACCGTCTCCGGCTCTGATTTCCACCTCTGGCTCTACCCCACTTGGGCCGGCAAGCTCGACATCACCCAGGGCGCAGGCCGCTCCCACACCTTCTACATCGCGCCTCTTGATCCCTCCATCGCCGACACCGACATCCAGTCCCTCTACCTCTCCTGGGAATTCGGCGGCATCTACACCCACGTCCCCTCCGCCCAAACCATCGAAATTTGCCCCGATCTCAACTACCTGCGCCACTGCAAAGTCTTCGCCATGGATCTCGTCCCCGCCTTCGACCCTGACGCCCGCTTCCTCTTTGAACGCAAGATCATGGACCAGTGGATCGGCGTCTCCTACGGCCAGCTCGGCGCCGTTGACCAGGTCGCCCCCTGGCCCGCCGCCGGCTTCTGGCACTTTGGCGATCAGGGCGGCGGCAACAACGAGGAAATGCACAACCTCGTCTACTTCCAGAACTATCTCCGCACCGGCAATCACGGCTGTTTCGAATACGCCCTCAACGGCACCCAGCACATGATGGAGGTCGACCACTGCGCCTATAGCACCGACTGGCTCCAGACCGGCGGCCAGGTCGCCCACACCACCAATCATAACAACGGCACCGCTTACCCTTCCCACGAATGGTTCACCGAATATCTCTTCGCTTACGTCTTAACCGGTGACCGCGAATACCTCGAAACCGCCAAGCGCACCTGCGAGCACCTCCTCACCTGGATCAACTGCGACGAAGGCTTCCGCATCATCGCCTCCGACCAGCGCGAAGCCGGCCAACCCATGATCAACCTCACCTGGTGCTACCACTTCACCAAAGATCAGCGCTATCTCGACGCCTGCTGGAAAATCATCCGTGAATACCTCATGGTCAACACCGCTAAATACGGCAAAATGCTCGACGCCAAACCCATCTTAAACCCCGTCAAAGTCTGCTCCTACGGCGATTACGCTGCCTCGGAAGGCATGTTCTGGCTCTGGCAAATCACCCGGGATGAGTCCCTTAAAGCCTTTATGCTCTCCCAGCTCCAGTGGCGCCTGGAACTCAAAAACATGGGCACACACGGCGGACATCGCGTCACCGACTACAACTGCGCCCTCTACGGCTATCTCCTCACCGGCGAACGCTCCTACATCGACCGCGTCTCCCGCCCCTTCAAAGCCTGCTTCAAATCCTTCCGCTGGCCCATCGGCTGGGTCCACTCCATCTACTACATCAAAGCTGCCTTCGACCTGGGCCTCTTAAACGACGACGACATCCAGATCGGCTGATGCTGCTGCGCTGCGAAGGCTCAACTCTGCGTGCCATGCTCTCGTCCGCGTGAGCATGTCTTTTTTCGAGTCTTTAGCACTGTTACAGAACGTGTTGAAACTTCCATGAGTCATCGCGCATTTTCTGTGCCCCTGATAAGGGGCTACAGCGCGTAGCCGGAGGGTAAGCGTGTATTCACGCGCAGCCCCCGGTCATCCGCGATTCCGCCTTTCCAGCACATCCGCAAACTCAAGCGCCACATCTTGCTCATGCCTGTTTTTTAACCACAACCACATAGTCAAAACCATCATCTAACATCCCACATCTTCCATTTAACATCTCTTCTCCCTTCCCTCTGCTAAAATGCCAACTCCATGCCCCTATTCCGGCACATCATCGCTCTTGCTCTCTCCCTCGCCCTCCTGACCAGTTGCTACGGGGGGCCTCGGGCTACACCGTTGCCTCCCGAACAATTTGAAGTGTTTAAGCACCTTCCGCCGACTCAATATTCCTACACCCGTTACATCGGCGCTGTCAACGGCTATGAAACGCTCGAACTCTACGAAAGCCCGAGCAATTCTGGCCTCACTCCGATTAAAACATCAGAGTATTACCTCGATCCCGACTTCTATCTCAAAGAAACGCTCACCCTCCACTACTCGAAACCCAACGTCACCCATCTCACCATCCCCGCCAAGCCGTCCGGGCCCTTTTCAATTTCAGTTCCAGACATACATGAAACCCGTGTCACCATCGAAAGTGTTGATCAAAAATCTCCCCACCCCTCCATCATTGGTGAAATCGACAAGGTCACCTTCAAACTTCAGGCCGGCCAAGCCGTCCCCCAATACCCCAATTGCCAGACCATCATTCTCTTTTACGATCAGCACAACCTCGTCACGAGCAAAAAATTCGTCCGCGGCGACACATGGTCTATCGCCTTTACCCCTGCCGGCGATTTCCATGACCTCACACCCAAACCCTAAACGTATGCCCCATTTCCCGGCCTGCGGATATGCACAGTAACCTTCCGCGTTCGCAAGGCGCGCTGTGTCTTGTACGTGCACTCGTGAGAACCCATTACCCCTTTCCCATTTACCTCACCCCCAATCCCTTCTTTCCTGTCAATCTTCAAAGTCCTATACATCCTGTCAAAAAATCCCCCTCCCTCCCCTCGCAAAAAGCTAAAATGTTTCCGCCCATGCCCCCAAACCCTGAACGCATCCTTCGCCAGCATTTAAACACCGACCTCCTCATGGGCGTCGACAAGGTCATCATGTCCGACCTGGGCATCCTTGACGCCCAGTCCGAAGAATCCGCCACCCCCGTCCATGTCCCCCTCCCCGCCCTCCCCCAGCACCCCGCAGGTACGCCAAACTTCCAACCTGCCCACATGCCCCTGCCCCACCCGGCCCCCGTCTCTCCCGCCATCTCGGCCCCCCAGGCCACCCAGGTCGCCACCTCCCAGAACCTCTTCGGCGGCCCCGTCGCCACCCCCCGCTCCACGGCCGACCTTCCCAATCCCCCAGACTCCATGCTCCCCCGCGCGCCCAGGCTCACGCGCGACCAAAAACTCAAAATCCTCACCGAAATGGATGAAAACGAGGTCAAGGTCTGCGTCAAGTGCAACCTCTGCGCCACACGCACCAACACCGTCTTCGGCGAAGGCGACCCAGACGCCCGCCTCATGTTCATCGGCGAGGGCCCCGGCGAGGATGAAGACCGCACAGGCCGCCCATTTGTCGGTAAGGCCGGTCAAAAACTCACCGAAATGATCGTCGCGGGCATGAAAATCCCCCGCGAAAGCGTCTATATCGCCAACGTCGTCAAATGCCGCCCGCCCGGCAACCGCCTCCCCCAGCCCGATGAAGTCCAATCCTGCGCAGGCTACCTCCGCCGCCAGATTGAAACCGTCCAGCCCCGCGTCATCGTCGCGCTCGGCGCCTCCGCCATGAAAACACTCCTCCAGACCACCCAGGGCATCACCGCCATGCGCGGCTCATGGCAATACCTCGACATCGCCTCACCCGACGGCAAGACCATCGCCGTCATGCCCACCTTCCACCCCGCCTATCTCCTCCGCTCTTACACCCCCGAAAATCGCCGCAAAGTCTGGGAAGATCTCAAAAAGTCCCTCACCTGGGCTAAAACCGAAACATCTCAACCATGAAAACTAAAAAACGCCCCTTCACCCGCAAACGCCTCGCCCGCATCGCCCTCGGCCTCACCCTCGGCGCTGGCCTCGGCTGGTCCCTCGCCGGCCTCCACTCCGGCCATGCCCCCCTTGAAACCTCTGCACATGCCTTGGGTCAAGGCTCCGATCGCATCTCCACCGCCCAACATAATCTCCTCCCCGACTCCCAGGCCCTCTGGATCGCAGGCCATCTCCTCGCCGGCATCTCCATCATCTTCTTCTCCGGCCTCGTCGTCGGCCTCCTCACCGGCGACAATTCCAAAGAACCCATGGAAATCGCCGCCCAACAAGACGCCGCCAAAGAAGACCCCCACCACTAAAACATAAAACTCCCCTCCCAACCTCCTCGACACACGACGTAACCCCTCCCCCCGCTCTTCAATTCCGGACTCCGGACTCGGGACTCGCGACTCGGGACTCGGGACTCGCGACTCTCCCCCCTCACTCAATCAATATCCTCAGTCGATGCTGCGCCGGCACCTCCCGCGCCCCTGCATCCTTGAATGTCACCACTGGCCGCGTCGGCAAACCAAGTGAAGACTCATGGTTTGAAGCGTGCCACACGTTCCCCACCGCATCCGTCACCGTGTCGTGGTCCGCCAGATGCCGCTCATTGCGGCATAGATGCGTTGACACATCAAACAAAAACCCCGACACCCCCGCCATCGCCGTTTCCCCCTGATAAAACGCTTCCAGGTCCGGCTGCCCCAATTGACCATTGCCGATCGTATCCACCAGCCACCATCGGCTCCCCAGCTTCTGCTCCCGCCGATTCACCCAAAGCGCCAGCGGCTGGCGCTCATGCATCCGCGAATTCTCCAGCGCCCGCACCATCGTCTCCCGCTCCAGAAGCATCTCAGCCGCAGGATTGAAATACGCCACCGCCCCGGGCAGATCCAGCAGCGTCACCACGATCCACGATAAAAAACTCAGTTCCCCAAACCGGTCCCGCGTCCCCGTTTCCCCTTCCACTCCTTCATCCCAGTGCGGTCTCATCAACCTCACACGGATATACGCCGAGTGCCGCTCTGCCTGCCCCCAATCCTTGCGGCGCTCCGGCACCTGCTTCAGCGCCCGCTCCAGCACCCCAGGATGGCAGTGCGCACCATGCGCGCCAAACGTCCACGCCAGATACCGCCTCGCATCTTTCTCCGGCTGCCCAAACGCATCCTCCCACGCCTCGTTCACCACATCGATCACCACCCGGCTCCCCGGCCATTTCAAATAAGGCACGCTCAGCCACATCCGCTCCAACACCAGCGCCCTTGGGTCCAATTCCGCATTCGCCCCCATCTCTGCCCCAAACACCCCTGGAAACAACTCCTCCGCCGTCAGCCCACCCATCTCCGGCTTATAACCCTGCAATCCCTCCGCGATTCGGTCCAATCCCACCGCCTCACCCATCAACACACAGAAACATTGTTCAAACAAAGGCTCAACCACTGTTCGTCCCCCATGGGATTGGCGTGACAACTTCATCGTAAAACGGGCATTTAAGGCACTCACAAATACCAGAATAACACCCTGAGATTATTTTTGCCATAACAGACATTAGATTTCTAATTTATGTCTTATGTTGCATATTAAATCTTTTTAAAAATCGTAAACCTATGATTAAACAATGATTACACACATGCCGCAAGCACCTGCTATACAAGCCCGGCGCTCACTTGCCGATGCAGAACGTCGAAAACACCTTCCCCAGCACATCATCCGGCGTCATCACCCCCCCCAATTCTCCCAGCCGATCCAAACACGTCCGCAAACCCTGCGCAATCAATTCCGGCCGCCTCAACTGCCGCGCTTCCCGATCCCCTTCCAGCCGTTCCAGCGCCTGCTCCAGGCTCGCCAGCGCCCCCCGCAAACACGCCTCATGCCGCGGTTGCAACACCAGCGCCTGCCCCGTCAGACTCACCGCACGATCCGCCAGCCTCACCGCCAGCAAGGCCTTCAGCGCCTCAATCCCCTCCCCCGTCTGCGCGCTCACGCAAAGCGCTTCCCCTCTGCTTTCCTGCTCCCCTGCGCTCCTGTCTCCTCCTTTACGTGGCGTCTGTGCCACATCTGCTTTCGTCGTCACCCCCACCCAAGGCACTCCCGCAGGCAATCTCTCCGCCCCCGGCTGCATCCCCCCCGCCTGTGTCGGATCATGAAGCAGCAGCACCAGATCCGCCCCCGCAATCGCCCGCGACGCCGCCGCCTGCGCCTGCCGGTCAATCCACCCCGCCGGGTCATCCAATCCCGCGATATCCACCAGCATCACCTGCACCGGCTGCCCAGTGCTCAACACCAGGGTCATCGGCTCCTCAATCACATCCCGCGTCGTCCCCGCCGTCGGGCTTATCACCGACCGCGATCGCCCCAATAACCGGTTAAACAGCGTGCTCTTCCCCGCGCTGGGCATGCCCACCAGCACCACCCGCGCCGGCGCATCCACCTGCCCCCACGCGCGGCTATTCCTCAATAATTCTTCCAACTCCAACCTCACGCCCTCCAACCCCTCCCACAAACGCCGCGGCGCAATCGGCACCACATCCTCCTGATCCGTAAAATCGATCCCCGCCTCCACCAACGACAAGTACGTCACCATCTTCTCCACCAGCGCCTTCGCCGTCTGCCCCAGCGCCCCCGACGTAAGTACCCGCGAAGCCTCAAGTTGCGCATCATTGGTCGCCCCAATCATCCCCGCAATTCCCTCCGCTTGCGTCAAATCGATCTTCCCCGTCTGAAACGCCCGATACGTAAACTCACCCGGTTCCGCCAGCCGCGCCCCGCTGGCAATCGCCTTCTGCAGCACCCGGTCCAATAACCCCGGATTCCCTGGCAAAAGCACCTCCGCCACATCCTGCCCCGTAAAACTCGCCGGCCCCGCATAAAACGTCAAAAGCGCCGAAACCGCCAGCCTTCCAGGTGCCACAGGACGGATTCCAACCAGACCCGTGTCTTGCTCTTGCCTCTGACCAATCCAAATCCTCACCCCCAACGCCTCCCGCGCGACCAATCCGCCCAGTCCTCCAACCACCATCTTCCCCACCACCTCCAGGACCCCGGGCCCGGAAAAACGCAATATCCCCCGCGCCGCCCGCCCAGGCGCGGAACTCACCGCCACAATCGTGTCATCAATCACATGCACAACAAAATTGTATGACAAAATCTCACAAGCACTGCCTTCATCACATCTGGATTCCAGATCCTCTTATTCTTCGACTCTGGACACCCTTCTTCTCTTCAACCCAGGACGCAGGCCCTGGACTCGCGACTTGCTCACCCCCCCAACTCCCCCACTGTCGGAATCTTCGCAAACACATTGTTCTGGCATGAATCCCGCGCGCTCAGGCACA
>CAZGOM010000180.1:0-1545 GCA_964527265.1 uncultured Phycisphaeraceae bacterium | reverse complement strand
GTCGGAATCTTCGCAAACACATTGTTCTGGCATGAATCCCGCGCGCTCAGGCACATCGCCGCGCTCGTCAGCCCATCGCGCAGGTTCGCATCCGGTGCCGCATTCTGCCGAATCAAATCTAGATACATCTGGCACAGCACGGCATCACCGCCGCCATGCCCGCTCGTCGGCTTCACCGTGATGTCATCCACCCGATCCGCCGTCGTGTGATGGTCCACCACGCGGATCTTGTCCGTATACCAGTCAAATTCCAGCGTCCCGTCGTATCCGATGATCCGCGCCCCACGCTTGCCCGTCGCCTTGCGCGCAATGAAATTCTGTGTGTACGCCACATGCGCATCCGAGTCGTATTTCAACAGCGCGCTCCCCGCATCCTCGTTCTTGATCTCCTTGCTGAACGCACAATAGTGATCCTGAAACTTGGGGAATGGATGGCTCATCCCCCCGTCATCCCCCCGCGCCTTCTGGTTCTTGGGGCTCTCCGGGCAAGTCTCGGTCCGGTCGCACTGGGAGCACAGCAAATCATGCGGCATATCCCCGCCGTACACCTTCTGCGTATACATCGCCGCCACCGTATGCGCCCGCTCCGGTCCCATGATCCGGTTGATGTAATCAAAGTCATGCGTCGCCTTCTGCAGCCACAGCCCGCCCGTCTCGTTGTAATTCCGGTACCAAGAACCGAAATACACCCCGCCGTACGGCACATTGTTCACCGCCTGCACCGACACGATCTGCCCCAGCCTCCCAGATCTCACAATCTCCAGCGCTGTCGTGAACACCGGGCTCACCCGCAACGGAAACGACACCACCACACGATCCTCTTTCCCCTTGTAAGCCTTCGCCAAAGCCCGCACCTGCTCCCACGTCACCGCCACCGGCTTCTCCAGAAACAACGGCTTATTAAACGAAGCGATCTGCGTCGCATAATGCGTATGCAGGTTGCACCGCGTCCCAATCAAAAACGCGTCGTATTTCTCCACATGCTCCAGCATCTGCTCCGACGACGTGTACAGCTTCACTGAATCCGGGTCCTTGTTCAGCCCATGGTCTTTAAGCGTCTTGCGTGCCTTCTCATGCGACGGATCCGTCACCGCCACCACCTGCACTTCAGGATCCATCTTGCACATCTGCGCCAACATCCCGGACACACGGCTACCCAGCCCAATGACAGCAATATTCAGCATAAAATCCTCATGAACGGATGTTTGTTCGATTTGGTGTTTTGATTCCGCCCCTGACTTGTCCTAAACTGTCCGGTTCTTTGGTTCCAGGGGGATTACATGGAGGATCGAATCATGACAAACAAGACTAATACCGTCAAACCCGCTGGAATGCCCGACGTTCAGGCCAGCCACGACAGCCGCAACGTCCCCATTGAGAAGGTTGGTGTTAAGAACATCACCTACCCGATCACCCTCCATTGCCCCGCCACCAACGGCGTCCAGCACACCGTCGCCAGTGTCAACATGTACGTGGGCCTGCCCCACTATCAGAAGGGCACCCACATGAGCCGGTTCCTCGAAGTGCTCAACAAGCACCACGAGT
>CAZGOM010000179.1:0-10833 GCA_964527265.1 uncultured Phycisphaeraceae bacterium | reverse complement strand
TACCTCCTTGAAGATTATCCTCATGAAGGTGACAACCTATCTCAGGACGAGACAGCAAGTCCCGAGTCCCGAGTCTCGAGGCCAGAGTCCAGAGTTCAGAGTTCAGAGTTACGGGGTGCGGGGAGTGGGGTTGGGTCGGAGTTGTTGTTGTTGTTGGCGTGGTAGGACACAACCCGCCTTTGGGGCGGGTCGTGCCACCCGGACTGTGCGACCCGGAAGGGGTCAGCGGCCTTTTTTGTTGCGGAATTGCTGGAGCATGTTGAGCTTGACGGTGATGTCGTCGAGCATCATCTGCAGTTCGCCGGGGGCGTAGGTTTGTTCCAGTCCGAGGGTTTTGGCTTCATTGTCGAGGGTGATCATGGTGCGGACGCCGTTGGCGGTGCGGCGGAGGTAGTCGGAGGCGGTGTCGGAGCGGGCGGTCCACTCGGCACGGGATTCACGGGTGAGGCCACCGTAGGACCAGCCCCAGCGGGTGGCATAAGAGCGGTAGGAACCGGCGTTGGGGTCCCAACTGGCGGCTTGTTTCATGTTGTTGGAGATGTACGCCTCGGCTTCGGCGCGGCGAGAGATGTTGCGCTCGGTGCGGGCTTCGAGGGAGTCCTTGGCAGCCTGCTTTTGTTCTTTAACGGATTTGGCGGCGGCGGCCATGGCTTTATCGCCGTAGTCGGATTCTTCCTTCCAGTTTTTGAGCTGGAGGGGTGTGCCAAGTTCGCTGGGTGTGCCGGCGAAGGATTTCAAGCCGATCTGGTCGAACTGGTCAGGGGTGAGGGTGAGGACTTTGGGGTGTTTGGGGTCGGAGTTTTCGAAGATAATGCGGGATTTGTCGATGCCTTTGGGGAGGGCGGTGCCGAGTTCGATGAGCTTATCATCGTTGACCCAGGCGGCGGTGACTTCGCGGGGATCGACCATGGCGCGGACAATGAGGGGGTAGCGGCCGTTGTCGGCGGCCTGTTTGGCGACGCGGTCGGCAATGACGGCGCGGAGAGTGGCTTCGGTGTTGGAGTCGAGGTCGACGGAGAGTTCGGTGAAGTTTTCGGGTGTGCCGCCGACCTTGGCGTTGGGGCGGAGGAAGCCGCGGTCGGACCAGAGGGCGAGGGCGAAGGCTTCGCCGATGCATTTTTTGACGATGGCGACATAGGTGAAATCGTCATCGTATTTATCGAGTGCGCGCTGGATGCGGGCGGTTTCGTCGATGGAGCCGCCGTCGGAATCGAAGTAGAGGACGATGTATTTGACGCCCTTGCCTTTGGCGTAGGCGAGTGTGCGCTCGACGCCGAGGCCGAAGACGTCTTTTCCAATAATGCCGGTGATGGGGATCTGGATGAAAAGGTTGTCGTCGGGGTTGGCGATGGATTTGGCGCCGGGGAGTTGATCTGCTGAGGGAGAGAAGAAGTCTTTGGGAAGGGGGGACTTGGTGGTTTTTTCGACTTCGGAGGGCTTGAAGGAGATCTTGGTGCGGATGCCGACGACCATGGTATCGATGCGGACTTTTTCGGAGTCGTTCTGAAGGAGTTCGCCTTCAAAGGAGCGTCCGTCCTTGAGCGTGACCTGGTCGGCCAGGAGAAGCGTGGGGGCAGTGAGGGCGAGAAGGAGGGCGGTGAGGATGGTTTTTTTCATGGGGGCTCCGGAGGTTGTGAGCTGGGATTGTAAGGCAAAGAGCGGGATGGCCGGAAGTGGGGCGGATAAAGAGAGTTTAATGCTGTTTTTTTGGCTTTTATTCTGTACAGTGTGGGTGTGTAAGGGTTTGACCTATTTAAAGAGGAGAATCGATATGGAAAAACGTGGATTGATCATGGGGGCCGTGGCGGGTGCATTGGGGGTGGTACTGTTTTTTGGAGCCATGGCACAGGGGCAGAGTAAATCTGCGATGCCGGGCTTGGGGCGGTTTCAGGCAGTGAGCGTGGGTACGGAAAGCAGAGCCATGTTTTTGATCGTGGATACGGAGACGGGTAGGAGCCAGATGATCGATGCTGCTCGGGAATCAGGGGATGGAACCGGAATCTATCCTCCGGGTGGGAAAAAGTTCAAATTTGAATGATTGGGGTTAGAAGAAGCTGAGGCATAGCACTCCCTTGCCGGGGATGAGCGGGCAGAGGAGTGCATTTTTACGTGATGTGGAACTCAGCGGCTATAGATGCCAGCGGGGGACCAGACGGCGGCTGGGCCGCCTGTGATGCCGGCGGAGGGGACGACCATGGGGATGTGCTCGCCGTTGACTTTGAGCGTGGCGGAAGCGGCGGGTGCTTCGAGGGCCTGCTGTGTGAAGGGTGTGAACGGGGAGGGAGGGCGCTGGATGGAGGTGAGATTGCCGAGCTTGGCCAACTGTGTTTCAAAGGAGAAACCCGCAGCTTCGATGCGGGCGTGGACGCTGCCGGGGAGGTCGGTAGTGATGGTGATCTGGGCCTGGATGGCGGGGGCGTGTTCAAAGGGCGTGCCGGCAAAGATGTGGGGGCCGAAGTAGCGGGCGACGTTCAGATCAGTGGAAACGAAGCCAGCCAGCAGGGGCTGGGCGGCGACGCTGGGCTGCCAGAGGATCATTCCTGCAGGTGCGGAGCCGACGGGCGTGTGGACGATGCGGGCGACATGCACAATGATGTTGGGGGAAGCGATTTTGGTGTCGGTGAGGGCGACGAGATCGACGCCGGCTTCCCAGCTCATCCAGTTTTTGAGGCTCATTTTTGTAGGTCCAAGGTGGTGGCAAAGGATTTTACCCGAATCGGCGTCTTGGCCTTTTCGGGTGGAACGGTGATCGGCAGATTATCAGAGCGTGACAACGAAGTTGCGCGAAAAGGCTGGACATGATGAAGAAATGTGGAGACGGATGCGTGAGCTTGAGATATGTAAGGCGTGGACTAGTCTTAAGTTAGGAGCGCGGGTGTGTGAAAAAAGCCGTCCGAGTTTTGAATAAAAAGGGGATAGGAATATAGCAACTTTACTCTCGGCCCGGACGGCCTTCTCTCGTTCACACCAGTTGTCGCGATACTGTTTCTCTCTCTCCCGTGGGCCTGCTTGTCGTTGACCTCCTTTTGTGTCAATAAGGGTTTGTCCGCCACATATAAGTATTACCCATGGGGGCAGGGGCGGTCAATAAAATTTTTCATGTTTGGTTGTAAAGGTTTGTGTTTTAAGGGGGTTATGGGAATTAAATTAGTTTTATGGTGATGGATGACGAACTGTCGCAGGGGGAGAGGTGGATGCAAATGTGATTGATCCGGGGGGGCTGGCGGGGTATCATATGCGCTTCTGAATCACCTCCCGGCGCGCTTTCACCGCGCTCAAGCAACAAGGGAACTCGTTAAATGGCTGTACCGATTTCGCAGATGTGGACCGTGGCGACTTACGTTCTTGGGCAAAAGTTCAAGGGCAATAAGCATTACCCACTGGTCCTGATGCTTGAGCCGTTGTTTCGTTGCAACCTGGCCTGCGCCGGTTGCGGGAAGATCCAGTACCCCGCGCACATCCTCAAGAAGCAGTTGACGCCTGAGCAGTGCTTCAAGGCGGTGGACGAATGCGGGGCACCGATGGTGTCGATCCCCGGCGGCGAGCCTTTGCTGCATCCGCAGATCAAGGAAATCGTGGAGGGGCTGGTTGCGCGCAAGAAGTACATTTATCTTTGCACCAACGCCATCCTGCTGAAGGAAAAGCTGGAAGCGGGCTGGTTTAAGCCCAGCAAATACCTGACATTCAGCGTGCATATGGACGGCGTGGAAGAAAACCATGACTTTGCGGTTTGCCGCGAGGGGACGTTCAAGGGCGCGCTGGAAGGGATCAAGTTGGCAGTGTCTCGCGGGTTCCGCGTGACGACCAACACGACGCTGTTCCAAGGCGCTAACCCTGCGGAAGTGCGCGACTTTTTCGACCAGATGGCCGGTGTGGGCGTTGAGGGGATGATGATCAGCCCCGGCTACAGCTATTCGAAAGCTCCTGACCAGGCGAGCTTCCTGGCGCGCGAAGAAACCGGCAAGCTATTTGAAGTGATTTTGTCCAACCGCAAGAAGGGTTGGAACTTCAATCAATCTCCGCTGTTCCTTGAGTTTCTGATGGGCAAGCGGAACTACGAATGCACGCCGTGGGGCATGCCGACGTTCAACATCTTCGGCTGGCAGAAGCCCTGCTACCTGCTGCAGGAAGGGTATGTCGATACGTTCAAGGAATTGATTGAGACGACGGAGTGGGCCAACTACGGTCACGCTTCCAACAACCCCAAGTGCAGCAACTGCATGGTTCACTCGGGCTATGAGGCTTCCGCAGTGGACCACACGTTTGCATCGTTTGGCGGGATGTTTGCAACGGTGAAGGCGATGCTTTTCAATAAGTACGCCAATCCTGCCGCGAGCAGCAAGCTGACTGAGGCGGAGAAGAACAAGGGGCAGGGGCATCACCAGAAACTGGTGAAGCTGACGCTCAATTCTTCGTCTGCGGCTTGAGCCATTAAAGATGTCTCGACCTAAGATTTTTCTGGCGACCGCACCGAACCCCGGTGCGGTCGCTTTGCTTTATGTGATGGGTGAGCGTGCGGTGGAGATCGCCTGCCGCGCGAGCGGGAGGCGGGGCTTGCCGGAGGGACGGGCGGTGCTGGCGCGGTTTGGGGAGATTGATGAGGGATTGGTGCAATGGGTGACGTCTTGCGTCCTGCGTCCTGCGTCTTGTGTCGAAGAGGGGGAGGTTACGAGATCAAGAGGTCAAGAAGGGAGCCGGGAGGAATGTGTGCTGTTGATGCCGCATGCGGGGCCACGGGTGGTGCAGCGGTTGATTGAGTATTTGGTGCAGCTTGGAGCGCAGTATGACGCTACGCCGGAACCGGGTGTGATTTATCCGGAGGCGGGGAGCGAGCTGGAGGCGCAGATGCTGTGGACGTTGTCTTACGCGGCGAGTCCGGCGGCGGTGGATCTGCTGCTGGCGCAGCCGGGGTATTGGGCGGAGGCGGTGCGGGAAGGATGGGTGCGGGATGAGGCTTGGCGGACGGGGGTGTTGAAGCGGTCACGGGGAGCGATGCGGCGGTTGATTGGGCCCGGGAGCGTGGTGATCGCGGGGAAGCCGAACGTGGGGAAGAGTACGCTGACGAATTGGGTGCTAGGGCGGGGTGCGAGCCTGGTGGCGGATGAGCCGGGGACGACGCGGGACTGGGTGGGGGGACTGGCGGTGATCAATGGGGTGGCGGTGCGGTGGCTGGATACGCCGGGGATCCGGGTAACGGAAGACGTGATTGAAGCGCAGGCGATTGCGATGGCGCGGGGCGTGATTGAGGGTGCGGATGTGCTGGTGATGTTGAAGGAAGAGGGAGGGGAGTGGCCGGGTTTGGAGGGGGTGAAGCGAGGGGTTGATATTTATGCCGTGAATAAGGTGGAGGATGGGAGCGCGGGGACGGGGGATGGGAGTTTCAGCTTGCCGGTGAGGATGAGCGGGATGACGGGGGCGGGCGTGGATGTGTTTTTGGAGTTGGTGTTGGGGAGGTTGGGATTGGAGAGCGTGAAGGGGGGATGTTGGGCGTTTTGTGAGGGGTTAGAGGGGATGTTGGAGCGGGGGGATGTGGACGGAGTGGAGCGGATGTTGACCAAATTGATCAGGGGATGATTTTGCGATCAATGAGGCGTTGATTGATGGCGATGTTGAAGTCTTGAATGATTTTGGCGTTTTCGGGTTTTTGGTATTCGATGTTTTCGCGGGTGTAGTTTCGGATGCGGGAGAACCAGCCGCCGCCGCCACGCATGGGCAATGAGGCGTGCGCCGGGGGGGATTCATTGCTGCTGGGCTGGGTCTGGAGGATGGCAATGGTGATGTTGTTGGCAGTGCGGAAGTCTTGCGAGAGGGCGTTGAAGCGGGCGACGAGTTTGTCGACCTGGGCGTCGAGGATGCGTTGTTTTTCGACGTCGGTGGAGGCTGTCGAATATGCGAGGGCTTTCTGGAATTCCTTCTGGGCGATGAAGCCGATCATGGTGGTGCGGTGGTCGTCTTCGACGAGGTATTTGCGGAAATACTCCCGGCGCTTTTCGCCGGGGAGATCGTCGATCAGGAAAGCCGTCTGAGCGAGGTATTGGTCGCGCTGATCCTTGGGCATGTTTTTGAAGCGGGGCGTGTTGAGGCTGGAGATGGCTTCCTCGGCATCACGCGGCGCGGAGAGGCTTGTATGGTCGAGGCCAAAGAGAACAAGCTGGGTGATGACGAAACCGACGAAAATCAGGATGGCCGTGACACCGACGATGGTCCTGGGGTTGGTCGGTGAGAGAGAAGATTGGCTCAAGCGAACCATGGGTGTCTCGGGCAGAACGGGGAGGCGCTACTTGCCAAGGATGGAATTGAAACGGTCAGCCTGTGCAGTATAGGCCGGGGCGTCCTTGGGTTCATAGCGCTTGAGGTCTGTGGAGTTGCGGACGATCTGGCGCATATGGGCGAGGTCTTTGACGATACCTGCGCCGATGGCCTGGGTGAGGGCATTGCCGATCGCGGTGCCTTCAAAGGGGCCGACGACAACGGGCTTGCCCAGGGCGTCGGCGGTCATCTGATTTAAGAGGATGTTCTGGCCGCCGCCGCCGACGATATGGAGAAGGTCGAATTCCTTGCCGGTGAGCTTTTCCAGGCCGATCAGGGTGTTGCGGTAGGTGAGGGCGAGGGATTCGAGGGCGCAGCGGACGAGCTCGCCCGGGGTTTTGGGGAGGGGTTGTTTGGTGGCCTTGGCGAAGGCGCGGATCTTGGCGGGCATGTCGCCGGGCGAGGCGAAGGGAAGGTGGCTGGGATCAATGAGGGTTTTGAAGGGTTTGGTGAGGACGGCAAGCTTGGTGAGATCGGCGTAGGAGATGTCCTGGCCATGCTTGGCGAGATCGCGCTTGATTTCCTGGACGAGCCAGAGGCCTGCGATGTTCTTGAGGTAGCGGATTTTGCCGCCGACGCCTGCTTCGTTGGTGAAACCGGCATCAAGGCTGGCATTTGAGACGATGGGGGCATCAAGCTCGGCCCCCATGAGGGACCAGGTGCCGGAGGAGAGGAAAGCCCATTTGCCGGAGGCGAGATAAGAAGCTTCGACGGGGACGGCGGCGACGGCGCTGGCAGTGTCGTGTGAGCCGGGGATGATGACGTCGATGGGTTTGGCGAAACCGGCTTCGAGGGCGAGTTCAGGGCGGAGTATGCCGATTTTGCTGCCGGCGGGAACGGTGGCGGAGAGCATGTGGGAAGGGATGCCGAGTTCTTTGAGGAGTGGGGTGGCCCACTTGCCGGTTTTGGGGTTGATCATCTGGGAGGTGGAGGCGATGGTGGCCTCGACGACGGCATTGCCGGAGAACCAGAAGTGGAGGAGGTCGGGGATGAAGAGGAGCTTATCGGTGGTTTTCAAGACGTTGGGGTCGGAGGTGTTTTGTGCGTAGACCTGGTTTAAGGTGTTTAAGAACATGAACTGGATGCCGGTGGCGGCATAGATTTTTTCGCGGCCGATTTTTTTAAGGATGGCTTGTTCGGCAGGGATGTTCCGAGGATCGCGGTAGGTGTAGGGGAGGCCGATGAGCTCGCCGGATTTGTTGACGTAAACGCAGTCGACGCCCCAGGTGTCTACGCCGAGGCTGACGATGGAGAGCTTTTGCTTTTTGGCTTCGAGAGCGGCGAGGCGGAGGCCTTCTTTGAGGTTTGCCCAGATGTGGAGGATGTTCCAGTGGAGGCCGGTGGGGGTCTGAACCGGAAGGGTGGAGAAGCGGTTGATTTCGGTGGTGGTGAGCTTGTCGCTGTGAAGGACGGCAAGGATGGTGCGGCCGGATTCGGCGCCGAGGTCGAAGGCGAGGAATGCGATGGGGGATTTTTTCATGGGGAACCTGTGGGAGTGTTGTGCGGGGATTTTAGCGAAGATACGGATTCTTTGACTGGGATTAAGAGGATCGAGGACGATTAAGAGGATCAGGATCAGAGCCAGAGTTTTACAGGATTTAAGATTCTCAAGATTTACATGTTTGGTTTTTGGTCTTTGAACGCATCCTCGAATGCCCGGGCGGGCAGGAGGCGAATTGAAGTTTCAGTCCAAGAATCCGTCGGTGCCGTTCGATAAAGGTTAAGATTTTGACAATACGTGGCGCCACTCATCCTGGCTGCCGTTTTGTAACGTTGTCACTTGCAGGAGGCCGCTGAGATGAACAGCGCACGGTGGGCGGGTCGTTTTGTCGGAGCGCTTGCTGAGAACCTCAATCGCCATGGCGTGTTGGTGGCTTTTGCCCTCGTGGTTCTGGCTATTGCCGTCGGCATTGCCGTGCCCATTGTGATGCGCCATCATGCCGATGCAAATTGGAGCCCGAAGGATCACGGCGACCATTCAGGCTGTGTCGGCTTGAGCACCTATAGTGTCCACGACTACAAGACCGCTGCCTATGTCATCGCCTACCGGGGCGGCTTCGGTTCATCGTCAAGTAACTCCTTCAATCCGAAGACGCGCGTTTGGGATGAAAACGTAACACTAACACTGAAAACCCCTGCCGGGAAAAAGGATGTCTCGTTCCATCGCGACCACACCGCCCCGGAAAAGCTCACCATCTCCGGAAAAGACTACAATCTGAAGCAAGGCCGCGTTTTTCTGGTGCATGACGACGGTGTCGTACGCCGGTTGGACATCCAAGCGCTTATTCTCGAAAACACGCTTGCGGCCGCGGACCTGAAGAGCAAAATCGCCGCCCTCCCACCGGAAGCCCGTGGTGATGTCGCTCCGATGGAAGATAAACCGAGAGACGTCAAATCCAAAACCCTCTTTGAAAATTGAAGGTTCAGCGCTCGCGGCACGATAGGCTCAACAAGTCATGTATTTGTTGAAGCGGTTCACTTGCGCATGCACGGCAGGTAACGGGCATTGGATTTTTGTATTTCATTATTTTATTGATTGAGTGTGGTCAAGGGCTGGCGGCGGGCTGTGTAATGGGCTCGGCGGAAGGGGTTGTCGTGGGTTGCGTGGCCGGCTGGGTGGAAGCAGTGATCTGCTGGTCGAAGTTACCGGCGGCGCGGAGGAGGGTGAGGTAGAAGACGGTTTGGTCGTACTGGGCGCTGGCGAGCTGGAGCTGAGCGGAGAGAAGGGCGTCCTGGGCAGCCAGGACGTCGAGGTTGATGGCCAGGCCGTTGGCGTAGGCCTTGCGGGAGAGGTCGTAGGATTCACTGGCGGCGGCGACCTGGCTTTGCAGGCCCATGATGACCTTGCGGCTGGAGGAGAGATTGAAGTGGGCGGTCTGGACGGATTTTAGGACTTCGCGGCGGGTGCCGACATCGGAGAGGAGTGCCTGACGGTATTTGCTCCAAGCGTTTCGGACGTCGGCGTGAATGATCCCGGCAGTGAAGATGGGGATATTGGCGACCAGGAGGGCGTTCCAATGGGTGGCGTCGGTGAAGAGGTCAGGGTACATGAATGCCGCGGCGTTCAGGGAGACGCTGGGGTAGTACTGGGCGAAGGCGGCGTCGACGTTCAAGCGGGCGGCGTCGATGGCTTCTTTGGCGGCTTTGATGTCCATGCGTTCGACCAGAGCCTGGGCTTCAAAGGTGTCGACAGCGGGGACGGCGGTGGGCATCGCGTAGGTGTCAGCCAGTGAGCCTGTGATGGAGTGGACGCCGATCAGGCGGGCCAGGAGAGCGCGACCGGTATCGACGTCGTTGATGGCGCGGGTAAGGGAGACGGCGGTGGCATCCACCTGAGACTGGCTTTGGGTGACGTCGAGCTTGGTGCCCAGGCCGTTGTTGAAGCGGGAGGTGACATCCTGGAGGCGCGCGCGCTGGAGAGCGAGTGAATCGGTGAGGACGGCGACCTGGCGCTCGGAGCGGAGGACCTGGTAATAGACTTGGGCGACGTTCAGAAGGACGGAGGATTGGAGGTCCAAGAGGAGGTCTTTACGCTGGGCGATGACTTTTTCGGCGCTTTGGACATTGGAGATGTCGCGGCCGCCGTTGAAGACGTTGACCGAGCCATTGACGGGCATCTGGAAGCGCTGGTCGGAGTCAGGGGTGCGCAGGGAACCGAGGGCGGGGGAATTGCCATGCAGGGCGTAGGAGGGCTGGAGGGCGACAGTGGGGAGGAAGTTGGAGACGGCGCGGTTTTTGGCGATTAAGGCTTGGACATATTCCTCGCCTTTTAAGCCGAGCTGTTCGTTGTTTTGATTGGCGAGGAAGAGTGCTTCGCCAAGGGAGAGCGGGCGCTCCATGGGTTTGTCGGCGGGCTGGGAAGCAGCCGGCTGGGAGGCGGACTGGTCGAGGATTTCGCGGTAGGAGGCGACTTCTTTTTCCTGGTCGATTTTGCAGCCTGCAAGGATCAACAGACAGGAGAAAAAGAAGAGAAGAAGCAGATTTTTTACCACGAAGGCCCGAAGACACGAAGAAGAACGGAAAAGGGAAGAGGGAACGGAGGGGGGCAAAGCATGGCGATGAAGAAGTGAAGGTGTAGCCTTCTCCCCATTCCTCTTCCGGAGGTAGAGGGGACTGGAATCGCAGAGATGTGTTGTGGTGCGCGGCATGGCGTTACTTGGGTTGGGTGGTGGCAGGTTGGGAAGCGGGCTGGGTGGTGGATTGCGGGGGTTCGAAGATTTTGACGACGACGCCCTCGGCGATGCGTTCGCCAGGGTTGGTGATGATGCGGTCGGAGGGGAGGATGCCGGAGGCGACTTCGACCTTTTGGCCAAAGTCGCGGCCGAGTGTGACCATTTTGTAGCGGACACGGTCCTCGACAACGGTGGCGATCTTCACGCCGTCGGCGCCGAAGATGAGTGCGCTGGAAGGAACAGTGACGGGGGGCGTGTCGGTTTTGACCTGGAACTTCACCTGGACGTACATGCCCGGGTAGAGGAGGTTGTCCTTGTTGGGGACATCGACCTGAACGCGGAGGGTGCGGGT
>CAZGOM010000178.1:0-11164 GCA_964527265.1 uncultured Phycisphaeraceae bacterium | reverse complement strand
CCCTGCCCAGACACCGCACTCACTCAAATCCCCGTTCACCAGCCCATTCCCACGTCTCCCCGAGGCGAACACCCTCATTCTCGCCCAAAAAACCGCACTTTTCAGCCAGCGCAAAACCCACAAAAATAACCCGCCCCGTCCTCCAACTCAAAAACCCTTCAAAACAAGCACTCAAACCCCACTCCCACCCATCCGCGCCCGGCATGCAGCCCTCAACCACATATTATATCCTAAGCACCAATCATTGTCAATATATTTGGCAAATAATAATACAAATTGTTAATTACTTCTTAGAAAGACCGACCAGCCCCCTATTTCCCCTCCAATTCCGCAAACGCCTTCAACACCGCCTCACGCTTCCCCAAAAGACCCTCCGGCAATTGATCAAAATAATGCGGGTGCACAAACACCTCCGGCACCGGCGATAGCCACTCCGCCTTCCCTCCCACCTTCTTCTTGATCGCCTCGAAAATCGCCACGTCCTCCATCCCGTCCCTCAGCATCTTCAGCCGCAACGACGGCACCACCGCGCCCCCCTTCTCCCGCGGCGGATACACCAGAAATCCATTCCCATGATGCACACCCCCATACGGGAACGTCGGCTTGTCCTGCTCCAGCTTCAAAGGCTTGTTCTTCCAGAAATCCTTCGCCGTCAGCTCCTCATTACCCGCCCAGATAAACACCCCCCTCGCCCCGTAATGCCATGACATCCACATCGCCAGCCGCTGCTCCAGCGCCGGGTTATCAATCATCATGTTCGGCGCCTGCACCACCGGCGCACGATACTCCGCCTGGATCGGCAAATGACAGTAGTAATGCCACATCTCCGGCGGCTCTGCCAATCGCGCCTTCCTCGGGTCATAGGTCGTCGTCGACAGATCATTCAACTGGATATCGCACCCCTCCGCCATCCGCGGATATCCCATCGAAGCCAGCAGCACCCTCAGCCCCGGGAACTTCTCCCGAAACGCCTTCACCTGCGGAATATTCTGCCCTGCAAACGTCTCTGCGTTCGGCTCATCCGGCCCCACCTGCGTAATGAAATGCCCCACCCATCCCTTCTCCTTCAAAAACGCATACAGCTTCTCATCCCCCGGTGCCGTGTAAAACACCGTCTGCCCACGGGCCATTCGTGACCGCATTTCCTTCTCCAACCCCGCAGGCCCCTCCTTCTTCCACACCTCCCCAATCAAATGCCCCGGGTCCAAAGGCTGTACATGGTGCCTCAGCATCAAATCCACCGACGCCCCATAATCCCCATCCCCCACCCGATCCTTGTTGAACATCGCCACCAGCGGAAAAGGCGCACCCTCCAGCGTCAGCTTCACCACCCGCACCGGCACACGAATCACCACCTTCGGCCCACCCACCTTCTCTACAACCACCCGACACGTGAATTCCTTCCCCTTAAATTCCCGCGGCACACTCATCTCAATCAAAAACACACCCGCTTCCATCCCTTCCAAGGCACATGTATCCGCTTCCACCAGCGGATCCGGCCAAACATTCGTCTCAAGCCGCGGATAAGCCGCCGCCCCCACATCCACAAACTCCTCCCGATACACCTTCACCCCCACTCCCGACCCCGCCGCCTCCGCCTTCACCTTGTACTCCCCCGCCGCCGCCCCCATCTTCGGCATCACCGCCACCTGAAAGCTCACCGTCCCACCCGTCACACCCCAAATCGGCGCCTTCACCGCATTCTCCGCCCCCGTAAAGACCTCCGTCCCGTGAAACCAATATTTATTGGGCCATATCTTCACCAGCGAATGCGTGTACCCCACCGCCATCACCGCCTCAGGCCGCCCAGCGAAATACCCCCGATGAATCGCCAGTTGATCGCCAAACGCGCTCCCCCACGGGTCCGTCGTATCCACCAATTTCTTCTCCGCCTCCGGCAAGTCCGTCGGCGCCGCTTGCCCAAAGCATTGCGCTCCCCCCAGCAACGCCAAAATCACAAACACCTCAACAGCAGAAACCAAGTGCACGCCAAAACCACGTTCCCATCCACCCATATTTAGTCACTTTCAAAAAAGCACTACAACACTTCCTCATCCAAGACTCTACCTCCCCTCCACAGGTTCCAATTTCCTCTCTTTTGATTTTCCTTCCAGACCATACCTCTCAAGCCCCCCAACATCCCCCTCCTTTTCCGCTATAATCCCCCCAGTCCCTAACCCAAGGCAATGCCCCATGGCAATCCGCGAAGAAGATGTGATGGTCATCTCCCCGTCCCCGATCACCCGGACGGAGTCCATCTTCCTGCCCGAAGTCTTCAAAGGACTCGGCACCACCTTCAAACACCTCATCGGCTCCGTGGCCCGCGGCAAACGCAATAAAACCATGGCCTATCCCGAAGAGCGCCGCGAAGACCGCCCCATCGAAGACGGCGGTCTCTACAAAGGCAATTTCCGCGGCGTGCACCGCTTGAACCGCGACGAAGACGGCCGCGTCAAGTGCGTCGCCTGCTTCATGTGCGCCACCGCCTGCCCCGCGCACTGCATCCACATCGAAGGCGCCGCCTCGCCCTGGGACGACCGCGAAAAATACCCCGTCAAGTTCGATATCGATGAACTCCGCTGCATCTACTGCGGCATGTGCGAAGAAGCCTGCCCCGTCGATGCCGTCGAACTCACCTACACGTATGACATTGTCGGCCTGACACGACAGGAAATGATTTTCGACAAGGAAAAACTTCTTGCCGTATATGACCAGACTATCAAGCAAAAACCGATGTAATTCCTTGTAAAATATGGCCTAATAAACAAACCGACCGGCTCTGGGCCGGTCGGTTTGTCATTGTTCACAAAAAAAACGCTCAAAATGCCGTGAAATCTCACATACGGACGCTACGATTTTATGGGTAAAATCTCGTTTTCCTTGGTGGGAATTGGGACCAATTCCCCAGGGCTTTAGTAAGACAAAGTACCTTGTTAGCACTAACAAGTGCCCCTCACCCCAGTTCGGAACCCGTCATGTTGTACACCCGCCTCGCTAAACTCCTCCGCGCCCTCCCGGTCAAGTCTACCCGCAACCACCTGAACAGCCCCCAAAGCGCTTTCTTCGAAAACCTCGAATCGCGCGTTCTCATGGCCTTTGATCCCACAGCCCAAGAACAGTACACACTTGAACTTATAAACGATATGCGCATGAACCCCGCCGCGCATATCAGCCGCTTCATCAGCAGCTTTTCTCCCCTCACTGCCACCGACAAAAATATCCAGATCGCCCTCGACCAATTCAAAACCAGCGGCTCACAACTCGCCAAGGAATGGGCCACCCTCGTTGCAACTACCCCCCTTGCATGGAATGAAGCGCTCACCAAGGCAGCCATCGGCCACACCGACTACCTGGTCGCTAACGACCAGCAGGAGCATAACTTCCCCGGAGAACCCGACCTCGCGGGCCGCGCCAACGACGCCGGCTACACCCCCTTCCACTTCCTGGGTGAGAATCTCTACAACTACGCCATTGACCCTTTCTACGGACATGCAGGCTTCATCATCGACTGGGGTGACACCCCCACCGGCATTCAAACTCCCGCCGGCCATCGCGACACAATGATGAGCCCCCACTACAAGGAAGTCGGCGTTCACATTCGCCTGGACAACGATCCAGACACCAAAAATGGCCCCATGCTCATCACCGAGGAGTTCGGTGACCGCTTCAGCCTCGTCAACCCATACTTCCTGGGCACACTCTACGACGATCTCAATGCCAATGGCTACTACGAACCAGGCGAAGGACTCTCAGGCATCACCGTCACCATGAAGAGTGCCACCAATACCTTCACCACCACTTCAATGACCGCTGGTGGCTATCAGCTCAACGTCCCCGCAGGCACCTACACCGTCACCTACTCCGGCGGCAAATTCGCCAACCCCATTACACGCACAAACGTTGTTATCGGCTCTGATAACGTTCACGAAAACGCCACCCTCCAGGAACTCTCCCCACACATCGTCATCAACGGCAACGGCAATAAGATCAGCAATAACGACACCACGCCCAGCGTCACCGATGGCACACACGTCGCCAATGCCTCACCCAACGCTCCCACCACCTATACATTCACCATTCAAAACACCGGCACCCAGAATCTCACTCTCACCAATCCCATCGTTACTGCGGGCAGTTCCTTCAAACTCACCTCCACTCCATCCTTGACCATCGCACCCGGTAACTCCTCAAATTTCACCATCGACTTCATGCCCACCGTCAGCGGCACGTTTTCCACCATCTTTTCCGTCAGCACCAACGACAGCACCGCATCCACCTATAAATTCACGCTCAGCGCCACCACCGTCGTCCCGCAGCCTAATATTTCCATCACCGGCAACGGAGTTCAAATCGCCGATGGCGACACAACCCCTTCCGCAACTGACGGTACCCTGGTCTCCATTCCCTTCAACGGGCCCACAGGCATCGCAAACATCCAGACTTTCCAGCTCACCAATACCGGCGACGCCAAACTCCAAATCACCGGTTCCTCATTAAGCGGCGGCTACAAACTTCAGACTTCACTGCCTGCCTTTGTTGACATTGGTCAGAGCATCACCATTGCCGTGTCCTTCACGCCCACCGTCGGAGGCGTATCCAATGGCACGATCGCAATCCTGACCAACGACCCCGACACCGATAGCTATAATTTCGCTCTTCAGTCCAAGACCGTCGCAGCAAACCCCACCTTCACCGCCGAAGCCGCAAAACTCGCCCAATCCAGCGCCATCCTTGGCGTCACCATGTTTGACGTCTCCGTCAAACTCATCAACACCGGTTCCGTACTCGTAAACGGTGCCACAGTGGATTTCTACCTCTCCAAGGACGCAGCCTTCAGCACAACTGACATCAGGCTGAACACCCTTTCGTCCGCCGCTCAATTGTTGCCCGGACAGGAAATCACTCTCTCTGCCTCAGTCAAAACCAGCACCACAATCGCCCCAGGAACTTACTTCCTCATCGCCAAAACCAAATCCGGCGCAACCATCGTCACCAGCCCTGCCTCCGATACAACCATCGACATCCTCCCCGTTCCACTTCTACCCGATCTGACCATCTCCGGCTCAATCACCGGTGCCGTCTTCACACCCGGCGACCAGGTTAAATCCACTCTCGCCGCCAAAAATCTCGGCCCAGGCATGGTCGAGGCCTCCTCTATCACCGCGGTCCTCTCCAAAGACAAGATATTCGGCAACGAAGACGATATCCTTCTGGGCAACTTCACCACCACCGCCCTCAAATCCGGCACATCCTTTGCCCTCGCCTCCAACGCACTCACCATCCCCGAAGTCGCTGATGGCACGTATTTCATCCTCGCCAAAGCCGACGCCGACAACCTCATCATCGAAAAGTCCGAAACCAACAATCTCTACACCAGCGCGGCATTCAAAGTCCAACACCCCGTCCTGGGCATTAAGGCAACCACCACCAAATTCTCAGAAGGTGCAGGATCTACCACCTTCACACTCACACGCACCGGCGGCTCCACGCTCCGCCCCGTGACCGCCTTGTTGGATATCACCGGCGCTGCCTTTCAAAATGCCGATTACCAGCTCATGGTCGACAAGACCATCATCCCCGGTAACACCATCGTCATCCCCGCAGGCAAGTCCTCCGTCACCGTCAAACTCGTCGGCCTTGAAGACGCCATTGTCGAACCCACTGAAGACATCCAGATTTCGCTACTGGCCGATCCCAACCCCGATTCCTTTTATGTCGTCAACGGCGCGCAGGCCAACATCGCCTTCACCCTTGAAGACAATGAACCCTCCATCACCCTGAAAGCCTCTTCCACCAAAACCACGGAAACCAAGGGCTTCATCACGTACACCGTCACCCGCAAGACCACCTCCCTTGCCGCCCCGCTGACGGTCTTCTTTGCAGCCTCCGGCACTGCGGAGCAAGGGACCGACTACACCTTTACCTCCATCGACGGTAAAACCGTCTTTACAAACTCCTTCACCATCCCGGCCAAATCCGCCTCCTTCACTTTTAAAGCCTCGGTAAACGACGACACCCTCGTCGAAATCCCTGAGACCGTCGACATCACACTCCTGGAAAATCCCGATACAAAGACCTACTCTCTGGGTTCGCCCATCTCCGCCTCGTTTGTCATTGAAGACAACGAACCTTCTGTCTCCATCAAGGCTTCCGCAGCCAAAACCACCGAGTCCAACGGCTTTATCACCTACACGGTCACCCGAAAGACCGCCTCCCTGGTCAACCCGCTGACCGTCTTCTTCAACGCCTCCGGCACCGCCACACAGGGAGTTGATTACCGCTTCACCACTGCCGATGGCAAGACCGTTCTCACCGACTCCTTCACCATCCCCGCCAAGTCAGGCACCTTCACTTTCAAGGCCCAGGTCATCGACGACACCACAGTCGAATCCTCCGAGGATGTCACGGTCACGCTTATCGAAGATCCAGGTGTAATCCCCGCTTATTCGCTGGGCACACCCGTCTCAGGCTCATTCAGCATTACTGACGATGAGCCCACCATCAATGTCACCGTCCCTGCCACTGGCACCAAAGAGGGAGCATTGGCCGCCCTCCCATTCACCTTCACACGGGCATCCGGCTCGAATGCCGCTGAAGCCAAGATCTCTTTTAAAATCACCGGCACTGCCGCTTTCGCAAATGACTACTCCCTCCTGGCTGGCACCAAGGGAAGCACCGTCACCTTCACCGAAAGCGCTGGCGAAGTCGTCGGCACCATCACCATCCCCGCCAAAGTCGCCAGCGCGATCCTGAATCTCCGTGCCGCTAAAGACGCAGATAACGACGAACCGACCGAATCCGTCATTCTTACCCTGGATAGCTCCACGCAATACAACGTGGGTGCTAAAAACACCGCCACTGGCAGCATCCTTGATGTGGACGTCAAACTCCCCATCGCCGACGCCGTTTCGCCTCTGCAAAACTTGGGAGCCCGGCTGACTTTCTCCACCGCCGTCACCAAGACTGAGCGCATTTCCCTCGAGGGTGTCGCAGGCCTGGTCAACCGAGCCACCGTCACGGGTGAGCTTTTCTCCACCGACAACTGGATCGGCACTTATAGCTACCAATCCTTCAGCGCAGGGCCCGACGCCAACAAGGTGATATTCACCCTGATCGGCAAATCCGGCTCCGCGGACTTGGCCGCTGTGCGCCTCACTCTTACTTTTAACTCAGTCACCACCCGTCCCATCAACCTCTTGGGCAAGCAAATCAGCTTCTATGCAGATGGCACTGCCAACACCGACGGCACCTTCAGCGTCACTGGCCTGCCCGGCGACCCCGACGCCATCTTCACAGGCACCTTCTCTATCTAAACGACCCCAATTCCCCTTTGATCCTATAGGTCAAAGGGCGCTGACCAGAATCTTGTTCAATAATAATGCAATTGACCCGGCAAATCAGTTTGCCGGGTCAATTGCATTATGACTGCATTCGTTTAGATCGATCGATTACTCTTCATCCCACGCGCCGTAGCTTGAAGGCACGCTGTCATGCATGTAAATCAAATCATAGTTGAGCATCATTTCTCCAATGCTCTTATCGAAATACCCCTTCACCTGCCCCTGCTTGCCCTCCGGCGCGCCAGTGGTCGCCAAATCCATCTCAAACTGAATGATGTCTGGCAACTTGTTGGACCCCACCACATCCGGAGTCGTAAACCGAAGCGTGGTGGTTTTGAAGGAAAGGTCCTTGGGAATCCCCTCGACCGCATCCGTCTTGATCACCTTTTGCGCAAGATACTTTTCCACCTGTTTTTGCACCCGCAACTGTGTCAGGGTCAAAAGCTCAGGCCCGTCCGGCTTGGAATATTGCGCCCTGAGAATGAGGCACACTCCAACCGCCAAAGCAATCACGATGACGCCAAGAATGATGTTGTAGGCCGACCCATCCCTGAACCCCTTGCCTCCCGGTTGATTTGCCTCTGAACCAACCTTGCCTGCAGGAAGACCCGAACCATTTTGAGCGTTGCCAGCCATGCGCTCTCCCTCTTAAAAATATAGATAAGTGATGGAACAAAAAAACAAATCCATCCGGAAGTCGCGACAGTTTAGCCGAAGTTTCCTTCGTCGCCAAAATCCGTTTCACCAACCGATTAAATTCATTTCCCACAGATAAAACTCACATGCTTTCACTTTCGATTCGCCCTCTTTTGGGCCGTTCTACCCTTATGTGGGATAGAATCCCGCCAACCACATGACTCCTTTGCACTCCAAATCCATCCCGCGCGTACCCTGGCTTTGGGCTGTTGCGCTGGCTGCCATCTGGCTGACCTCCGCCGCTGCTCTCCGTCAACCTTGGGCTCTTGAGCCGGGTCACTTTCTCTACGCTTCTGACGCCCTTCTATTGGCCGCCAGCGCGCTCACCTGCTCAGGGCTTTCCCCCGTCCCCATTCATGGCCAGTTGGCATGGCCGGGCCTTTTCATCCTGGCCTTTCTCATGCAATCGGGCCTGGTACTGACGCTGTACTACTCAGGCCGCCTTGCGCTCAAGCTCTTCCCCGCCTTTGCCCCAACCCACGAATCCGTTGCTCCCCGCATTCTCGGCACCGGCCTGCGTGTGATATTCACCGCCCAGGCTCTCCTGGTCATCGCACTTTTCCTCGGGTCCCAGGGCGGCTGGCAACTCTCCTCCTTCTCCACCGCCGCTTTTGAATCCATCTCCGTCATCAGCACCACCGGCCTTCCTATCACAAACGCCCTTTCTCCCGGCGTCCAGTTCACCGGCATCGGCCAAGCTTTCCTCATCCCCGCGTTCCTCCTGGCTGCCCTGGGCGCCATCCCCGTCGGTGACGCATGGCGATGGGCAGCCTCCCGCGGCAATCACTCCCTTCACCCCGTCTCCCGCCAAATCTGGACCTTTTTTGCCCTGAGCTTCCTCCTGGGCGTCCTGATGATCACTGCCGTGCTGCTTGCCCCTTATTCATATCAATTGCTCCATCTAGGCATGGAGTCCGGGGCCAGCGACATAGGCACCGTCAGCAAATCAATCGTTCAGGACGCATTTGTCACCGGCACTTATGCCGCTGGCCCCGGACGCCTGGGAATGAGCCAACCCATCGAACCTGGTCAATCCCTCCCCAGCTACCAGTTCATCATGATCACCCTCACTTTCATCGGCGTCGCCCCGCTCTCATTAGCCGGGGGTATCAGCGTCCTGGGGGCGGGCGCGCTGATCGGCTCCGGCGTGGCTGGATGGCGCAGACTTCCACCCTCACAATGCGTAAACGCCCTCACACGCTGGGCGCTGTCCATGCTCGTCTTTTACACGTTCCTGATCGCCGGCGGCTTCCTGGTCCTGCTCATCAGTGAGCCCTATCCACCCATGACCCTCGCCGCTGATGCGGTTGCGGCCGCCTCCAACGCAGGTTTCTCCCTGGGTATTACCAGCGACGTGACCTCCATGGGCAAAGTCACCCTCGCCGCCATGATGATCCTCGGCCGCCTCGGCCCCATCTACCTGGCGCTGCGCTTCATCCTTCAACCACCGGCACAAACTCACTGATCGTCAGGTCAAACCCGCTCAGTGCCGTGGGATGAAACGGATGATTGGTGATCAGCCGCATCTCACTGATGCCCAGATCGCGCAATATCTGCGAACCAATGCCATAATCGCGCTTGTCGCCCGCCGGCTTCATTCCCGGGGCGGTCTGGCTTTGGCCAATCAATGTCGCCGGTTCCTGTCCCGGTTCATGCTTGCGCGTCTGCAGCCGCTTAAGCAGGCCCGATCCCATCCCCTCATGCCGCAGGTAAACCACAGCCCCCTGGCCCTCTTTGGCGATCATCCGCATTGCCGCGTGCAGCACCTTGCCCGAAGGCTGCGCCTTGTCCCCAAACACGTCCCCCAGCAGATTCTGGCTGTGCATCCGCACCAGCACGGGCATTCCCGCCGGCACCGGCTGCCCCTGGGTATCCAGCCGCCCCAACGCATCCCCCATCACCAGTGCGATGTGCGGCATCGGGTCCACTCGGCTCTGATACGCCATCAACCGAAACTCCCCCGCCTCCGTCGTCACCGGCGATTCATCCACCCGCTCCACCAGCCGCTCCCGCAGCAGCCGGTGATGGATCAGGTCCGCAATCGTGCACATTTTGAGTCCATGCTTTTTGCAGAACTGTTCCAACTGCGGACGCCGCGCCATCGTTCCGTCGGGGTTCATGATCTCAATCCCTGCCGCACCAGGCCTCAGCCCCGCCATGCGACATAGATCCACCATCCCCTCAGTGTGCCCCGTCCGTACCAGCGTCCCGCCAAGCCGCGCACGCAATGGCTGAATATGCCCCGGCCGGTCGAAATCCGCCGCTGTCGCATCCGCCGCCACCAGCCTTAAAATCGTCGTCGCCCGATCCGACGCCGATACCCCCGTTGTAATCCCATATTTCGCCGCCGCATCTACCGTCAGCGTGTAGGCAGTGCCACGTTGCGTGGTGTTCTGACGGCTCTGCATCGGCAGGTCCAGCCGATCGCACGTCTGCGCATCAAGCGCCACAAACAGCATCCCGCGCGCTTCGCGAAGCATGAAATTGATGATCTCGGGCGTGACAAACTCCCCCGCGCAAACAACATCGCCTTCATTCTCCCGGTCTTCGTCATCCACCAGGACGATCATCTTCCCTTGCTTCAGGTCGTGCAGAATTTCAGGAATTGAATGCATGGCCATGTCCTTTTATTTCCCGCGCTTGGAGGTTTTTTTCAAGGACTTTTTAGGTTTCGCTGCCTTCGCTGTCTTAGACGCCTTGCCTGAAACCGGCTTCGCAGACACCTTCGATTTCACAGCCTTCTTGGCAGGTTTCACCGGTTTTTTGGCCACCTTCGCGGGCTTCGCAGCTTTCGCGGATTTCACACTCTTCTTAGGCTTCATGACCTTGGCGGCCTTCGCCTTCTGAGCCCCACCTGAAACCTTCGCTCCCTTCTTCACATCCTTAGCCTTTTTACCCTTTTTGCCCTTCCCGCCACCGGGGGTCATCGTCGCCACCAGCCGCTTATCCAACGGAAACCGCTTGATCAGGTCCCGCAGCATCTGCGGCGTCACCGCCTGAATGCGCGCCAATTCCTCTTCCAGCGTCTGGTATTCCCCGCGATAAACCCACGTGCCACCAATGGAGCTCATGCGCCCCATCGTCGATTCCCCCGCCAGCATCGCCTGGGTGGCGATCTTGCTCTTGGC
>CAZGOM010000177.1:0-11178 GCA_964527265.1 uncultured Phycisphaeraceae bacterium | reverse complement strand
GTTTCTTCGCCGACCTTGTCCGCGTCGTCGGGGGTGAAGGGCGGGTTGTTGCCCTTGTTGAGCACTTCAAGCTTGGTGCCTTGGATTTCGACTTCGCCGGTGGCGAGGCGTGGGTTGACGAGGGACTTGCCTTTGCCGTCGATGCCGCGGGCGAGCACTTTGCCTTCGATGGAGATGACGTCTTCATTGCGGAGGCGGGAGGCCTGCTCGTGGGCTTCCTTGTGTTCGGGATGGAAGACGATCTGGGTGATGCCTTCACGGTCGCGCAGGTCGATGAAGATGACCCCGCCGTGGTCGCGGTAGCCGTTGACCCAACCCGCGAGTTGGACTGATTGGCCGACGTGGGAGGCCCGGAGTGCGCCGCAGGAGTGGGAACGCTGGTACATGTGAAGCTGGCTTTCTGATCGAAAAAGTGTGCGTTGTCGTTGTTGACTTAGGCCGGGGATTTTAGCAGAAGTCCGGATTTAAGGGGATGGTATAGGGCTGGCGGCAATGTCAACTGCTTGACGGTGATGGGGATTATTGGAACCATTTAGGTCTGCCGTGGTCATATTGTGCGACCACGAAACAGCCCCGCCTGCCTTTGACTTTGTTCCCCCACAATTGAAAGAGCCCAGTGATGTCACACTCTTGGATGTCCCCGGTTCGGCTTAATGCCCTTCAGCCCGTGGCCGGTATTGGTGCGCGTGTGGCCGTGGTTTCAGTGCCTGTGCCCAAGGGCAGCAGCGCGCTGGCGGGCATTCACGGGACGGATTGCCAGGCGGTGCCGCTGGCTTGGTATCCCGGGGCAGATGGCGGGCCGGGAGATGTGAAGCAGGTGCTCTTAATGGGGATCGCCAAGAGCGATCTGCCGGATGTGCTGCGGCTTAGCCCGATTCCGGCGGAGCGGATGACAAAGGTGATGGCGGGCGGGTATTCACAGCCGGAGGTGGGGGATTCGGGGAAGACCAAGTCCAGCGAGCAGGCCGGCTGGACGGGGCCAAGCTGGGAAGTGGCGACACTCGCAGAGAAAAAGACCGGCGTGTGCATGAATGAGGTGAATGAGCTTGTGTTGCGCCACGATGGGCGGGAAATCGGGCTGCGCATGGGCTTGAAGCTGGACCAGAAGCCTGGGCTGCGGTGGTGGGAGTTTGTGACGGTGGAGGCGCTTTGGTCGGGACCGGTGTGCAAGGCGATTCGTGCTGCGGGGTACCTGGGGGTGGTGGATATTGATGATGAGAACATCTGCGATCCTAAGCGGTACAACTACGGGCCGTGGTTTCATAAGCACAATTGGGTGTACGCGGAGATTTATGCCGTGCTGTTTGCCAATGGGCTGGTGCAAGTGACGGCGCGGCATGTGAACAATCGGTTTTTCGACCAAGGGGAGAACCTGAGCGGGCTGGTGCCGATGATTGGCATCCGGAGCGATGCGCCTGTGGGGGAAGCGACGGCTTTAGATGGAAGCAAGCTGAATTTCAGCCTGGGAAAAACTCAATTGGATGTGACGCGATCGAGCGATTTATTCAGTGCGGAACATCCCGGAAAGATTTCGCCGGAGTATGGCGTAACCGTGCTTCACCCCTACAAGGGCGTGGAGATTCTGCTGGGCAAGCCGGAAGTGGATGTGACGGAAAATTGGAACTGCCAGACGGATGAGCACCAGATGTGGAAGGGGGTGGCGCGAAGCTTTGGGTTTGATTTGAGCTTTGCAGATGCGCCAATTAGAACGGCACGTTATCTGGTGCCGGAAGGGCATGCAGGATTGGCGGGGGCCTATTGGCCGGAGGGAGTGCTGACAGCGTCGGGGAATTTTGATGAAGTGGTAGATCGTCTGGCTAAGCATTTTAAGTATGAAGAGGTTTCAGGGAGGTTTTATCAACATTCAGGGATGATCGACGGAGAGTATGGACATGTGGCTTTTCGTCTGGCGTATCAGACGCGCAACCCTGCATATTACCGGTCGGGGATACATCATGCGTATGCGATGGCAGATCTGGGGGTGGACCATACTGATTTCACGATCCGCATCGGGGGCATGAAGCAGAATTCGATCGCCATGCCATTGCAGCGGATCAATGTGATGCTGACGGGGTATTTGGAAACGGGCGATCCCTATTTGCTGCGAGTGGCGCAGTCTGTGGCTGACGCGGCTTATGCAATGGACCGGTCGAATTGGCCGCGCAGGTCTTATGGACGTGATGCGGCTTATATCCGTTCACTGACGCGGCTCTACCTGGTGACGGGTGAGAGCTTGTATTTAAGGCGTGCGGGAGATGCGTGCCGCCGGGCGATCAAGTGCCAGTTGCCCGAGGGGTGTTATGGCGACCAGGGGGGGACGTACGGGGCGCATGGGCATTTGTCGCAGATCATCAAGCCTTGGATGGGTTGCATCCTGACGCATGCGATCTGCGAGTATGCGGATAACGCTCCTGAAGAACCGGCGATTGAGGCGGCAATCCAGAAATACGCAGACTGGCTGATGACGGTGCGGGTGGGGGATAAGGACGGAAAGTATTGGCCGTATGAGATTGCATGGGGGAAGAATGATGAGCCGCCGTTTTACCGTTACACACCTGACGCGGTGCGCCAGAAACATCCGGCGGGTGAAATGCATTTGGACTACATGGCGCGGATTATGCTGCGAGCAGGGGCCAAGACGGGTGACGCCAAATACACGGCGGCCTGGCAGGATGCGTTCACGCGCAACTTTGTGACAAAGAACGGGCTTTCAAGCGTGTATCAGGGGACGCGGACGATTGAAGACTGCGCGTGGCATGAAGCGCATTTGTGGAATGCGCGGTGGGAGAACGGGCGCGTGGCGTTTAAGCCGGCCGTGGGGCTGATTGAAGAGGGGCGCGAGGCGAATATCGGATTGCCGACCGGCGAGACGCTGAGAGTGAGAAAGACGGCCAACGGGGTGGAGACGGTGTAGAAGATGGGTTCTGGGTCGTGGGTCTTGGGTTCTGGGCAAGAGCAGAACAGATGAAAACAGGCGGCTTTTCAGCCGCCTGTTCCTCTCATTTGATCTGAATTTCTTCCTCAGAACCCAAGACCCACGACCCAGAACCCATCTTCCTCAGACGTTGCCGCGGAGCTTGGCGAGCTCGGCGACGCGCTGTGCGGTGGAGGGGTGGGTGGAAAAGAGGCTCATCATGGCGTCACCGGTGAGGGGTTGCACGATGAACTGGTGTGCGCGGCTTTCATGCGCACCCTCCAGGGGGATGCGCTTGGCGTAGGATTCAAGCTTCTGCAGGGCGCTCATAAGCCCGTCAGGAGTGCCGGCGATGCGGGCGCCGTCGGCGTCTGCAACGTATTCGCGACTGCGCGAGATGGCCATCTGGATGAGCGCGGCGGCGATGGGGGCGAGGATCATGGCGGCGATGATGCCGATGATCTGGGGGCCGCCGCCGTTGTTTTCGCGGTCATCGCGGCCGCCGCCCCCGCCGAGGAGCATGCCCCACTGGGCCATGTGGGCGAGCATGGTGAGAGCGCCTGCGATGGTTCCGGCGATGGTGCTGATGAGGGTATCACGGTTTTTGACGTGGGCCAGTTCGTGGGCCATGACGCCTTCGAGTTCGTCGTAGGAAAGGAGCGTGAGAGCGCCCTGGGTGACGGCTACGGCGGCCTTGGAGGGGCTGCGGCCGGTGGCGAAGGCGTTGGGGGCGTCCTGAGGGCATATGTAGACGCGGGGCATGGGGAGGCCGGCATTCTTGGAGAGGCGGCGGACCATTGAGACGAGGTCCGGGGCGGTCTGGTCATTGACTTCCTGGCCACCCATGGCGGAGAGGGCGAGCTTGTCACTGAAGAAAAAGGCGAAGAAGTTCATGCCGACGGCGAAGATGAGGGCGATGATCATGCCCTGAACGCCGCCCAGGAGACGACCGAGGGTGGCCAGGAGGACGATCATGAGCGCCATGAGCATGGCGGTTTTGAAGTTGTTGAGGAAGTTTGACATTTTGGTGGTCCTTTGGGCCTCCCGGAAGGGGTTTTCAAGTGGGGTTAGTTCAGATGGATAAGGATAGGTGGGAAGAGGGGGGTGGTGATGCCTGATGCGGGCGAATTTGGGGGGTGTGATTTGCGGGATTGGGAAATTTGTTTGGGCTATCAGATGTGATTGTTAAATAGATAGTTACAGCGGCGAGATGTGCGCTTTTTGGTGGGGCTATCGGGGGATGTCCGAGGGGGTAGACCAGGGAGAAGCAGGGATGAGATAAGAGACGGGTTTGATCAAAATTCAAACTGTGGCACCCCGGAAATGGATCAGGCGGGTTTGACGGTGGGGTCGGTCGGGTTGATGTTGACCAGAACGGTGTGGGCGCCCCAGACGTATTGGCCTTGGGCGACCAGGACGGTGGGGTTGGAGGATTTTGGCACGTAGAGTTCGGTGGTGGAGCCGAATTTGATCATGCCGTAGCGTTGGCCGCGTTCGAATGAGTCGCCGATTTTGGAGGGATTGACGATGGTGCGGGCGATAAGGCCGGCGATCTGGCGGACGGCAGCGATGGGGGTTTTGGATTGGGGGTCGGAGAGGACCATAGTGAGCGCTTCGTTGAGCTCGGCGCTTTCGGGCTTGAGGACGTTTAAGTACTGACCAGGTCTGTGGATAAGATCAGACACGACCGCTTTGCAGGGGGCGCGGTTAATGTGAACATCGGCGACCGACAGGAAGATGCGGATGCAGACGGCAGGCTGGTTGTTGAAGGGGGCGAAGGATTCCACGTCGTGAATGGAGCTGACGCGGCCGTCGGCCGGGCTGGTCATAACGTTTTTGGTGGTGGGGGTGGTGCGTGGCGGGTCGCGGAAGAAACTGAGCAGGGCAAGAGAAATGATGATTACAACAGCCAGGAGGATCCAGGCTTTGAACCAAATGGTGATACCAGCCAACACTACAGTGAGGAGGAGGATGGTGCCCCATACCCCTTTGCCATATCCAGTCAGCATGACAGAAGTCTCGTTTCCTTAGGCTGCCTTGGCGCGCATATTGCCGATGAAGAATCCGACACCCGCGAGGATGAGGGAGCCCACGAGCATGGCGATGCAGACGATCATGTAGTTCTGGCCGTCGTTGACGGAGAGGAACTTCAAGAGCTCGGTGGGGATGCCAGCGATGGCGCCCAGGGCGAGCATGAAGACAATGATGAGCGATGCGGTGGCACCCAGGAGGGCGAAGAAGCTGAACCAGGAGCCAGCGGGATCATAGACGTCTTCATAACCGGAGCCGATGGCGACCATGCCACCGGCGGCAACGCCACCCGCACCTACGGCAGCAACGCCGGTGGAGGGGTCGGGAACCTGGACAAGGTTGTCCAAGCCGGAGGAGGAGCCGGTGTCGGAGCCGATGCCGCCTTCGAAGACGGGGGCTTCGGTGTCGACAGAGCTTTCAGCGGAAGAGTTTTCCACCTGGTTTTCGACGCCGGAGCCGGCTTCGGAGGTGGGGTAGATTTCGTCAAGGAGTTCGGCACCCAGGGAGGTGTCGTCAGATTCGCGGGTGAGGTCAAGGAGACCTGAGCCGGAGCCGACGGACTCGATCATGAGGTCGGATTCGCTGTCCTCGACGGTGTTGGTCATCGAGGTCTGGGCCATGGGGTCGGCGGCTTCGACTTCGTCGGTGTCGAACACACTGACGCCGGTGGCCTGGCGGGGGTCTTCGGTGCGGCTGGAGATGCTGGAGTCCTCTGCGAGGCTGATGGCGTCGCGCGTGGCGGAGGAGCCTTCAGAGTCGTTTGCATCGAGGCTGATGGGTTCGAGGTCGTCGGCCTTGTCCTGCCCGGGGGTGGAGGCGGCGTTCTGGGCTTTGCGCGCATTGGCAGTGGAATCGCCGGAGGAAGCCATGGCTTCGACCTGGTCGCGTTTGTACATCAGCTTGTCCCGGTCACGGAACTGCTGGAGTTTGCCTTGGGTGGCCAGCTCTTTGACCTCATCCGTCGAGAGACCGAGCTTTTCGGCAGTCTCTTCCAAGCTGAAAAACATCTTGGCCATGAAAGCACGCTCCTAACCGGGGCTGTGATTTGGGACTGGGAACACCCAGACCCACTGTCTCTTATTCTGGAATATACCAATACCGGGGCCGGGGGAAAAGTCCAACCTTGAGAATCTGAAAACCTTTGGCAAGTTGTGGGTTAACTGCGGGGAGGGTGGGGAATTGACAGGTTTTACACATTTGGGATGGGTTCTGGGTCTTGGGTTCTGGGTCTTGGGCAGAGGGAAGAAGGGGTGGGGTGGGGACAGAGTTTGGGTGATTTCCATGTGAAGCGCTATGATTTGCCGCGTGAATCAAGGTGCAGATGGACAAGTTGGCGGTGGATTGGCGGGTCGGCCGGCGATTGGGCTGGCGGGGGTGGTTAAGCGGTTTGAGAATGGGACGCTGGCGGTGAATGGGGTGTCGCTGGCGATTGAAGAAGGGGATTTTGTGTCTTTTCTGGGGCCGTCTGGTTGTGGAAAATCGACGTTGTTGAGGATTATTTCGGGATTGGATGGGGCGACGGGGGGAAAAGTAGATGTTGCGGCGGCGGAGGGTGCGCAGGGTGGGCGTGATGTGCCTTTTGCTTATGTATTTCAGGATGCACATCTGCTTCCCTGGCGGCGAGTACTGAGGAATGTGGCATTGCCGCTTGAGCTTAAGGGGGTGGGGAAGGCCGAGAGGGAGGCAGCGGCGCGGGAGGCGCTGACGGCGGTGGGGCTGTCGGAGGCGGAAAGCAAGTTCCCGGCGCAGCTTTCGGGTGGGATGCGGATGCGGGTGTCGCTGGCGCGGGCGCTGGTGACGAATCCGAAGATTCTGCTTTTGGATGAGCCGTTCGCGGCTCTGGATGAACTGACGCGGCAGCGATTGGATGAGCAACTGCGCGCGCTGTGGGTGAAAAAGCGGATGACGGTGATTTTTGTGACGCACTCGATTTCCGAGGCGGCCTTTCTGGCCAATCGGGCGGTGGTGTTTTCGGCGAGACCTGCGACGGTGATGCTGGATACGCGGCTGGATCTGCCTTTAGAGCGCGCGGTGGAGCTACGGAGTGAAGTCGGTTTTGTAGCTCAAACGCGTGCGTTGCATGCGGCGCTGGTGAAGGGGGGGGCGTGATGAAGAAGTGGATTCTGACGCAGATGTTGCCGCCGCTTTTGATGTTTGCGTTGCTTTTGGGGGTGTGGCATTTTTATATAGTCATTTCTGAGGTGAAACCACTGATTTTGCCATCGCCGATGCAGGTGGTGGATGCGTTTCGTGAGGACCACAAGACACTTTTGCATGCGACGTGGATTACGGCCCAGGCGGCGTTGTCGGGGTTTGGGCTTTCGGCGGTGATCGGGATCAGTGTGGCGGTGGTGCTTTCGATGTCGACCTGGGTGCAGCGGGCGGTGTATCCGTACACGGTGTTTTTTCAGACGGTGCCGATCGTGGTGATTGCGCCGCAACTGATTGTTTGGTTTGGATTTGGACTGAAACCGATCATTGCGTCGGCGTTTATTGTTTCGCTTTTTCCGATCATTGCCAACACGCTGACGGGGCTGCTTTCGATTGATCCGGCGTTGCGGGACATGTTTCGGCTTTATCGGGCGGGGTGGGTGGCGACGTTGTTTAAATTGAAGCTGCCGTCGGCTTTGCCGCAGGTTTTTACGGGGTTGCGCGTGGCGGCGGGACTGGCGGTGATCGGGACGATTGTGGGGGAATTCGTGGCGAGCTTTTTCACGGAGAGCGACTACGGATTGGGAATTCTGGTGTCGGTGTCGATCAAAGAGGGGAACACGGCGAAGGTGTTTGCGGCGGTTTTGATGGCGTCGGCGCTGGGGCTGGCGATGTTTGCGGTGATTAATGTTTCGGCATGGCTGACGCTGAGGAATTGGCATGCGTCGGCGCGGGAGGGGTGAAGCAAGGGCGGGTGTTGGAACTGAAAGAAAAGTAAGTGTGGGGATATCTTAATGGGGTTGGTATAACTTTTTCTGGGTATGGATGAAGTCAGAGATAAAGACTGGTTTGTGCATTTAAATCAGGTGTGGTAGCTTTTTTGAATTCTGGAGTTAGTTAAAAAATTACTAATTAATCACTTAATTTAAAGTGCGTGGAGATTTGTCATGCGTAAGAAGCCCAATGAGGTGTTGATCGCGGATATCCCCAATCGCGTGGTGGGGGGATTCAAGCCGGCCAAGGGGGTTGGGCGGGGTTGGGTGAAAGTGGATTATGAGACGAAGGATTTTTCCGGGGTGGGGGTGTCGACGGGGTTTGACAGCAAGGCGCCGGAGTTGGTGATTGATTTGGGGCTGGAGGGGGATTGGGTGCTTTATCTGGGGGTGGGCTGGGCGGATTCGATCCGGGTGTGGCTGGATGGGGAGGAGAACAGCCTTCGAGACATTATTTGCCAGCATGGTGGGACGGCCTTTCAGGAATGCCGGCTGCATAAGGCGGATTTGACGGGGCGGAAGCTGCATATTGCGCCGATCCCTGTGGAGCGGTACCGGGCGCAGGATCCGCATGCGTTTCTGGGGTACATCCGGGCGGTAAAGACGGATTACGCGCCTAAGCCCACGAAGGCGAGCCGCACGGCGGTGGGGAGCATGGATGGGTATAGCTGGATCGCGGTGTATGGGTTGTCGTGCGCGAAGGATGTTGGGCTGGCGTTTTCGCCTTATCGGGACAGCGATGTTTACCGTGTGCTTTACAACCCGATTGGGGCGGATGTAACGGGGAACCACATGACGAAGGTGGGGACGACGGCGCCGTTTGATACGGTGCATGCGTATCGGCAGTGCGACCGGCAATATGCGCTGAATACCAAGCGGATTTTGGAGAGTGGGGAGGACATTCTGGCGGCCGCCGCGACGGCGGCGAAGGAGGTGGGGGTGGAACTTCACTTTTACATCCGGCCGGAAGCGTTTTATTGCCCGTTTCCCAATGATCACATATTCACCTCGCAGTTTTTGCTGAAGAACCCGCAGTGGCGTTGCAAGGACGAATTTGGGGAGGAAGTGCTGCGGATGAGCTATGCGTACCCTGAGGTGCGGGAGCATATGCTGGCGTATATCGAGGAGTTGATGGGCTACAACCCTGGGGGGATTTGTTTCGCGTTTAGCCGCAGCATGCCGATGATGATTTGCGAAGAGCCGGTCTTGGCGGCCTATGAGGCGAAGCATGGGCGCAGGCCGAAACTGCCGGAGGAGGTGGACAGCCCGGAACTGGTGGCTGTGCGGCAGGAGATTTTGACGGGCTATATCGTGAAGCTGGCGGCTTTTTTGAAGAAGCGCAAAGCCGTGTTTACGTGCATCGTGGACGCCAATCATGAACGTAACCACTTAATGGGATTGAACTTGGAAGACATGTTGGCGAAGGGTCTGGTGGAATCGGTGTATGTGGCGGGCAAGTGCCTGGACTCGGCGTATTGGAAAGGGCTGAAGGAAAAGTACCCGAAGGTGAAGATCCTCTCATCGATCCACTATGACCATGAGATTGGGGAGGCGGCAGCGGACCCGTATGACCACAAGTCGCAGGCGAAGGCGCTTAAGAAGATCCATGATGCGGGATTTGCGGGGATGTTCTGGTGGGACTTGGATTTTGTGACGCCTAACCCCTACAACTGGCATGTGTTACGGCATGCGGGGAGCCCGACGTTTTTGGATCGGGTGCTGGCGGATGATCCGGCGACGAAGGTGGCGTTTAAGCCGTTTTTGAGGATCAATGGGATCAAGCGCGGTGGCCGATATGACCCGTGGATCAGTTATTGAGGAGTTGGATCGGGATATTCAGGGAGTGGAGATTTTTCTATACAAGCGTTGAGATGCAAGTATCGTTGTATTGAATTGGCTTTATAAGCAGACAGGAAGAATCATGTCTAGATTGATTAAAAACGGATTTACGCTGATTGAACTGCTGGTGGTGATTTCGATTGTTGCAGTACTGATGTCATTGCTGCTGCCGAGTTTGCGAAGCGCTCGGGAAACGGCGGTGATGATCAAATGCCTCAATGGCGTGAGGCAGACGGGGATCGCACAGCAGATGTATATGGGGGATTGGAAAGAGACGATGATCGCTTGCGGGAGCGCTGCGTGGGGGCATAGCTGGTGGGACAGGCTGGTGCGGGGCGGATTTGCGCAGCAAACCTTGTTCACCAACGGCGGGTGCCCGTATGCGCCGGAGACGTATAACCTGGGCTTCAACAATGATTATTACTTCTCGCCCACACAGCGGGGCAACCAGATTTCGTATGGGAAATTCGTTTCGACGAGCGGGATCATCGACCCGTTGACGGGGGTGTGGGCGGTGCCGGATTTTGATGGGTACGGGTATTACAACAAGAACGTAACTGGCGCCAGGCAATATCGTTATAAACGGTATCAAAAATGGCCTACCGACATCATGCTGTTCCACTGCAGCACGACGCCCAGCTCGTGGAACGATGGGGCGGTCGCGATCAGTTTTCTTTACACGCTGGGTGCGTTGCCTGCGGGCACGATGGATGAGACGCTGTATCGGCAATATGTGAGGCATCAGGGCGTGGCAGCGCCATCGGTGTTTGCGGATCTGCATGGTGAGAATGTCACGGTGGACCTTTTCCGCAATGACACGGTGCGGGAGATTCGGTGGAAATCGCTGACTTATTACAACAAAGAGCATTACACCAACGGCGGCGCCTACCTGAATCCGGATCTTTGAATAAGGGTGGTTTTTCGAGGGTGTTTTACAGGTGATCGTTAAGTAAATATTCGGGTTATTTCGTGCCTAGTTTGTATCTAGGCGGCGCGGGATATTAAGTTGCGTCTGGGTTGGGTGCGGTGCGGGCGTTGACGAACTCGTTGACGTACTTGATGTGTGTTGCTTTTTTTAATGTGTGTTTTCGGCCGGAAAAGAGGGTGTTTTTTGGCAGGGTGTGTTGCGGTTTGAGCGGAGCTTACTGGTTTGTGTGGGGAATCGGCAGGAAAAAGGTTTTATTGCGGGCGTTTTTTGCCTGGCGGGGTGGATTGAAGGAGGGGTTGTCAGGCCCAATCTGGCCGGTGGCAGGCCAAGTCTGGACTATGCGTGCCGGAAGTGGGTAAAATCATGTGCTTGAATCAATCCTTGAATGGAATCGGGTAGAGCATGACAAATAACCGCGTTGTAATCACGGGCATTGGCTGGGTGACTCCGTTGGGGCATGACATTGAGTCGGTCTGGGGGAGGCTGCTGAATGCCGAGTCCGGGATCGGGCCGACGCGGCGGTTTGATGCGAGCACGTTTCC
>CAZGOM010000176.1:0-11300 GCA_964527265.1 uncultured Phycisphaeraceae bacterium | reverse complement strand
GCTGGGATTCGCCGCCGGAGAGGGTGCTGCTGCGGCGGTTGAAATTGAGGTAGTCCAGACCGATGCCCAATAAGAGGTCGAGGCGGGTGCGGATTTCCTTGATGACCTGGGAGGCGGCGGCTTTCTGCTGGCCGGAGGGTTTCAAGTGGTCAACGAAGTTGGAGAGTTCCGCGAAGTTGATTTCGCCGAACTGGTGGATGTTTTTGTCGTTGATCTGGAAGTTAAGGCGGGTGTGTCGGAGGCGGGAGCCGGAGCAATCCGGGCAGCGGTGTTCGACCATGACTTTTTCGAGCCAGGCTTCCATGCTTCCGTGCGCGACTTGTTTCTGGCGGTAGCGTTTGTAGGTGCGTTCGATGCGACGTGCGATGCCGTCGAAGCCCCAGGGCTTGCCGATGTGTTTCTGGTCTTTGTTTTTGGCGTCGGGGGGGAGCTTGAGTTCAAATTTCTCGCTGCCGGTGCCATTGAGAAGGACATCGACGACTTTGGCGGGGAGTTTTTCAAAGGGGGTATCGAGGCTGAAATCGTAGTGTTGGGAAAGGCTGTACATGATGCGGCCGTCCCAGTTGTCCGGCTGATAATTGAAGGCCGCGGAGACGAAGCAGCCGCCGCGGATGCTGCGGGTTTTATCGGGGACAAGGAGGTCCGGGTGGACCTGCATGTAGGTGCCCAGACCCAGGCAGGTGCGGCAGGCGGAGAGGGGGTTGTTGAAGACGAAGTAATCGGGAGTGAGGTCGCCGACGGCGAGGTGATGTTTGGGGCAGCCGTACTCGGCGTGGAAAGCATCAGTGGTTTTTTTGTCTGTTTTACCGTTTGGGCTGGTGAGGTGGATTTTGAGGTATTGGTCGCCGAGAACCAATGCGTTGGTGATGCCAGTGAGGAGTTGCTTGTCGTTGCCGGGTTCCTTGCTGTCGCCGACCACGAACTTATCGACGATGACTTCCATTTCGGGGTTGGCGGTGAGGTCGATGTCGTGATCCTGGCTGATGTCGACGGGCTTGCCGGCGACAAGCATTTTTTTATAGCCGCGCTTCCTGATGTCGGAGACGAGGAAGTTGAAGTCTTCGCCGAAGACGGGGAAGACGGGGGAGCGGAGCTCGACGGTGGTGCCCTTGGGGAGGGCCATGATGCGGTCGAGGATCTGGGTTTTGGAGCGGATGGGGACTTGGACTTTGCAGTAAGGGCAATGGGCCTGGGCAGCGGTGGCGAAGAGAAGCGTGAGGTAGCTGGAGATGTCAGTCATGGTGCCGACGGTGGAGCGGGGGTTTCGGCCGATGGTTTTTTGTTCAATGGAGATGACAGGAGAGAGACCGAACATGAAATCAACATCGGGCTTGGCGACCTGGGCGATGAATCGTTTGGCGAAGCTGGAGAGGGATTCCATGTAGCGGCGCTGGCCCTCGGCATAAATGGTGTCGAAGGCCAGGGAGGATTTGCCTGAGCCGGAGAGACCGGTGATGACGACGAGCTGGTCGCGGGGGATGTCGAGGGAGACATTTTTAAGGTTGTGCTCGCGCGCACCTTTGATGGATATGGAAGTGCGGGCGGCGGGGCGGGTAAAGGGGGCGGGCTGCATTGTCTTGGCCATGGTGTTTGATCCGGAAAGGATTTTTTGACTGGGATTAGGAAGATTGACGGTATTTGACATTCAGAATGATTTTTACGGAAAGATTAAGGCGTGCCATCGTAGTAGAAGGCGAGTTCTTCGAAGGCGGAGGGGCTTTTGCGGGTGAGGCGGACGGGGGTAGAAACTTTACGGATGATGTCTTTATCGGAGAGCCATTCGCAAGCGGTGATGACGTCGGGCGCGCCAAGCTGGTTTGCGAAGTGGGTTTCAAGTTCGGTTGCACTGCGTGGGGCACCTGCTTCCTGAAGGTATTCCAGAATGGGGCCGAAGGCGGCGCGGGTGCGGCGTGAGAGGTAGTCCTCGATGGAGGCGAGAGCGCCAGCGATGTTTTTAGATGTCTTTTTGACGTGGATGAGGTCGGTGTAAATGATGTTGAAGAAATCGGGGTTTAGGGCGACGGCCTGCTGGATGACTTCGCGGCCGCAGATTTCACCGGCGGCGATGACTTCCATCTTGGCCAGGTGCATGGCGGCCATGGTGATCCAGACGAAACTGTAAGCGGGGTCTTTTTTGACGACGAGCCATTTCTGGGCTTTGTAGAGGCAGGCGATGGTGGTGCTGGCGTTGCGGAGGGTTTCGACTTGCTGGTCGCGTGAGCCGAGGGATTTAAGGTCGTCGAAGAGGGCGTGGAGCGTGGAGTCGCGGGTATAGACGAGTTTGCCTTTGGAGAGGAGGGAGTGGAAGAAGGAGTTTTGAATGGCGCCTTGGAGGGCATGGCGGAACTGTGAGCGGGTTTGGACTGTGGCGTGGATGTTGATGGAATCTTCGACGAGGGCGAAGCTGCGGGAGGATTCGGATTTGCCGTGGGCGGGCTTATCGCCGTCCTTGGCGACGACGACCAGATCGATGTCGGATTTTTCCCAGACGGTGTCGTGGGAGAGGCTGCCGCAGAGGACGACGGCGAGGATGTAGGGATCGGCCCTGGCACGGGCGACAAAGGCATCGAGGGCATTCTGGTAGCGGTCTTGAGTTGTGGGATTTTGGGGCATAGGTCGGGATAGATTAATGAGGGGGAAACATCATTGCCGGTTTTGTGAGGATAGGTTTTTTAATGGGATTTACAAGGCGTGAATGTCATACGGGTAGTGCATGACATTCGAGCAAATGATTGCATGCGCGTTTGACTTCAAAGCGTGCAGACTGCGATGAATAAGCAAGTTTTCGTATTGATTAAAAGTGAGCTTCGAGTATCGAGAAGTCGTCTCCAAGTTCGGATGAAGCACTGAGTTCGCGCACATGGGCCAGAAGTTCATCCATGAGTGCGCCGCCCTGCGATGTGCGGGTGGCCAGATATTGGATGCAGGCATTGAGATTCCAGACGATCTGGCCTTCGCGGAGGATTTCGAAGATGCCGTCACTGAAGATCAGCAGGCGGGCATTGAGGGGTATGCGGCAGGATTCGGCGGGGTAATCCTGGGCGGGAGCCAGGCCCATCATCATGCCCGTGGAGGAGAGGAGGGATGGGGTGGATGTTGTCGGCAGCAGAAGGACCGAAGGGTGGTGTCCGCCACCGGACCATGTGAGGGATCGGGTGGATTGTTCATAGACGCCGTACCAGATGGTGAAGAACTTGTCGCCATGCTGTTGGCTGGGGAAGGCGTCGTTTAAGGCTGCGAGGACCTGCTCGGGGCGGCGCATGTCGGTGCTTGGAAGGGTGCCCGAGCGGAGGACGTTGGTGATGGAGACGGAGAGAAGGGCGGAGTCCAGGCCGTGGCCGGTGACATCGACGAGGTAGAGGGCGAGGTGGTCGCAGTCGATCCAGTGGTAGCCGATGGCGTCGCCGCCGAGACTGGAAGAGGGAATGTAGCGCCAGTCAATGGAGACAGGGCCTTCGCGCAGAGGCGGGGGAATACACCCAAGGACGTACTTGACGCCCGAGGCGAGATCCTGGCGCATGCGTTCATTGCCGAGGGTGTCGAGCAGGGATTTGGCGTTCAACAGGTCGGGGGCGGTGAGGCCTTCTTCGTATGTGCCGTACACCCCGGCGAGGGCGGCTCTGGCTTCATTGCGGCGGCCCAGGGCGTGGAGAAGGCGGGCCATGCTGGTGGCGGCTCTGAGTTCCCATGCTTTGCTTTGCTGGGTGCGCGCGGCATGGATGGCCTGACAGAACGCTCCTTCCGCGGCGGCTTGAGCCTCCGGCTGGGCCTGCGCCAGGATGAGGTCGCCCTTGAGGCGAAGCAATTCTGGTTCGAAAAACCTTTCGTCGGTTCTCTGGGCGCAGGCAAGGGCTTCATCCAGGGCTTTACTCGCCTCGGAGAATTGACCTGCCTGCATGTAGGCATCTGCCAGGAAGCCGAGATGAAATGTGAGATTCAGACCGGCACCGGTGGCCCGCAGGTCCTGAATGCCTTTGAGAATCAGCGGCAGCGCCTCCTGGCCTTGCCCCAGCAGGACCATGGAGGCGGCTTTAAAGAGCGTCGCCGATGCGAGCCAGTACGCGAACCCCTGTTCGGTGGCGATGGTGATTTCTTCCTCGGCCGCGATGCGCGCTTCGGCAGGAAGACGGCACTGGTTGCACAGCCAGGCCCGATGTTCAAGGGCGAAGGCCAACGTGAAGGGTTGGCCGATGGAGCGGGCAAGGTCGACCGCCTCGCTGCTGAGGCGCAAGGCCTGATCGGGCTTGCCCAGGTGCCAGAGCGCCACGGACCGATAGCAGCGATGCGCCACGCCGGAGTCCTCGCCGGTGATGCTGGCCCAGAAGAGGGTGCGGGCCGGATCGTCGTACTGGGTTAAAGCGCGGGTGGAGTGGGCGTGGGCAGCAGTGAAGTCTCCCCGGAAGACGCACGTGACTGCTTCTGGAAACAGGCCTTCCATGAGCATACCGGGGTCGGCTTCGCGCTCAGCCAGAGCCAGCGCCTGACCAGCCAATTCCATGCACAGGCGGAGATCGCCCCGGACCACATTCCACACCCATGCGACCCACATGATGGCGAACAATTCAGTGGGCTTTCCGACTCGGGCGCACAATTCGCGGGCGCGCTTGAAGATGGTGCCCACTTCGGCTGCGCCGTAGCCGCGCGCGGCGATGAAGACGGTGCCAAGCGGCGTGAGGAACTCCAATTCGCGGGCGTCACGGCCTGGGGATTCAGGCAGTGTGTGGAGCAACTCCAGACCTTTGCTCAAGTGCGCGATGGCCTCGACATTGGCAAAGCGCTCACGGGAACGCAGGCCTGCGCGGAGCCAGTAACCCACGGCTTGCTCAACTTTGCCGGCCTCGGTGAAGTGGTGCGCCAATAGTTCCGGCATGGTTGATGCGATCTGCGGGAACTGCTTCTCCAGCGTTTCGGCAATTTGTTTATGGAATTGCTCACGCTGGGTTTGCGCCAGGGCGTTGCGCAGGGCGTCTTCCAGAAGCGCGTGCTTGAAGGCATATGTGCAACCGGGCGGGAGCCCTTTTTGATGGAGAATTTCCGCACGGACCAGTTTGTTCAACTCAGCCTGAAGGGTCGGCTCATCCACCGCGGAGGTGGCGGCCACAGCGGCCAGCAGCTCATGGCTGAATTCACGCCCGAGTGTGGCGGCCAACTGAACGATTCCCCGGTCGCTGGTCATTTTGTCGACACGGGCAATGATCAGGTCCTGGAGGGTGGCGGGCATCTGGTTTGCGGAGACATCTTGGCCGGCCGCGCCGGGATCGCGCAGCATCATGGTGATTTCTTCAACAAAGAGGGGCACACCGCCGGTGTTGCGGTGGACCTGATCGACCAGTGCTTCGGGCAATGCCGCGCCGGTGTTTTTGCGCACCAGCTCGCCGACCTGGCGACGGGTGAGGCGGCTGAGGGCGAGGCTGGTCTGATGCGCCATGGCGGGCCAGGGCGTTTTAAATTCCGGCCGGAAAGTCAGAAGCGTCAGAACTCTGTCCTGCAGGCCTTCGGCGAGGAACTGGCCCAGGAACTCCAGGGTGGAGGCGTCGATCCAGTGGAGGTCTTCGATCACAAAGAGGATGGGACGGCGTTTGGCCTGCGCGCGCAGCCATTCGCGCAGCACGCGGAAAGTGGCTTCGCGTTCGCGCACGGGGGAGAGCCCTAGCGGCGTGCCGCGCCCCTCGAGCGGGAGGAGCAGCATGGATGCGAAGAGCGCCACGGATTCCGGGCGTGCAAGGCCGTATTCCTCCAGATGATTTGCCAGGCGGTCGAAACGTTTGCCTGGGGCTTGCTGGCGGCTTAATCCCAGGAGGCGGTCAAAGAAGTCGGTTACCGGGTAAAGGCTGGTGTTTGCAAAACGCTGAGAGCAGCGCCATTCGATGATGGGGGAATCTTGGATGGCCTCGCGGCCGGAGTCCTGAGTATCTTCTTCAACCAATTGTTTGGCGATTGAGACCAGACGGGATTTTCCCAAGCCCGGCTCACCGATGATCTGCACCACCTGTCCCATGGCGTCCTGGGCTTGCTCCCAGCGATTTTTAAGCAGGCTGACCTCGGCGTCGCGGCCGGTGAGGGGAGCGGACCCGGAGGTGGGTGGATTGGTGGGTTTCCAAAGGCTCATATGGATCTTTTTGATAGATAGCCGGGGGTTAGTGAACCCGCGGCCAAATGGTGTGCAGTGGGAAGCGACTGAACTGGGCGTAGACACCGATTGGGCTGTGTTTAGGATGGCTGCGTTTGTCGGCGATGCGGTGGGGCATGCAGCAGAAGGCAGGAAAAATAGAGATGCCCCGTATCAGTACCGGGTGTTGGGTAATGGGTGTGAGGTGGTCGAGGAACATGAAGCAGTCCTCGGAAAGCAGGCGGGAATTGATCGGAAACCATTGAGAACTAAGTACATGTGCAGTATACCTCTCATGCACTTTTTTTCAGAATTTTTTTGCAGGAACAGATTTTTCGTATTTGAGTTCCGTATTGCACCCGGTGGGACGATGATTCAAAAAAAGCGCGATTGGGCATGTTGATTGCGAAGGAATTTTGACAGGGAGATTACCGCTACAATCCCCTGCATCCTATTTTTGAGAAAACTGGGGATTTTATGGCGGCTGATGAGCAGACGATCAATGCGCTGATGATGGCTTTAAAGGTGTCCCCGGAGAATGTACCGCTCAGGGCGCATCTGGCGGACACGCTGACGGCTTATGGACGGCATGCGGAGGCGGAGAAAGAATACCGCACCGCGCTGGGGTATGCACCGTTGGACCAGGGGTTGCTGGTTTTGCTGGCGCACTGTTTTTACCGGCAGGGGAAGAATTCGGAAGCAATGGTGATCATCGAGAAGATGGTGACGGCGGCGGGGGCATCGCCCAAAGCACGGCTGCTCTATGCGCGGCTGCTTTTACGTGCGGGGAATGAAGCCGCGGCGGCGACGCATTACCGGCGCGCGGTGCAGGAAGACCCATCGCTGGCGGATGAAACACTGGCCGAGCAGTTGGGGGTGGCTAAGCAGTGGGAAGCAGAAAGTGCGGAGGCGACGCCGGATGGGCGGCTAAAGGCTTCTCACCAGGAAGCCGCGCCGGAAGCGAATGTGGAGTTTGAGCGGCCGAAAATCAGCTTTGCGGATGTGGGTGGGATGGAGCATGTGAAGGAGCAGGTGAGGCTCAAGATCATCCACCCGATCCAGCATCCGGAGGTTTACAAAGCGTATGGGAAGAAGATCGGCGGAGGGATTTTGATGTACGGCCCGCCGGGGTGCGGGAAGACGCATCTTGCACGCGCGACGGCGGGGGAGGTGAAAGCGGGCTTCATGTCGATTGGAATCCATGATGTGCTGGACATGTGGCTGGGGAACAGTGAAAAGCAGTTGCATGGGCTATTTGACCAGGCACGGCGGAAGGCGCCGTGCGTGCTGTTTTTTGATGAAGTGGATGCGCTGGGGGCGAGCCGCACCGATATGCGTGCTTCGGCGGGGCGGCATTTGATCAACCAGTTTTTGTCGGAGCTGGATGGTGTGAGCGCGTCGAACGAAGGCGTGCTGGTGCTGGCGGCGACGAATGCGCCGTGGCATCTGGATGCGGCGTTTCGGAGACCGGGGCGTTTTGACCGAGTGATTTTCGTGCCGCCGCCGGATGCTGTGGCGCGGGAAGCGACGCTGAAGCTGCTGTTGGCGGGCAAGCCGATGGATGGGGTGGATTATGCGCATCTGGCGAAGAAGACCGAGCACTTCAGCGGTGCGGATTTGAAGGCGCTGGTGGATGTGGCGATTGAAGCCAAGCTGGGTGAAGCGATCAAACGCGGCGTGCCTTCGCCGCTTTCGACCAAGGATCTTGTGGCGGCGGTAAAGAACGTGAAGCCGAGCACGCAGGAGTGGTTTTCGACGGCGCGGAATTATGCGCTGTATGCGAATCAAGGGGGGATTTATGACGACATCGTGGAGTATATGAAGCTGAGGTGAGGAGGTGGGGAATCTGGTTTTACACCTTTATTGGAACTGATTGTGAATCCTTATTTCCAACGCGGACAATTATTGATTGAGCAGGGGCGTTTTTCGCTGGCGGAAGATGAGATCCGGCGTGCGCTGATTAATGAACCGGGTAACCCGGTGATGCATGCGACGCTGGCGGTGGCGATGCTGGGGCAGGACAAGACCCAGGGCGCGCTGGAAGAAGTTCGGACGGCGATTACGCATGGGCCGGATGTGGGGTTTTGCCATTATGTGCATGCGGTGGTGCTGCGGCATTTGAAGCGTTACACCGAAGCGCTGGATTCGATTGGGGAAGCGATTCGCCTGACGCCAGGGGACGCGGACTATTGGGCGCTGTTGGCAGGGCTGCACACGGCGCAGGAGAAATGGACGGATGCGCTGCAAGCGGCGGACATGGGGTTGCAGTTTGACCCGTCGCATGAGGGGTGCGTGAATCTGCGGGCGATGGCGCTGGTGCGGCTTAATCGGCGGGACGAGGCGGGGCAGGCGGTGGAAGGGGCCTTGCAGCGAGACCCGGACAGCGCGATATCACATGCGAACATGGGTTGGACGCTGTTGCACCAGAACAACCCGGCGAAGGCGATGGAGCACTTCCGGGAGGCGTTGCGGCTGGAGCCGACGATGGAGTGGGCGCGGCGGGGCGTGGTGGAGGCGCTGAAGGCGCGGAACTTTATTTACCGGGCTTTTCTGGTGTACATGCTGTGGCTGAGCCGGCTGGATGCGCGGGTGCGGTGGGGGGTGGTGATCGGGTTGGTGGTGCTGATGCAGGTGATAAGCCGCGTGCCGACGCAGGGGGCGCTTGCCGTGGGCGCGATGGTGCTGATGCTGGCCTATTTTGCGTTCGTACTGACGTTGTGGACGGCGGAGCCCTTGTTCAACCTGCTGCTGCGGCTGGACCGGACGGGGCGGCTGGTGCTGAGCAAAGAGGAGCGGCAGGACACGAATTGGATCGCGCTGGCGCTGGTATTGATCATCGGGTTGACGGCGAGCGCAATCTGGCAGGGGCATTACGCGCAGACGGTTTATTACCTGATGCTGGGTGTGCCGACGGGGGTGGCGCTGAGCGTGTCGCGGGAGGGGCGGCGAGTGCTGGCTGGTGGGATCACGGTGGGCCTTTTCGCGGTGGCGGGTGTGTACTGGTATGGGTGGTTTTTCTGGCCGTGGCCGTTTGATGCGTATGACGTTGCCGCGGCGAATGCGTATGTGAACCAACACCCGGATGTGCTGGACAAGGTGCAGGGGCTGTATGACCGGCAGGGGGTGCTGCAGAAGGTGATGATGTGGGGGAGCGTGGCGATGAGCTGGGTGGCGCCGATGTTTGAACGGAGAAGGTAAGGAAGAAAGGTATAAGGGATAAGGTAAGAATTAGAAAGTCGGCGGCGGTTGTTCAGGATTGTTCTTCCCAGTCGCGGGAGCGCTGGAGGGCCTGGGACCAGCGGGCGCGACGGTGGGCGGCGGCATCGGGTGAGAGGGTGGGCTCGAAGATTCGGTCGGTGGCGGAGTTGGTTTTGATTTGATCGAGGGATTGCCAGAAACCGGTGGCGAGGCCGGCGAGGTATGCCGCGCCGAGAGCGGTGGTTTGGGTGACTTTGGGGCGGACGACGGGGACGCGGAGGAGGTCTGCCTGGAACTGCATGAGGAGATTGTTTGCGGCAGCGCCGCCGTCAGCGCGGAGCTCCAGGAGTGGGACGCTGGTGTCTGCCTTCATAGCGTCGACGAGGTCTGCGACCTGGAAGGCGATGCTTTCGATGGCGGCGCGGGCAAGGTGAGCGCGGGTGGTGCCGCGGGTGAGGCCGGCGATGGAGCCGCGGGCGTATTGATCCCAGTGGGGAGCGCCCAGACCTGCGAAGGCGGGGACGATGTAGACGCCTTGGGAATCATGAACGCTGGCGGCGAGGGGCTCGACTTCCGCTGCGGTCTTGATGATGCCAAGGCCATCGCGGAGCCATTGGACGACGGCGCCACCGACGAAGACGCTGCCCTCCATGGCGTAGGTGGTTTGGGAAGAGAGGTTCCAGGCAATGGTGGTGAGGAGGCGGTTGTGGGAGGGTTTAGGGTTTGCACCGGTGTTTAGCAGGAGGAAGCAGCCTGTGCCGTAAGTGTTTTTGATGAGACCGGGGGCGAAGCAGGTTTGGCCAAAGAGGGCGGCTTGCTGGTCACCGGCGATGCCGGAGATGGGGATGGGGGAGCCGAAGAGCTCAAGGGTTGTGTGGGCGTAGAGGTGGCTGCTGGGCAGGACCTGGGGGAGGATGGATCGGGGGATATTGAAGAGGTTTAAGAGGGTTTCATCCCATTGGTTGGCGTGGATGCCGTAGAGCATGGTGCGGGAGGCATTGGAGGGATCAGTAGCGTGCAGGGCACCTCCGGTGAGGTTCCAGAGGAGCCAGGTATCAATGGTGCCGAAGGCGAGTTCACCGCGGTCGGCGCGGGCGCGCGCACCGGGGACGTTGTCCAGGAGCCACTGGGCTTTGGTGGCGGAGAAATAGGCGTCGATGAGGAGGCCGGTTTTGGATTGAATAAGCGGATCGTGGCCGGATTGTTTGAGCAGATCGCAGGCGTGAGCGGTGCGGCGGTCCTGCCAGACGATGGCGTTGTGAATGGGTTGGCCGGTTTTGCGGTCCCAGATGACAGTGGTTTCGCGCTGGTTGGCGATGCCGATGCCGGCGATGTCGGAGGGGGCGGCATGAGCGTCTTTCATGGCTTGGCGGGCGACACGGAGCTGGCCTTGCCAGATTTCAGAGGCGTCATGCTCGACATGGCCGGGGGCGGGGAAGATCTGGGGGAACTCTTCCTGGGCGCAACTGACGGCTAGGCCTTTGTGGTCAAAGAGAATGGCGCGGGAACTGGTGGTGCCCTGGTCTAAGGCGAGGATGTAGCGCATGGGGCCTCGGAAGGAGTAAAGAAGGAGCTGGAACTTGATAAGAGAGAGAGGGAGTTGGGGTGGTGAGGATTGTACGGGTTGGTTGTGGTTGAGGTGCGACTTTTGCTAGGGTGTGCGTGGTGGTTAAGATGGTGATAACGGTGATATAGCACTTTTTTTTAAAAAGGCATGAAGGCATGGACAAGGCGAAGGTTGACCAACTGCTGGCGGTTTATCGGGACGGGTTGTTGAAGGATGTGGTGCCGTTCTGGTCGCGGAATCTGGATAAGGAGTTCGGAGGGATCATGACGATTACCGATGCGGACGGCACAGTGATCGATACGGATAAAGGGGGGTGGCAGCAAGGGCGGGCGGGGTGGATGTTCTCTACGTTTTACAACACCGTGGAGAAACGGCCGGAGTGGCTGGAGGCGGCGGGGAGCCTGGTGGGGTTTATTGATAAGCATT
>CAZGOM010000175.1:0-11306 GCA_964527265.1 uncultured Phycisphaeraceae bacterium | reverse complement strand
TTTTCGACGTAGGAGAAATAGCTGACGTAAGCGGTGAAGCCGGGTTCGATGGGGGGCTGGGGCGCGGGTTTTGTCTCGGGCTGAATCGTGCCTGCGAGTTCCGGCGGGAGCGGCGGCGGAGGCGGGGGTGTGAAGACGAGGTCTTTGAACATGCGGACTTTAAAGGAGCCGTAGTTTTCTGCTTTGAGGAAGCGCAGTTGCTGGTTGACGGCGAGTTTGTTGATTTCCTGGATGGTGGGGAGTTCGTCGGATTCAAGAACGGGGACGATGGCATTGCTTTCGACGACGCGTTTGCCGGAGGGGGTTTCTTCGTAGTTGTTGCGTCCGACGCGTCCGGGCATGAAGGCGGAGTCTTCTTCGGGGATGTCCTTGATGTTGCCTTTGGTGTTGGGAAGAACGGATTGGACGGGGAGGATCTGGACGGTGATTTCGTATTTGTCGGGGACCATGACGGCGGCGACGCGCTGGGGGGTGACGGTGGTGTCGAGGACGGCGCCGACGGGGACCTGGAAACTTAAGCCGTAGGAGTATTCCTGCCAGGTCTGGTCGGAGAGGAGGCGTGGGACGAAGTCGAGCTGGCGTGGCTTGGCGATGACGGGCTGGTCGGTCTGGGCGTCAGGATTGAGGTCCTGGATGGAGGTGGGGTTGGGAGTGCGAGGCTGAGGACGGGGTGCGACGGAGGAGCCGGGGTTTGCGCCGGGCTGGATGGGATTTGCACCTGGTTGGGGGCGTGCCTGGCCCCAAGTGATGGATGGAGCGATGTTTATGGCTGCTGTGGCGGCCAGTATCAGGCTTAAAAAGCGGGGGCGGAAGCGAGTGGCGAAGCGGAATTTGGTGGGAATGGGGTGTGGCATTGTCTTGGATTTTACGCCAATACGAGCCGGGAGTTCATTTTAAGGGTCATTAAATGAGGCTGGGCTTAGTTTTGGATGGCGACGCAGGGTGCGGAGGGCTTGGGGGTGAAGCCGGGGATGGGGTGGAGGCCGGCGGCTTTGCGCTTTTGGCACCAGGCGGCGATGAGGGTGGTGGCGAGGATAAGGAGGAGGACGGCGAGGATGGGAGCGAGGATGACCAGGGCCGCGAGGATGAAGGCGGCGATGGATTCCAGGGCAGAGATGATGGGGTTTGCGAAGCCTGCGGTGACGGTGGTGGAGACGGCGCGGACGGCGACGGAGCCGGCTTGGACGAGGCCTGCGGCACCGCCGCCGGCGACGACGGCGAGGGTCCATTTGAGCATGGGATCCATGCCGGTGATGAAGGAAGCGCTGAGGATAGAACCGGCGATGATGGCGCAGGGTGTGGCCATGACGTCGAGTGCGTGATCAAGCCAGGGGACGAGGTAGCCGAAGATTTCAATGAGGGTGGCGATGGCGAAGATGGCGAGAGCGAGATCGCTGCCCAGCCAGGCGAAACCAGCGGAGACGGTGATGAGTTTTGCCTTGACGGCGAGGCAGGAGAGGAGCATGGGTACGAAGACGCGAAAGCCGCAGGCGGCGCCGAGTCCGACGCCGAGGATGAGTGCGATTGCGAGTTGGTAGGGTGACATGGTCATGGCTTGCTCCGGAATTGAATTTTCGAGGTCGATGGTAGTGGAAATAAGGGGGAATACAAGGGAAATGGTGAGATTTTCGCGGGATTGGCAATGGAGGGGCGGTTGTTCCCGTGGTTGGGTGTCAGAGGCGGCTTGTCGAGAGCAATATGAGAAAAAGTGCAAATTTGAGTGTATTAATGTTGGGGTGTTTTAATTGACATAACTGGAATGGACTGCATATTTTGGGCGAGGGAGGGTCTGTGCCTTATTGGAAGGCCGACCTTTGTCTGCTGATTTGCTACCGGGTGATTGAAGTATCTGGACTGGGAGGTTTCTCCCAGGCGTTTTTGTGCAATCCAAACACTAAGCAGGGAATTTGAGTCATGAGCTTTAAGAACAAGTTGGCGGCGGTGGGAGTGGCGGCGGTTGGCGGGTTTGTTCGCAAGGCGATGAAGCGGATAGGGGGATTTAATAAGTCACTGGATGGGCAGGTGTCGCGCGCCGCGGTGGTGGAGGCTCTGGAGGGGAGGCAGATGCTGTCTGCGCCGGACCTGGTGATCACGGCATTGACGGGCCAAGTGGGGACGTGGGTGCCGGGGCAGACGCTGACGGGATTATTGACGGTTCGCAACCAGGGGACGCTGGTGGCGGGTGACTCGGAGGCGCTGCTGGTGCTGTCGAGCGACAAGATTGCAGGAAATGCCGACGATATCGAACTGGGATATGTCACAGTGGGGGCGCTGGCGGTGGGCAAGGTGAGCGTGATCCCGGTTTCGGGCAAGCTTGGGGAGAATGTGCCGGACGGAAAGTACTATGTGATCGCCCGTGCTGATGCGCTGGCGAGCGTCGTGGAGACGGATGAAACCAACAACACGTTCTTGGTGACCACGCCGGTGACGGTGGCGCGTTCGGTGATCAGCGTGACGGGGCCGGTGGGGAATCTTTCGGAAACCGGCGGGAAGGGCTCCTTCACGATTACACGCGGGGGAGCGCCGCTGAGCGTACCTTTGAATGTACACATTGCAGTGACCGGTGAAGCGACGCGCGGGACGGACTATTTCTTGAAAATAGGCAATGAAGTGTTGACGGAGGACACGGTGACGCTTGCGGCCAAGGCGGGATCCGTGAAAGTGGATGTGTATGCCATTGGAGACACGCTGGTGGAAGGCTCCGAATCGGTGCAATTGACGGTGCTGCCCAGCATGTCGACTCCGCTGGAATACACGCTTAATGCGACGAAGGCGACCGCCTCGGTGACAATTGCGGACGACGAACCGACGGTGAAGCTGACGTCGCCGACGACGAAGATGGCTGAAGATGGTTCGCTGACATTCACGGTGACGCGTTCGGGCGGGTCCAACAAGGGATCCCTGCAAGTGTTTTTTGACACGGTGGGATCGGCCATCCGCGGGACGGATTACAAGCTGGTGAGCATGGACGGCAAGACCGTGCTGACGGATTCGGTGACGCTCGGAGCCAATGCGCCGAACGTGATGTTCAAGGCGGTGGGGATCGATGACCAGTTGATCGAGGGGGAAGAAGGGTTTGCGCTATTTTTAGAAGGTGCGCCAGGGACGGATACGTATTCGATCAATAAAGATTTTATTGCCCTGCACATCAAGATCGCCGACAACGAGCCGACGGTGAAGCTGACGACGACGGCGACGAAGATGGACGAGGGAACAGGCTCTGCGACGTTTACGGTGGCGCGTTCGGGCGGGTCCAACAAGTCTGAGCTGACGGTGTTTTTCGATACGTTCGGCGCGGCATTGCAGGGCACGGATTACAAGCTGGTAAGCATGGACGGAAAGACCGTGCTGACGGACTCGATCACGTTGAAGGCCAATGCCGCAAGCGTGACGTTCAAAGCGGTGGGGATTGATGACCAATTGATCGAAGGGAATGAGAATTTCACGATCCACCTGGCCGATGCGCCAGGGGACAAGACGTACATCATCGACTCGCTCAAGCACGAGGGGACGGTGACGATTCTCGATAATGAGCCTTCCATCTCGCTGACCACCACAACCAAGATCACAAGTGAAACCAAGGGTTCGGCGACGTTCACGGTGACGCGCTCGGGCGGGTCTACAGGTTCGGCGCTGGATGTGTATTTCACGTCGTTCCTGTCGGCGATCAATGGCGTGGACTACAAGCTGGTGAGCAACGACGGCAAAACGGAACTGACGAATTTCGTGACGATTCCCGCGAAGGCGGCGAGCGTGACGTTCAAGGCGCTGGTGATCGACGACGATAAGATCGAAGGGAACGAAGCCATCGGGCTCTTCCTGGAAACGGCTCCGGGCGATCCGACCTATTCAATCAACCTGCTCAAGAGCACGGTGGAAGTGGCGTTGTACGACAACGAGCCGGAAGTGAGCATCAAGGTGTCGTCAGATAAAACGACGGAGACCAAGGGTTCGGTGACGTACACAGTCACGCGGGCGTTTGGATCGACGACCTCGCCGCTGACGGTGTTCTTCAATGCGGGAGGCACAGCGGAGCAGGGCAAAGATTACGTGCTGACGAGCAGCGACGGGAAGACGACGCTGAGCAACTCGGTGGTGATCCCGGCGGGGGCGACGTCGGTGACGTTCAAGGCGGCGGTCACGGATGATTCGCTGATCGAGGGTTCGGAAACAATCGCGATGCAACTGAACGTGGGGCCGGGGGCGCCGACGTATACGGTGAACACCAGCAAACAATTCGCCAATGTAACGATCGCGGACAATGAGCCGACGGTGAGCCTGGTGATGGTGAAAAACGCTTCGGAAGCCAATGCCTCGGTAAACAAGGGCCAGTTCAAGATCACCCGCACGGGTGGGAACACGGCCAGCGAACTGACAGTGGGCTTCAACATCAGCGGCACGGCTTTGTTGAACACCGACTACAAGCTGACGGGAACGCCGGCGAGCTCGAAGCTGACCGCGTCGGGCGGCAGTGGAACGGTGACATTCGGGGCAGGGGTGTCTTCGATCACGGTGGATGTGACGGCGCAGGCGGATGCCCAGACCGATGAGGGCTCAGAAAGCGTGTCGCTGACGCTGGTGAACAACGGGACGTTTGGATTGGAGGCAGGGAAATTCTCGGCGACGGTGAATATCTCGGATGCCCCGCCGGGGCCGGGTTCGCCGGTGAATGTGGGCCAGTATGGAACCCAGTTCACAGTGGCGACGCAAACAGTGCATGAGATCAGTAAGGTGAACCCCATCCCATCCATCAACTATACGATGCACACTTATGGCGGTGCATTCACGGCCGGAACGCGGACGGGCAGTTATTTCTATACCACGCAGGTTGACCACCCATTGGCATCGGAGGCCAAGACGGTGCGATTCGGGCCGTTCCTGTTGGACGCGGTGGGCGATTTACCGCATGACCAGACTTTGCTCGAGTTGAAGTTCAATGTGAAGCCGCCTGTCACGCTTTTCGGCAAGACGATCCAGTTCTTTGCGCCGGGCACGCCTGGAACGATGGGGACATTCACCGCGTATAGCGTTTTGACGCTTGGCCATGATGTGGTGGGGACCTTTAAGATCGTTTGATTCTGCGGGATGCGGAAGTTCCCCAAGAGCCTTGACCAAGAGGTGGACCTTTCCCGGTCCACCTCTTTTTTTACGGGAGCAGCGATATACTGGCCAAGTGCCTTTATCGAGGAAGACGAGAAACATGAAGATTGAACCTTTCCTGGCTGAGTTGAACCGGCTGCGCAAAGATGTGGACGAGGACAAGACCGATATGGAATGGCTGGCGATGCACCATGCATTCGTATTCATCAGCTACAAATTGGGAGACTTTCAGAAGTATCTGGATGAGGCGGAAAAGCGAGGCGAGTTTGATGCTTACAAAGAAGAGCATTCATGAGCCTGACGTCCGGCACGGCAAGTGAGACCCACGGCGCGATCAAGCCTGGCCATTGGCTGGGGCTTGTGGTTGTGCTGCTGGCGACAGTGTGCGTCTATGGGCAGATGTACGGCCAGCAATTCATCTATTTCGACGACAACCACTACGTGTTTGAAAATGCGCATGTGGCGACGGGGCTGAGCGCAGAGAATTTCAAGTGGGCGCTGACGTCGCTGGATCTGGCCAATTGGCATCCGCTGACGGTTTTATCGCATCAGCTTGACTGCACGCTTTTCGGGCTCAATGCCGGGGCGCACAAGATGGTGAATCTTGGGCTGCACCTGGGATGCGCGGTGCTGGTGTTCCTGTTTTTTGCGCGCATCACGCGGTCGGGATGGACGGGGCTGTTTGTGGCGGCGGCGTTTGCGCTGCATCCGGTGAATGTGGAGGCTGTGGCGTGGGTTTCGCAGCGCAAGACGCTGCTTTCGACGTTCTTTGCGATGCTCTCATTGTTGACGTATTTGAGATATGTAGCGGCGCCGTCGCTGGGGCGGTATCTGTTGGTGTGCCTTTGGCTGGCGCTGAGCTTGCTGTCGAAGCCGATGGGGGTGACGACGCCGATTTTATTCCTGCTTTTGGATTTTTGGCCGCTTGGCCGGCTCAAAGGGTGCGTGGACCCGACATCGCCGGATTCGTTTAAGCCGCTGGACCCTGGGGCACCTGTGGTGCCGCTGGAATCGGCGGACAGCATTGTGCCGGGTTTTGACTGGCGTGCAGCCGGACGGCTTGTGGTGGAGAAAGCGCCGATGCTGCTGATGACGGCGCTGATCTGCGGCGTGACGCTGCTGGCGCAGCGGGATGCGGCATCGTCAGTGGACCGGGTGGGGATTGCGGATCGGGTGGGGAACGCGCTGATTGGATTTGTGCGTTATTTAAAGATGGCGGTCTGGCCGACGGATCTGGCGATTTTGTATCCGCTGGCAAAGCCGGAGATGACGCTTGCCGCCGGGGCGCTGGTGATTTTGCTGGGGATCACGTTCATGGCGTGGCGGCTGATGCAGCGGTATCCCTATGTGATGGTGGGCTGGCTGTGGTATCTGATTTCATTGGTTCCTGTGATCGGATTGGTGCAGGTGGGGGCGCAGTCGCACGCAGACCGGTATGCGTATACCCCGCTTCTGGGGATATGGCTGGCGGCGGGACTGGGGATTCCAGCTTTGATGCGCGACCGCATCACTCAGTGGCGGGCGGTGTTGTGCGTCGGAGCGGCGGCGTTTTTCCTGGCGATGGCGGTGAATACGTGGGTGCAGGTGGTCTACTGGGCGGATACGAAGACGCTTTTTACGCGCGCGGCCCTGGTGACGGAACGGAACTACATCGCGCTGGCGCAGGTGGGGCGGGCGTACATGTACATGGATGGGAAGGACTACAACAGCGCGGCGATCGCACTGGATCAGTCGCTTGCGATCAACCCCGACCAGGCGGATGTGTGGGCATCACTGGCGATGTGCGTGATCCGGCTGGGACGTCCCGACATTGCACTGGACAAGCTGCAGGGGCCGCTTAAGCAATACCCAGGCAATCCCGAACTGCTGTATGTGAGCGCACAGGCTTACCAGATCATTGCGACGCGACTGGAGGAAGTGGGGCAGCCCGAAGAAGCCAGACGTTTATTTGAAGAGGCTGTGGCTGCCGTGGGAAAGATCGCCAAGCCGGATGGGCCGATGCTGCTGGTGAAGGGGAGTGCGCTGTATTCGCTGGGGAGGGATCAGGAGGCGCTGGAGGCGCTGGACGAGAGCGACAAACTGGCAGCGAAGAATGCGGACACGGCTTATATGCGTGGGCTGACGTTGATGCGGATGGGGAGAAATCAAGAGGCGGTGGTGCCGATGAAATTTGCCGCCGAGAGCCGGAATGATCGGGGAAGCTTATACAAACTGGGGATGCTTTACGACACACTGGGGCAGGGTTTGGAAGCAGGGGAGGTGCTGAAAGTGGTGAGCGAGCGCTGGCCGGACTTTTTGGACGCGAAGCTTGGGCTAGCGGGGGTGTTCATAAAGCAAGGAAAGAAGGCGGAAGCACAGGCGGTGATCGATGAGGTATTGAAGACGGATCCGGGGAATGTGAGGGCTGGGGAGATTAAGAAGGCACTGGGCGGTGGGGCATAAAGGGGCTGGTAAGATTTGCTCCTTTCACGGACAAATGAATGCAGCGGCGGGCTGGAAGATCATCAGGCACGGCATTGAACCAGGGTGCATTACTGCGCCGGCTGGAATACTTGTGGATCGGGAGCGCGGCCGCAACGATCCTTTGCCTGGCGATCGCGCTGGGTGCGGCGGTGGCGTGGGTGATGAAGACAGCCGATCCGATGGCGGCTGAGATAAAGATACGTGAGCAGCGCCTGAAGGATTTGGAGGCACAGATGGCTGCGGCTGTGCCTTCCCCGGCCATGGCCGCAACAGTACCGGGGCCTGCTGCGGTGTCGCCCTTGGCAGGCCCGGAGAACAAACCCAAGGCGATGGCCATCATCATCGCATCCTTCTACCGTAACGGCGACAGCGCGGAAGCATTGTTCGACGGTGAGTGGCTGCCGGTGACGGTGAATCAAGTGGAAGACTCCAACATTCGGGTGGATCGCCTGGATGGTCAGAAAGTGGTCAAGCCCAAGAGGGTGTTTGAGGTGCGCATCGCACAGGAAGTGGCTGCGGAGCGGATCCGCGCCTCGGCGGAGGCGGCCGCGGCGCGTGAGGCGGCGGAGAAGACAAAGCCAAAATCAAAGTTAGCGAGTCTGAGTGCGAAACAAGTGCCGCTGATGCTGGAAGATTGCCGTCCGGGTCTCCGTGCGATGGTGCGTCTGAAACCGCAAGAGAATGTTTATACGGCGGCAACCGTGGCAAGAGTCGAGGGTGATCTGATTTACGTGCGAACCAATAATAAAGCGGTGCCGATGGCGCTGGGGCTGGGCGAGATGTCAACCATAGGCTGGTCGCAGAAGTCAAAGGAGCCTATGGATTATCGCATCGGCGAGCGTGTGTTCGTCAAGTGGGTTCCCGATTCCCTGTCATGGAGCCTTAATCGGGTGGACAGGGTAGAAGGGGATCAGATTTTTGTGCGCTGGAACCGGTTTGGGGAGGATTCGCCGGTGAAGGTTTCCCTGACGAAAGACGTTGTGCGGCCGATGTCGATGGATGAGAGTCGTGGGGAATAGGTGGGGGATTCAGCGACAGGAGGAGCCTGAGGTTTAAATGGGGTGGCGCGAGCAAGGCACGCCGTAACCGAAGACGTTCACAGCGTGCCCACTCAACCAAAAACCTTCACTGGGCTACGGGGCAATACGGAAGGAAATTTTGTGGACAGGCCGGGTTACTGCGGGCCGGGGTTCATGTGTGCCTGGAGGATGCCGTTAGCGACGAGACGGCGGGCGAATTCGACGTTGTAGCCGAAGATGCGCCAGTGTTCGAGGCCGGCCATGCCGCAGGTGAGGTCTTCGGCGGAGTAGATGATGACGCCTTGTTTGTCGGAGTCGGTGAGCTTGACGATCTGGAGGCGGGGGCTGAAGACGGGGCCCATGCCGCCCTGGCGGTTGTCGCCGACGAGGGTGAAGATGCGGTATTTGACGCGCTTGTTGTCAAAGCCGCCCTGGAGACCGGCGCCGGTGATGATGGGGTTGTCGTTGCCGACCTGGGCCATGGTGGCCTGGGGAGCGATCTTGGTGAGGAATTCGCGGGCCTTGTCGAGCGCGGCGGTGGAACCGCCGGCCGCGTCGAGCCAGAGGACGCCGCCGGCCTCAACCCATTTCTTGATGGCCGCGGCTTCATCGGTGGAGAGGCTGCCGTCGCCGACAGTGGTAAGGAAGGCGATTTTCTGGTCCTTCAATTCTTTGGCGGAGATGTCTTTGACCTGGAGGTCGATTTTCCAATCATTGGAGAACATGGCCTTCATCTGGCGCAGGGCATTGGGTTCGGGGTCGAAAGTGCCCGAATGCTTGATGCGCGCGACGGAGAGGGTCTGGCTGGCGGCGCCGGGCTTCTGGAAGAGGAAGCTGTTCTGAAGGCGGCCACGTTTTGTGTAGCGTCCGGTGGCGTAAAGGTAGATATTGGAAAGAAGAGGGAAGCCGGCGGCGCGGCTCTTGTCATCGGCCTGAAGGCCTTTGCCGATGTCGGCATTGAGGACGATGAACATGGGACGGATGGAGTTTGAGATCATGGAGAAGGTTGCGCCGGTGGGGACCTTCTGGTGGAGATCGTAGATGGGGTGGGCGTCTTTGCCCTGGCTTTCGGCTTTTTCGAGCTCGCGGGTTGGGAAGAGTTTTTTCGCCAGTTCCTTGAAGGTTTTCATGGCCTCGCCCTTGGTGTCCTCAGGGTTGCAGACGAGGATGCCGCCGGCTTCGAGGTAGGTGCGAAGGTTGTTGATTTCGACATCGGAGAAGGTGTGGTACTGGTCGGTGGCCAGGTACATGATGGGGGATTCGATGAGCTCGTGGGCGGGCTGGGAGAGTTCAGCGATCTGCCAGGTGGTTTTGACTTCGTAGATGTCGGAGGCGTAATCGACAAAGTTCCAGATGTCGTGGGGGCGGTTGTTCCATTGGCCGTCGACGGCGCCCTTTTTGAACCTGACCTTGGTGATGGCCATGGGATCGTTTGCGCGGCAGAGGTAGAGGAGGGCGAAGCCGGTGGAGAGCTGGGGCCCCTTGTCGCCCAGGAAGTAGCCGGTGGGCTGCTGCTTGGAGAGGAGCATGGCGGTGATGTCGCGGAACCAGTCGACGCCGTTAAAGCGGCGGTATCCGGTGACGGAGCCGACGCGCTGGATGGTCCAGTAGTAATAGAAGGTGTCGGTGGACTCTTCCTTGTCGTTGGGATTGAAGTTCATGTCGAGCCATTTGATGCCCTTCTTAAGATTTTCAGAGACATTGTTGGGGCTGGGCTCGAGCATGTTGCCACCGTTGAGGTAGCGCTCGGTGAGTGAGAGCGCGGCGACGCCGCCTGCGGTCATGGGGCCGGAGACGCGGGAGTAGAAGGTGGATGAGCCCTGGACGCCTTTGGAGGCGGCGTTGGGATCGTTTTTCTGACCGAAGGAGAAGACGCCCCAGCCGCCGGAGGCTTTGTCCTGGGCGGTGCGCCAATATTTGTCGATTTTTACCCAGGTGTCGCGGGGGATGGAGACTTTGTTGGTGGATTCAACTTCGTTTAAGGCGAAGACGCCGTACTGGCCGTCGGCGTTGTCGCCATAGCCTTTGGCGTCGCCAGAGTATGTTTCGTTGAAGTTGCCTTGATCGGTGACGGCTTTGGTGAGCCATTGTGCGTCGCGCTTGATCCAGTTTTCCCAGCGGTCGGGGGGGAGTTGGGCGAGCATGGTGGCGCGCATGGAGCGGTCGTAAGTGTGGACGGTGTCGCTGGAGAGGACCCAGTTGAGTACGCGGTAGATCTGGGGGCTCTGGTAGCTTTCGCCGGCGCGGAGCATGGCCCAGATGGCCAGGGCCTGGTTGCCGGTTTCGTTGATGACAGCCTGGTTGTAGGTGTGGGAAACGGCGTGTTCGGAGGGGAAGGTCCAGTTGGGTTGGATCTTGTAGAGGGCGCGGACGGCGGAGTCGATGGCTTCTTCGATTTTTTCGTACTCGAGATCGTCACCGGAGGGGGCAGGGGGCGTGGCGGGAGCGGGGGCGGGCGCCTGGGCGAAGGCGGGGGTGGCCATGCCTGCGCCGAGGGAGAGCATGAGTGCGGCGAGAAGGGTTTTCACTTTGCTGGAGAAAGTGGGGGCTACGGTCTTGTTCTGACAATTATGGGACTTGCGCATTTTCCGGATTGCCTCCAAAGCCGTGCCTGTGGTCTGTCTGTGGTCAATGTGACCGGGAAAGTGGCCAAAGCGTGGTTTACCGTAGTCTAACATCGCTTTGCGAGATAGTAGCAGTGAGAGAGTAGAAAGTAGAGCGGGG
>CAZGOM010000174.1:0-11377 GCA_964527265.1 uncultured Phycisphaeraceae bacterium | reverse complement strand
TGTTGTTGTTTGTCCAACGGGATGCCGTTTTGTGCGGGGTACCGCCAAACCGGCAGGATCGTCGCTGGCGCTTCCGGCTAACCGCGGGTTGGTATTTGTTGGTTTGGAGTGGTTTGTTGTTGGCGTTGGTGTTGTTGTTTGTCCAACGGGATGCCGTTTTGTGCGGGGTACCGCCAAACCGGCAAGAACCGTCACTGGCGTTTCGGGCTAACCAGAGGTGCGGTCGAGTGGCGTGGGCGTGAACGCGAGTGCTTAGTGGCTGGGGGTGTCTTTCTGCGACCATCGAGGTCGCAGAAAGAGGGGCATTTTTTGTTTGTGACCCCGGGTGTCGCATGGGTACATGCTCAACCCGGGGCTTAATTATGCGATCCCTCCGGGATCAAGAGGGATCGTGGCGTTTTGGGTTTTTACCAGCCTGTGGGGGCGCCGGTGGTGTTGACAGAGGCGCTGACGCCGTCGACGTGGATGAGTGTTTTGTCCTGGCCTTCGGCGAGGAGCTTGACATGTCCGTCGAGGAAGGCGAGGTTGAGTTTTTCCTGGAAGTGGACGCGGGGTTTGTCGACGAGATTGGTGTTGCTGGTGAGGTATGCGAGGCTGAGGAAATTGTTGTAGTCGAGGTCGGCGATCATGACGATTTTGGCGGGGTTGTACTTGATCTGGATGAGCGTGCGGCGGTCTTTCCAGGCGATGAGCTGCTGGCCGGAGTTGCCGGAGGTGACGCCTGCGGCGAGGCGTGCGTTATAGCCGTAGTTCCAGTTGTAGTATTCGGGGCCGGTGCTGCGCTCGTTTTGGGGGCAGCGGAAGATGGCGTATTTTTTGAAGAAGGGGCTGAAATAGCCGTTGTCGTCGGGGTTGGAGTCGAGTGCGGCTTGGTAAGGGGCGTCGAGGAAGGCGGTCATGCGGATGCCCCAGCCGGAGGACCAGCGGCCAGTCCAGGGGAGAGCGGTGTCGCGCTCATTGTTGGAGTAGGCGTTTAAGGCGATGAGTTGCTGGCGGAGGTTGGAGGCGCATTTCATGGCGGTGGCGACTTCCCTGGCGCGGCTGAGGGAGGGTATGAGGAGGGCCACAAGGACAGCGACGATGGAGATGACGACGAGGATCTCTACGAGAGTGAAGGCGAGTCGACGGGGAGGCATATGCCGCGTGCGGCATTGGAAGGAGGAAGACGTCATGGTGCAAACTCCTGGGGTGGAACCGAACAGAGATAAGAAGTGAGATACACCCCGGTATGACTATTAAAGGCGTTAATGGTATGAAAAACAAGACTTTATGGGAGGTTTTTGGTGATTTAATGGGGTTGAATGTGTGATATGAGGGGAATCGCGGGGAGGGGATTTAGAGAATGGAGCAGGAGTGACGTGCCACCCTACAATGTGGGTATGAGCACAGATTCCACAGAGCGGTTTTCGAATCGTGTTGAGGACTATGTGAAGACGCGGCCGAGCTATCCGGCGGGGGTGGTGGCGTTGCTGCGTGAGAGGTGCGGGTTGGGGAGTGGGGTGGTGGTGGCGGATGTGGGTGCGGGGACGGGGATTTTTACGCGGTTGTTGTTGGAGGCGGGGGCGGTGGTGCATGCCGTGGAGCCCAATGGGCCGATGCGGCAGGCGCTGGTGGAGTCGGTGAAGGGGGATGCGAAGCTGCATGTGCATGAGGGGACGGCGGAGAGGACGGGTTTGGAGGATGGGAGCGTGGGGTTGATTACGGCGGCGCAGGCGTTTCACTGGTTTGACCAGCCCTTGGCGAAGAAGGAGTTTGCGCGGGTGCTGAGGGGCGGGCGGCATGTGGCGCTGATCTGGAATTCGCGGCTGGAGGATACGACGCCGTTTCTGGTGGGGTATGAGGGGTTATTAAAGCGGTGGTCGACGGATTACGCGAAGGTGAATCATCGGCAGGTGGGGATGGGGACGATTATGCCGTTCTTTGCACCGGGGAAGGTGGAATTGCATACGTTTGATTATGCGCAGGTGTTTGATTTTGAGGGGTTGAAGGGGCGGCTGATGTCGTCGAGCTATTCGCCGGCGAAGGGGACGGCGGCGCATGAGCCGATGGTGCGGGAGTTGAGGGAGATTTTTGAGAAGCACCAGGCGGGTGGGCGGGTGAGTTTTGAGTATAAGACGGAGGTTTATCTGGGGCGGCTTTAAATTGTAGAAAATGCTTGTGTTTGATTGATATAACAATTACTATGGGGGCTCATTTGTCTTTGTGTTCCTTTTTGTTTTTCTAAGAGAAAGCTTGCCTATGGGACGCCGCGGTGCATTCACACTTGTGGAGATGATGGTGGTGATTGCGGTGGTTGCGGTGTTGATGTCGCTGGTGATTCCGAGTTTGAACAAGGCGCGGGCGACGGCGATCCGGCTGGCTTGCGCGAGCAATATGCATCAGCAGGCGGTGATGACGGCGCAGTATGCGGCGGATACGAAGGGGAATCTGCCGTGCCCGACGACGCCGCACCGGTTGAACAAGTACACGCTGGGGGGTATCGATTCGGCGTCGAAGTCGCTTTATGCGCAAAACGCGCTGGTGAAGTACACGCGGGGGGATGCTGACGGGTCGGTTCTGGTCAAGACCGGGCCGTGCCCGGATACATCCAATGGGGCGGGAGGATGCACGGCGCGGACGATGCCGACGGGTTACGGATGGTTTTACTACATGGGATACCTGCCCAACCCCGGGGTGAAGAAAAGGCAGATCGCGCCGACGCTGGAATGCCCGGGGACGCCCCGGCTGCGGAATGTGAGCGGGAATCTGGTGTCGGGGCCGACGCCGACGGAGGCGTCGGCGGGGGAAATCTCGACGTATATCGGTATTTTGTCGTCGCGGAGCATTGACACCCCAAACAACAACCCCGGGGGGAATAACGTGCAGTATTGCTGCTATTCGCGCGGGGAGATTGAGTATTACAACCGAGGGTGGAACCGTGGCTCACTGACGACGCCGGTGGCGCGGGTGGAGAGGTGGTCTCCGGGCAATGCGTGGGCGGTGGATGGGGAAGCATGGCTGGGGACGAGTCCGCAGTATGACGCATGGCAGCGCAAGCATGGCGGGCAGATCAACATCATGTTTATTGATGGGCATGTGTCGTTTGGGGGGAAGGAAATCACGCTGGCGGCGGCAGGGCGGGCGGTTCCACCGACGGTGTATTACACGTCGGCGGTGGGCGGGAAGGCATTGGCGCTGGCCTGGGAGGCGTCAAGCGGTGTGCCGGGGAGCGTGTCGACGAATGTGAGCGACACGACGATGAATGCGTTGTGGGCGTATTACGAGTCGGGGAATTGAGGGAAGAAGGGTCTGGGGTTCAGGGGCTGGGGTCTGGTCAGAAGAGGATGTGGAATATGCACCCCATGGTCGGGTAAACCGTCAGCGGCATGTCTCATCTGAGGGCTTTTGTGGTTAGGATCTTCTTTCCGCGTGTGGGATGTGCATCTTTTTTTCGGGTTGGCGAAGCCAAAACCAATGATCAAGCAGATCCCGGTGAATAAATTGCTTGCCGAGGCGCTGGGGACGTTTTGCATTGTGTTCCTGGGGACGGGGGCGATTGTGGTCAACCAGATGACCGGGGGGTCTATTACGCATCTGGGCGTGGCGATGGCGTTTGGGCTGGTGGTGATGGTGATGATTTATGCGTTTGGGGATGTGTCGGGGGCGCATTTGAACCCGGCGGTGAGCGTGGCGTTTGCACTGGCGGGGCGGTTTCCCGGGCGGGATGTGGCGGGATATGCGGCGGCGCAGACGGTGGGTGCGTTTGCGGGGACGATTCTTGTGCGGGTGATTTTTCCCGAGAGCCCGACGCTGGGGGGGACGGCGCCGTCGGGGAGTGCTTTGCAGTCGTTTGTGCTGGAGGTGGCGCTGGCGTTTTTGCTGATGCTGGTGATTTTGTCGGTGTCGTCGGGTTCCAAGGAAAAGGGTGTGATGGCGGGAGTCGCGGTGGGGGGGATGATCGCGCTGGAGGCGGTGTTTGCGGGGCCGATCAGTGGTGCGTCGATGAATCCGGTGCGGTCGCTGGCGCCGGCGGTGGTGGGGTGGCGGTGGGATGGGCTTTGGATCTATTTGATTGCGCCGATGGTGGGGATGGCGCTGGCTGTGCCGTGCAGTCTGGTGGTGAACCGGCGGTGAGGAGTGAACGTGAGTGAGAGGGTGTCAGGGGGTTGAGGGGTTGGGGCTTTGGGATGTGGCGGGTTGGGAATTGGCTGGCTGGGAGTCTGCAGGTTGAGTGTGGGCGGGTACCCAGGAGGCGGGGAAGCGCCATGCCGCGAGGGTGCTTTCGGGGAGTTTGGCGACGGGTTCGAGGCGTTTATCGGTGGGAATGAAAGTCAGGGGAGTGAGGAGGATGTAGCGGGGGTTGTCTTCTTCGAGGAGGGGGAGCTGGTTGGGGGCGACGGGGAAGAGGCCCGTACCGGCGTAGAAGGCGAGGGTGTCGAGGTTCTGGCTGGGTTGGTCGCCCCTGGCGGGTGCGAGGCGGAAGACGGGTGCGCCCATGGCGAGGCGGGAGAGGCGGAGGCCCTCCTGCTGGAGGGGGGTGGTGGCGAGGGGGCCGCGGGCGATCTGGGGGATGACGCCGAGCATCATGACGCAGACGACCAGGGCCCAGATGGACATGGCTTTGCGGGGGTCGTCCTGGCTGGCGTAGCGCATGGCCATGAGTGCCAGAAGGAGGCCTGCGCCTGCGACGCAGAGGGCGACGCTGGGGTCTGTGGGGCTCCAGGGCGGAACGGGGCGGGCCAGGATGCTGGGGGTGAATAAGGCCCATGCGGCGACAAGGGGAGCCAGGAGGAGGATTGAAGCGTGGGGCCAGACGATCAAGCGCCAGGAGCGGGGGTAGCGGCCGACTTCGGCGAGGTCGGAGTAGTGGGTCATGAGCTGGGCGAGGAGGAGGGCGCTTGCGGGGACGCAGACGGCGAGGCAGGACCACCATTCGAGTTCGTGTGCGCCGAGCGTGACGAGGATGGCGACGGCGAGGGCGGACCAGCCGAGGAACATGCGGACACGGACGCCGGCGGCGGAGGCGCTGAAGGGCTGTGCGATGGCGCCGGTGATCCACAGGAGCCAGGGGCCGAGGCTCAGAGGGAGGTAGATGGCGCGCTGGGAGGCGACATCGGCGAGCTGTCCGAGGCTGGACCAGTGTGCTGGTACGAAGATGGAGGCGTCATCAAGGAGGGATTCACGGGTTTGCTTGACGATGAAGATGGCCCAGGGAGTGAGAACGAGGCAGGCGATGAGCAGGGCGGTGAACCAGCCCAGGAGGTGGGAGATGCGGTTGGGGCAGAGGACGACGAAAAGGAGGATGGGAAGGCCGACGCTGAGGAAAGCGCCGGGGCCGACGGCCAGGACGGCGACGGCGGTGGCGAGGCCAGAGATGATCCATCCGGTGGCTTGACGCGCGGCGGAGGGTGCAGGGCGCAGAGGGCGCAGGGCCCAGAGGGCGCTGGCGATGGCGAGCGTCCAACTGGCCATGTAGAGCATGGTGGGGGTGGCCTGGCGGGCGTGCCAGAGGAACAGTGGGCTGGCGACGCACAGGAGCGCGGCAATGCCGGCGCCTGCCGCGCCGGTGAGGGAGTGGCCTGCCCAGAAGACGGCGGCGAGGGCAAGGGCACCAGCGGCGACGCTGGCGATGCGAGCCCAGGTGAGGCGGTCAGCGGGGGTGGGGGAGGGGTCGAATGCTTCGGCGAGGCGGAAAGCGGTGAGGTTGACCCAGAGTGAGGCGGGGGGTGTTTCGGTGGAGGCCATGCCGGCGTGTTGTGGAAGCCAGTATTCAGGGGAGGCGGAGCTGACGAGTTGGAAGGCGTCCTGACGGTTGTTGGTTTCAATGGCGATGGCCATGGCGCGGGCCTCTTCGGGCCCGGTGATGGCGGGGGAAGAGAGGTTGATGACCGCCAGGGGGAGGTAGAGGGCCATGAGGACCAGGAGGATGATCCATGAGCTGATGGGGCGTGGGGAGCCGTCGTGTCGGGAGAGCCAGCTGGAGGGGTTTGCGGCGATGGGCGGGGTGGGCTTGATGGGGCCGGGGGGAGCGGGTTTGAATGCTCCGGAGGCGGGGTTTGGATCAGGTTTGGGCGTAGGAAGCTGCGGCACCGGATCGGGCGTGGGTGTAGGTGGTGTGGGCATGGGCGTGGTCGCCATGCCAGGGTTATAACCGATGGGTTGTGCGGGTGGTTTGAGGGGGTGTTTTAGTAGTTGGCCCAGAAGCGGGGGCCTTCACCGCTGTAGCCGCCGGCTGGGGCGCTGAAATAGAGGGGCAGGGCGAGAGCCTGAAGCTTGGATTTGGTGTCGTTGCGGACATGGCCGTCGGCGAAGAGGGAGTTCCAGGTGAAGTTTGTGTGGTTGACACGGGCCCAGCGGTAGTACTGAGGGGTGGACCAGTTGGGAAGGAGGGTGGACCAGAAGCGAGTATGGTCAGTGGTGATGTCGTTGAAGCCGGTGAGGCCGGATTCGGCGGCAGAGCCGTTGGGGACTTCACCCATGAGGAGGGTGGCGGCGGGTGATTTGAGTTGGGAATCGCGGAAGGCTGCGACGAGGGGGAAATTGGTTTGAGATGTGTGCCAGTTTGAGGGGAAGGTGCTGGCGTTGTAGCCGTAGGTGGTAGGGGGCTGGCTTTGGTTGGTGGAAGCGTAGGGGTTCCACGGGTTTGAGGGACAGCGGAGGACTTTGATGACGGTATTAGAGCGGTATTCGCCCAGGTAGGGTGAGATGGCCATCATCCAGGGGAAGTTGGTTGCGTTGGGCCAGTGATTACGTTCGCTGATGATGGTGAAGCCGCCGGTGGTGGTGTCTGCGGGGTTGGCGAAGGGGTAGGTGTATTTCCAGACGGGGAGATAGCCGGAGAAGGCGATGGCGATCTGGCGCTGATTGGAAGCGCAGACGGATTGGCGCGCGGTTTCACGGGCGGCAGAGAGAGAAGGGAGGAGCATGGCGATCAGGACGCCGACAATGGCGATGACGACCAGAAGCTCGACGAGGGTGAATGCGCCCCGGAAGGGATGGTGCTGGGTGCGCATGATATGTGGCTTTCGTGCGGAAGCGATATGAAACGGCGACGCGACACGGCGAGGGCCTGTCTGCCTCTTAAGTGTAGAACCGCGTAATGTTATGTCAATGTTATTTGGGCCGGATTCGGCATGAAAGGGTTGTAGCCACCATCTCGGAGAGTCAGCTCACGGAACCATGTCGGCACGTGCAGGACATGCTCACGCAGACGAGAGCATGGCACAAGCCTCCTACACCGTGGGAAAGCGGCGCAAGCAAATGAGGGTTGAGATTGGATATAATGACGGGATGCGAAATTTGATGACATATCCATTGGCTTTGGCGTTGCGGCCGGCAGTTGCCGCGCCGGTCGCCGTTAGCTGAGCGGCGGACCCGCACCCCTCCTGACGATTCATCAAAGGCTTAACCAAGCCGACTTCAAACGTACAACCAGTGTTGAGATTTTTAAGATCGGGCCTTTTTCGGCCCGTGTTTCTGCTGATGCAAAAGGACCAAGAAGATGAGCAACGAAACGACAACGGCACCCAGCGGCCAGAGCGCAGGCGAACTGGCCACCAAATACACCCCGGGCGAGGTGGAGACGGGGATCCTCAAGGCGTGGAATGACGCCAAGGCATTCAGCGCGGACCCGGCCAAGCCAGGCACGCCTTATGCGATTGTGATTCCCCCGCCGAACGTGACGGCTGCGCTGCACATGGGGCATGCGCTGAACAACACGCTGCAGGACATTTTGATCCGCCGCAAGCGGATGCAGGGTTTTAACACGCTGTGGATGCCGGGGACGGACCACGCGGGGATCGCGACGCAGACGGTGGTGGAGAAGCGTGTGCTGGCCGAGGAAGGCAAGCGGCGGACGGATTTCAAGCGTGAAGAATTCGTGGGCAAGATCCAGAAGTGGAAGGATGATTATGAGGGGCGCATCACCGATCAGCTCAAGCTGATGGGTTGCTCATGCGATTGGGACCGTCAGCGGTTCACCATGGACCCGGTGTGCGCCGCAGCGGTGCGGGAAGCGTTTTTCAAGCTGTTTAAGGATGGGCTGATCTATCGCGGCAAGCGGCTGGTGAACTGGGACCCGGCGACGCAGACGGCGCTGGCCGACGACGAAGTGGACATGAAGGAAGTGGACGGGAACTTCTACTACCTGCGGTATCCGCTGGTGGGCACGCCTTTGGCCAATGGGCAGAACTACATCACGGTGGCGACGACGCGGCCAGAGACGATGCTGGGGGACACGGCAGTGGCGATCAACCCGCGGGACCCCCGGGCGGCGGAGCTTAAGGGGCGGGCGGTGATTTTGCCGATCGTGAACAGGATCATCCCGATCATTGAGGATGACTACGTGGTGCTGCCGGTGGAATTCGGCGGGAGCCCGACGGATACGAAGGCGCAGTTTGCGACCGGTTTCCTGAAGGTGACGCCGGCGCATGATCCGAATGACTATGAGATCGGGCGGCGGCATAACCTGGCGGTGATCAATGTGTTTGGGCCGGATGGGACGATCAGCAAGGAGCACGGGTGGCCGGTGCATGAATGGACGGATGCGTGGCTGGAGGACTCCAAGGCGGCAGGGCTCAACGACGCGGGCTTCCTTCTGGGCAAGGACCGGTTTGAAGCGCGCAAGGCGATTGTGCGGTTCTTCAAAGAGCGGGAGATGCTGGAGGCATTAAAGCCGTATCGGCACTCGGTGGGGCACAGCTATCGGAGCCATGTGCCAATTGAGCCGTATTTGAGCGACCAGTGGTATGTGAAGGTGACGGACCCGAGCTTGGCGCAGGCGGCCAACAAGGCGCTCGTGAAAGAGCAGCGGTCTGTGACGGAAGAGAACCGGACGGAGACCAAGGCATGGGAAGGGAAGCTGAAGTTTTATCCGGAACGATATGCCAAGACGTATGAGTCGTGGCATGACAACATCCGGGATTGGTGCATCAGCCGGCAGCTTTGGTGGGGGCATCGGATACCGGTGTGGTCGACGCGTGACGGCATCAGCGACGTTCACGGATTCTTTGAGACGCTCAAGAAGCTCAAGGAGATGGGACATGGCGACCGCTTCAGTTGGACACAGGTGGAGAAGGGACCTGCCGTGAAGGAAGCGGACGGTAAGGAACTGACTCCGATCGATATTCATGTGTGCCTTGGGCCCAATACCGAAGACATCCAGGAAGTGATTGAGAGTTTTGGCCTGGTGCAGGATCCAGACGTGCTGGATACATGGTTCTCATCGGCGCTCTGGCCTTTTAGCACGTTAGGCTGGCCGAATCCCGAGAAGTTTAAGGCGGAGACCGGCGGCAACGCCGCGCTGGAGAAATGGAACCCCGGCAGCGTGCTTTGCACGGCGCGCGAGATCATCACGCTGTGGGTGTCGCGCATGGTGATGACGAATCTGTATTTCCTGGATCGTTTGCCGTTCACGGATGTGTTTGTGCATGCGATGATTCAGGATGGGCATGGGCAGAAGATGTCCAAGAGCCTGGGCAACGGCGTGGACCCGCTGGACATCATCCAGAGCCACGGAGCGGATGCGATGCGCTTCACGCTGACCTTGATGACCACGCAGACGCAGGATGTGCGTCTGCCGGTGAACATCGTGTGTCCGTTTACGGGGCAGGCGTTCCAGCCCAAGTACATTGTCACGGGCGCAGGCCACACGGTGGCGGCGCCGGTGCAGGAATGCCCGACGGATAAGGGCAAGAAGTTCGCCTCCAGCTACGGCGCTGCGGCGGGCGTGCCGGAAGCGGCAGGGCTGCCGGCGGCGCGCAATACGTCGGATAAATTCGACATCGGGCGCAACTTCGCCAACAAGCTGTGGAACGCGACGCGCTTCAGCCTGGGGAATCTGGAGGCTCCCATGGAGCCGGCCAAGCCGGGTGTGAAGGATGAACTTTCACTGGCGGATCGGTGGATTCTTTCGCGTCTGGCCAGCACGCTTAAGCGCGTGAACCAGCAGTTGGAGAACTACCAGTTTTCGGACTACGGGCAGGAGTTGTATGACTTCGTGTGGCGCGATCTTTGCGATTGGTACATCGAGATGGTGAAGCCGACCATCAAGAGCAGCTTGACGCAGCGGAAGGTGCTGGCGGCGTGCCTGGACGCGGCGCTGAGGATCATGCATCCGGCGATGCCGTTTGTGACGGAGAAGCTATGGGAGCGTTTGAATTCCGTGGTGCCCAACCGTGAGATGGAGGGGTTGGAATTGCCGTGGTCGACACTGCTGATCAATGCGGCGTGGCCGAAGATATCTGAGGGGCTGATCGACAGCGAAGTGGAAGCACGGTTCACAGGATTGCAGGGCGTGGTGTCGGCCGTGCGCGAGGCGCGCAACACGTATAAGGTGCCGCCCAAGCAGAAGCTGACAGTGAGCGTGAAGACACCCGCGGACCTTGCGCAGCTTGCGCTGGAGACGCATGGGTATCTGGAGACGCTGGCGAACCTGATGATCAGCGAGTTTGGCCCCAATGTGGCGCGTCCGACTGATGCGGCATTAGTCATTGTGGGCCAGCGGGAATTTTATCTGCACGGCCTGGTGGATGCCGACCAGGAGAAGAACCGGCTGGGCAAGCGTGCGGAAGAACTCAAGAAGCAGATTGCGCAGCTTGAGGATCGCCTGGGCAAGCCCGGGTATGCGGACAAGGCGCCAGCGAAGATGGTGCAGCAGTCGCGCGACCAGTTGGCCAAGGCGCAGGCGGAACTTGCGGCGATTGAAGGCCAAGGGAAGTAAAAGGACGGCAATGATTTAAGCAGGGCACGGGTTGGCGATAGGCCAACCCGTGCCTATTGTTTTTAAAACAACCGAAAGGAAAAGCCATGAAACAGGCAGACTTGACGGGCAAGGCGCTCAAGACGCTGGTAAGTGAGGCGTTTCACGGAAGCCCGCCGAATCAGAGTTGGTTCACCAACCCTGGGGATGGGGGGTTGCTGGGGTTGTTGAACAGGACGACGGCGGCGGAGGCTTCGACGGAGCCGGGGCCGGGGAGGCGGACGATTGCCGCTCACTCGGCGCACATCCTTTATCACCTGGAACTGATCGACAAGGTGATGTCAGGGGATTACAACGCGTTTAAAAAGGCGGATTGGAAGGCGGCGTGGAAGAATCAGACGGTGAGTGAGAAGGAGTGGAAGGATCTGATCGGGAAGATCCGGACGCTGGCGGATAAATGGATTGCGGCGTGCGAGAACGTGGACAGGGGGGATGAGTTGATGTTGACGGGATCGATGGCCAGTCCGGTGCATTTTGCGCTGCATTTTGGGGCGATCAATCAGATTCTGCTGACAGTGAGGGGAGGAAAGTGAAAAGTGAAAAGGGATAAGGAATAAGTACAAATGAAGACCTTTTAGATGCCTGCGCCGTTGATCATTTCCTGGTCGAAGACTTCGCTTTTGGCGACGGGCTGGCCGG
>CAZGOM010000173.1:0-11410 GCA_964527265.1 uncultured Phycisphaeraceae bacterium | reverse complement strand
GTGGGCACCAGCGGCATGTTTTTGTTGCGCCAGTCAAAGTCCCACGGGCCGGTCCGCTCGTTGTTGTTGCCATGCACATCGCTGATGAAGTAGAGCTCTTCCCAGTTGAACTTGGCCGCATCCACCAGGACCGAGAGCTGATACAGGCCTGCCGCCGATTCAAAGCCGATCTCCCATGCCCCGTCAGCTGTTTGGCTGGGCTTGATGCTTTGAGGGGCTTGGCCGATCAGTGAAACCACATCGCACACGGATTCAGTCACGCTCATGGATATGCCTTGCTGAGGGAGTAGGGGGGTAAATGCCCAAAAGACGTTACTTAGGCAGTAATGTTATGTCAATTAGTAAGACGCGCAGAAAACCCGCTGGTTCAATCTTCCTCCCCGTTGGCCGCTGACCACTAAAAACTAACTCTGGCTCTGCCGCTTCACCGCCGCGCCGCCCAGAATGGCGTGCGCCTCCCGCACCAGCGGCACGATCTTCGCCGCGTGGGGCGTGCCCGACACCACCTTCTCCACCTGCCCGGCGAGCGTTTCCAGCTCCACCGCGTTTTTCCCGGGGAACCAGTGCCCGCCGTTGCCCAGCAGGTTGTAGCGCATCTTTCCGTACTCCTGCATGTCCCAGCCGACGGCCAGATTCCGCAGCCACACCATCACCCGCAGGTTCATGTCTCCCGGCACATCATGAAACTCCGGCAGCCCCACATTGAAATCCTCCGGATGTGCCGTGCCCACTGCTTCCTTCATCGCCGCTTCCAGCTTCGCCAGGATGGGCGGCACAATCTGCTCGGTCTTATCCATCATGTCGACGGCTTGAACGTGCAGGTCAAAGTCCGAAGGCTTGGCCGCGCCGACGCTCAGCGTATGCACTTCCGGCCGCCGCAGGCAGTAGAGATCGTTGAAGATGATCGGGTGGACCGGCTCGCACAGCTTGGTGAGCTTCGGCGGTGCGGCGTAAAGCTTTCCGCCCTTGTCCGACGGGCTGATGATGAACACCCCGATGTCCCGTTTGTTGGCTTCCTCCACTGCTGCCCAATTGCGTTGGGAGATGAAGTACCAGTGCAGGTTCACATAGTCGAACCCGCCGTCTTCCTCGTGCTTGAGCGCTTTGAGAATGTCATCCAGAAGCGCATGGGTTGAAAAACCCACGTGCCGGCAGCGGCCCTGCTTCTGCAATTGCCGCGCGGCATGCAGGCACCCGCCGGGACGGATTGACCATTCCAACGTCTGCTTGTCATTGATCCCGTGCAGCGAAAACAGATCGACATAATCCAGCTTCAGATAAGCCATTGACTTATCAAAGGACGCCAGAAACTGCTTCGGGTCCGCCACTGGCGCAACCTTCGTCTGCACGATCAGCTTGTCCCGCGGAATGCTCGGCAGCACATAGCCAAGCTGCATCTCGCTTGAGCCATACCCCCGCGCCGTTTCGATGTGATTGATCCCCAGGTCCACCGCGCGGCGGATGGTCGCTTCCAGGTTCTTTTGCCCCTCGGCCGGCACCTCTTCGGGCTTGATGTCGCCCCATTTGGCCTGATAACGCATCCCGCCGCAGGAAATCACCGGAATCTGAACATTCGTCTTGCCGAATCGCCGATACCGCATGATGAGCCTCACGAATTAGGTTGCACGATTCTATCGCGTGATGCTGGGTGGCAAGGGCTGCCGTCCGCGGCTGCACCGGAATCTTATTGGTGGCGCAAGACCGGGGCAGGTTCAGAACCAGCCCCCGCCACCCGACGCATTATCACACTCCTTCAACCCCTCACGGCACAATCGTCGCCGGGTCCGGCAGCGGCACACGCCCAGCGATCCAGATGAAATTCGTATTCGTCGCTCCCCAGTACACCCACGACGGATCCGTCCCACCCAGGCGCGGCGTCTGCCACTCCACGCTTCCATCCATGTGCAACACATTCTGACCCGCGGCGGAATACCCATCCGTGCCCGGATGGTTGGCCCGTTGAGGGGTATATGTGTGCGGCGTGGCGGTCATCCGCCACCAGGCCACATCCCCCATCATGTACTGCTCATCCGCCCGTACCTTGTAAGCCGGATAGGGATTGTCTTTGACCGCTGACAGGCGCGCGTAATGCCCCGCATCCTTGGAGGGGAAGTTGGCCGCCTGCCATCCCAGGGTGAGTTTGCTGGGCCCGTTGCCGCCATCGCCCAGGACGTAGAAGTATCCCAGGCGCGCGCCGAACATGTTGTCCTTGTCCCACAAGTAGGCCGCATTGGTTGATGACAGCGGCATGCCAGAGGGGCAGTACACGAGCTTGCTGGCCACGTTGAAAGACTCGCGGAGCGCAATGTGCGCTTTGTTGGTGATCTGCGTGGGCACGTTGTACGCGCTGGTGGGGAAACTGCGCTCCTGCTGGTCATAGGCCAAAAGGGCCACGCAGTTTTGCCGAAGGTTGGATGCGCAGATGGCCCTGCGGGCTGCTTCGCGCGCCTGTGACATCGCCGGCAGAACCAGGGAGAGCAGAAGTCCGACGATGGCGATGACCACCAGCAACTCAACCAAGGTGAATCCTGCCATGCCCATTTTCTTAGATAAACCGGTATGTGTCATGGGCTCCATGCTATTGGATGTGGCACGCCAAGGTCAATAGGAGCGCATAAATATTTGAGCGAGATATAAAATCTATGTAATGAAATTTATCCTGTTATTCTATAAAAAATAAAAACTATGGTCATTGCCGTCCCTCTGCTAGCCGTTTAAATCGACCTGAATGCCCTTTCCTGCGCGTTTGATCTGTGGTGCACCCCTCCCTCGCAAATGTGTTTAAACGCCATTCCTGCCCGTTCGTTCCCCCTCCGATCCATCCCCCGCGTTTTTCTCTCTCCCATTCGTCATTCGCCCCGCCACCCTTTGGTATCTTCTCTCTGCCGTTCCACTTTTTCTGTTGTTCCCTGTTCCATTGCTCTCCTGCTCGATCGCGGCTTCCCGCGATACGGAGGTTCCAACTCATGTCATCCGACCCGACCCACCCAGACCCCGCGCCGCAAGTCGACCACGACGACCATCCCGAGGTCGAATCGATCAACACCCGCAATGCCACCATTCTCTTTCTCATTTACCTGGCCCTTTACGCCGGCTTCATGGGCCTCGCCAGCTACGCTCCCAAGTCCATGGGCGTCAAAGTTCTGGCCGGGGTGAACCTCGCCATCATCTACGGCATGGGCCTCATCATCATCGCTGTCCTCCTGGCCATGATCTACATGTACCTCTGCTCACGCACCATGACCGCCTTTAAAGCCTCGCAAAACGCCTCCAACGGAGCCAAGGCTTGAATTATTCCGCATCCCCCATCAGCATCGGCGTCTTCGCCTTTTTCGTCGCCGTCGTCTTGGGCATCAGCTTTTATCTTGGGCGCAAGGCCAAGAGCGCCAAGGGCTACTATGCCGCGCACGGCGAGATCCCCTGGTTCGTCAATGGCGTCGCTTTCGCTGGTGATTACCTCTCAGCCGCCTCCTTCCTGGGCATCTGCGGGCTTATCGCCCTCTACGGCTATGACGGCTTCCTCTATTCCATCGGCTACCTCGCAGGCTGGGTCGTCGCCCTCTTTGTTGTCGCCGAGCCTTTAAAGCGCCTGGGCAAGTTCACCTTCGCTGATGCGCTGGATTCCAAATTCGATTCGCGCGGCATCAAGCTTGCTGCCGCCATCAGCACCCTTGTTGTGAGCATCTTCTATTTGATTCCCCAGATGGTCGGGGCGGGTGCGCTCATCAAGCCGCTATTGGGCTTTCCTCATGCCGTGGGCGTGGTCACCGTCGGCGTGGTCGTCATCCTGATCGTCACCACCGCGGGCATGGTTTCCACCACCTGGGTTCAGTTCATCAAAGGCTCGCTGCTGGTGCTCTTTTGCGCGGGCCTCGTGGTCGCCATCCTCATTCGTGGCCATGCCACAGGACCCATTCCCTACAACAACGATGAGCAATTCGCCGCCGCCACTGAAGCCCGTCAGGGCTTTGGCGATCGTGTCGAGATATCCCGCATCAAAGACCCTCTCCCCGCCACAGGCGGCTGGGCTGAAAAGCCTTACATCCGCGTCCTGGATAAAGTAGGCCGTCTTCGTATCTACAAACGCCAGGAGAACGCGCAGTTCGCCATGGGCGTTCAATACAAACAGGTTGCCCCTCCCAGCGGCGGCAAGCCCGGCAAAATCACCATCAACGGCGATGACACCGGCTCCCGTGTGCTCCAGCCCGTCGGTTATATCTCCGCGCTTCCCAAAGTGCCCGACGGCGAATCCTCCACCGGCGCATTGGGCCCGCTTTCCTACCTGGCCACCATCGACCAGAGCACCGTCGCGCAATCCAAAAGTGAAACCATCACCGATGCCGACGGCGTAGTCACCACTGTCTACTACGACGTCTTCACCCCCGGCGCTGACCTTCTCACCCCAGGCGCATCGCCCACCTTCAAAGGCGTCCGTTCCGACAACTGGTATCAGAAGCTCAACTTCCTTTCGCTGATGCTCGCCCTCTTTTGCGGCACCGCATCCTTACCTCACATCCTGATTCGTTATTACACGGTGAAGGACCAGGCATCCAGCCGCAAATCCACCATGGTGGGCATTGCCAGCATCGGCTTCTTTTACATCCTCACCCTTTATCTGGGCTTAGCCGCCATGACCTCCGGTGTCCTTGATCCTGCCGATGCCAAGGGCAATATGGCCGCGCCGCTCCTGGCCCGGTCGTTTGGTGAGTTCCCCTTTGCCGTCATCTCCGCCATTGCTTTCACCACGGTTTTAGGCACTGTCTCCGGCCTCATCATGGCCGCCAGCGGCACCGTCGCCCATGACCTGATGACCAATCTGATGAAGATCAAGATGGATGACGCCGGTAAAGTGAAGGCCGGCAAGGCTGCCGCTGTTTGCGTCGGCATCGTCGCCATTATTCTGGGCATTGTGTTTGAGAAGATGAACGTCAGCTTCCTGGTCGGCTGGGCCTTCTCCGTCGCCGCCTCGGCAAACCTCCCCGCCCTGGTCATGCTCCTCTTTTGGAAAAAGACTACCAAGGAAGGCATCGCAGCCGCCATCTTCGCCGGCATGATTGCCTCCCTGGCCTGGATTCTTCTCTCCGGCGACACCTACAAAGACGTGTACGGCTGGAAGGCAGAAGACGCCATCGTCCCCTTCAGCCAGCCCGGCATCGTCACCATTCCCCTGGGCTTCATCGTCCTGGTGGTGGTGTCGCTCATGACCCAGCATCGGCGTAGAGCCGCCGGGATGTAATGAGATCCCACGCGCCCGGGTAATCGGGTGTTCGGGTTATCGCGTATCCATGAGTTTCGCTAAGACAATTTGTGCCTCAAAGGGCATTGGCCTTTGAATGGCAGAGGCTGACTCGAAGCCCCCCGGTAACCCGATCACTCGATAACCCGGGCGCGGATGCGAGAATTACACCGAGAACGCTGTGACCTTTGCGTCCGCATCCCCTGTCACCAGCACCTGGTTGTCCGGCCGCCACCCCATCGCATGCACGCCGCCGCCGAGCTTTGTCGTGTGCATGTGGCCCCATTTCTTGGCGTCCCACACGTTGACGATGCCTTCTTCGCATGCCGTGGCCAGTTTTGCGCCCCAGAAGTCGAATGCCACCTGGGTCACGTTGTCCTCATGGCCTTCGAGGATGCGCGGCCTGCTGTTTTCCGGCCCTTTGCCGCCGAAATTCCAGATGATCGTCGCCTTGCCGCCTGTGGTGGCCAGGAGCAGGCTGTCAGGCGTCCAGGAAAGGGAGCGGGTGCGCGAGGGGTAGCCGGACATCTGCAGATGATCGGTGGAATTACGCCGACCCACGTAAAGCGTTTCCGCCTGCAAGCCGGTCGCCACGAATTTAGCCGAGGGGCTCCAGATGATGAAGGTCACCTTGTCGGCCACTTCCATGGTCTGGATGCACTTGGCCGCTTGCGGGTCCCATATGCGTACGCCGCCGTAGCAGCCTGTGGCCAGCAGTTTGCCGTCCGGGCTCCAGGCAACGCCTGACACCTGGGATTCATGCACGGGCGATTCCACTGAAATCGTTCCCGTTTCCTTGTAGATCTTGGCCAGCTTCCCGTCGCTGAGCGCAATGCTGCGAAATGCCGGGGACCATGAAAGATGGTCAATCCACTTGCCGCCCGGCGCGATGGAAAAAACCTGTTCCCCCGTCGCGGCTTTGTATGCATTCACCTTGCCGTCCTGCCCCGCAGTGAACAGCGTGCCACCATCATGCGACCAGCACATCGAGTTGTTCCCCATCTTGTGGCCTGGCAGCTTGTGCAGGGTCTTTCCTGTTTTGCCGTCGATGACGACGATGCTGCCTTCCACGGGCATCGCCGCCAGCCGCCCCTCCCTCAGCGCCCATGACACCCCTGTCACGGCTTCTTCCATCTCCACCTGCCACACAGGATTCAACGCCGACGCTTTTTTTCCGAATCCCATCATGACACACACTCCACAAGAAAAGGGGGTCCACAAGATAGCACATCTGCAGATGGGTCTCGGGTCTGGGGTCTTGGGTCTGGTCAGAAAGAGGAGGTGTTCGATGAGCTTTTTAGGGTAGGCAGGGATTGTCTTACTACGCCTTCCCCCAGACCCCAGACATCAGACCCTCATCACCACATCCACAATCCCCAGCACGCCCAGGAGCAGACTGATCACCCCGTTCACCGTGAAGAACGCCATATTCAAATGCTTGGTCTCACTGCGCCACACCAGGGCATGCTCCAGCACAAGGAGCGCGCCCACCAAACCCACGCCGATCAAGAACAGCACCCCCAATTGCCCCGACACCTTCCATAGTGCGATCAAACACCCGACGGCAACCACATGCATCGCCCGTGCGATGTTCAGTGCGTTTTCGGTTCCCACCTTTGAAGGCAGGGAGTGCAGCTTCAGGGACCGATCCACCGCCACGTCCTGAAGCGCGTAGATCACATCAAAACCCGCCACCCAGCACGCCACCATCCCGGCCAGCAGCCATGGCGAAGCCGTCCCTAAAAACCCGGGTTCCAACGCAATTCCCGCCGCCAGCGGCGAAAGCGCCAGCGATGCCCCCAGATAGACATGGCACAGCGCTGTAAAACGCTTGGTGTAGGAATATCCGCACAGCCATGCCAGCACCAGCGGCGAAAGCGCCACCGGCCACACGTTTTTGTACACCCCCCAGAACCCCGCCGCCGCGCCTATGAACAGCAACCCGCTCACCACCGCCGCCCCCAGCATGAAGCCGGGCGAAACTCGTCCCGTGGGAATCGCTCGCCCCTGGGTGCGGGCATTGGCCTTATCAAAATCCCGGTCCGCATAACGGTTGATCGCCATGGCAGAGGTCCGCGCAAACACCATGCACGCCACCACCAGCGCCACTTCGCCCACGCGCGGCAATCGTTGCGCCCAACCGGCCGCCAAAAAACCCGACAGCAGCGCGAACGGCAAAGCGAAAACGCTGTGGCTCAGCTTGATGTCCCCCGCCACATGCTTGAATCGCTCAAGAAACCCCGAATGATTCGCCGTTGATGCCGTCATGCGCTCGATTTTACCCCAAGAACAGGACCTGGAGGCGTTCTCCCTTGCTCGCACTCCACACCGTTTGCATATCTGAACTTGTCCCTTATCCCTTTTTCCTTGTACCTTTCTTCCATGATTACTTCACAACAACTCACCGCTGACCTTGCCCGTCTTGGCGTCACCCCAGGTCGGGACCTCCATGTTCACTCGTCCTACAAGTCCGTCGGGCCGGTGGAAAACGGCGCGGCCGGCATCGTCCAGGCGCTTGAAGCCGCTATAAGCGGCGCCACACTTCTTATGCCGTCCTTCAATCTTGTCGCGGGCGGGTCCGAAGGCCGCGCCAAAGGCTGGAACCCGGCCACCACGCCTTCCACCGTCGGCTATCTCACTGAATTCTTCCGCACCATGCCCGGCACCGTGCGCTCCGATCACTATTCCCACTCCGTTGCCGCGCGCGGACCCAAAGCGGAGTTTTACACTTCCACTCACCGGGAAAAAACCGGTATGGAGTCCCCTTGGGACTACGCCCCCTGGGGCAAGGCCTACGGCGATAAATCGCCCCTCATCAAACTCTACGAAAACGATGCCCTTCTGCTTATGCTCGGCGTCGATTACCACTCCTCCACCTTCATGCATGTCGCTGAAACCATCGACTTCAATCGCCGCAAAGCCGAGCGCCCCGGCGCGTCCTACTTCTTCATCGACCGCCCGCTGATGGGGCAGTGGGTTGACCGGCACTGCGATGTGGGCAACGGCCTTGTGGGGCAGGCTCATTGCCGCCTGATCCCCATTCGTCGCTATGTTGACGCCATGGCTGCCCAAGTGAAAGCCCAGCCCGCTTACTGGTTCAAATGGTTTGAGCCTGCCAAGTTTTAATAGCTGAACCACTGATCGACATAGTCAATCGTATTCACGCCCTCGTACCATTTACGCCACTCCACATGCCCGTCGACCATGGCGTTAAACGACCCATCGGGGAAGCCGGCCCGTCCGCGGTCGTGGGTGTTGCACGGGTGCTGCCACACGCCTGAAACGCCTCCGTATTGCGTGCCTGTGGAGCCGGCGGGCTGGAGGTTGTCGATCCAAACTTGCCGCGTGCTGGGGGCGCGCACGTTGTCAAAGCGCAGGTAGACCGGCATTTTGTACGTCGCGCTGGAAAGCCCGCGCCCGGTTCCGATGAAATAGTCATAACCCTGCTGACCCCGGTGATTCTCCGTCCAGGTAAGTCCCACGGCCCAGTTTGGATCCGTGAACCATTTGGGGTTTTGGCCAGCGTTAAACGATTTGAGGACGGCTGAGTCTTTGATGAAATACGCCAGCGGGCACCACCACTGCTTGGGGGTGTTTAATCCGTAATTTTCATACAGCACCTTGCGCGTATCCGAGTCGAAACACGGACAAGATTAAATGCGCCCCGGGCCGATTGAGATATGAAGACGGATCAATAAGTAAAAGTCTGTGAGGCCCAGTCGCTGGTGGCAGTCGTGTTTTGACCCCAGAGATAAGGGCGGTATTCAACGTGTCCATCCGCCATCGCGTTCATGGAGCCGTCGGGATAACCCTGGCGTCCCCGGTTATGCGTGTTGCAGGGGTGCTGCCAGCCCCCTGAAACGCCTCCCGCGGTCGTGCCCTGGTCTTTGAGGTTGTCGATCCAAACCTGTCGCAGGCTGGGCCGGGGAATGTTTCTGAACTTCTTGGCGACGGCCATGTTGTATTGAATCTGTCCCGGTGGCGTTGTCGTTGGATCGGCCACCCCGCGTCCAGGCCCCAGGAAGTAGTTGTATCCCTGCTGGTTTCGATGGTTCTCCGTCCAGTCCAGGCCGTTGGGCACCCATGTCGAATCATTGAACCAACGCGGGTTGGTCCCATATTTGGATGTCAGGATGTAGTTGTTCTGTGTCGCGAAAAAGTCCAGCGGGCACCACCATTTCTTGGGGGAGTCCAGCCCGTATTGCATGTAGAGGATTTTACGCGTGTCGGTGGAGAAGCAGCCCCGGCCATAGTCGTCCCAACCTCCGTAGGGCGCATCCCCCTTGTAGTCGTTGGAGTATGAAAGCGAAGCGCTGATCAGACCCCGCAGGTTCGCCCCGCACGACGTCTGCCGTGCGGCATAGCGCGCATCGCCCAGCGCCGGCAGCAAAACCGACAGCAAAACCACAACGATCGTGATCACCACCAGCATTTCGATCAGGCTGAAACCTGAACGCATGGATCTTTGGGTGTTGCGGGAAGTCATCGGGGACTCGCTTTCTTTTGCTCGAGCATGGAGCAGGGCACTACGCTTTAATAGGTAAAATACTGGACGCGCCAGTTCATGACGTTCACCCCGTAAATAACGCGAACAAACGCAACGTGGCCATCGATATAAGAGGTTGTAACCCCGACGCTTTTGCAGTCCCCGTTGGTGTCGTGCGTGTTGCCCGGCATCGTGATGGTCGCGCCGCCGGAATTGTCGATCCCTTCAGGCATCAGCGGGTCGGCCCACACGATGCGCGTCGAAGGCTTTTGCGCATCCGCGAAGCGCAGGACCTCCGGCAGCTTGTAGTCAATCGTCGGCGTATTGGCCACAAACCGGTCCTTACCCACCCAGTAGCCGTAGTTGCTGCGGTCCCCGTTGTTGTTCAGTGACCAGTCTTCTGTCGAATAGTTAGTGAACCATGTCGTCGACAGGAACTCCTGCCTCACCAGCGGCCGTTTTGTCGCCACGCCCGACGGGCAGAGCACTGTGCGGTAATCCGTCAGCCCGTAGCCGTTGAACAGAATCCGCCGCATCGCCCGGTGAAAGGCGTATTTGGTTGAGGGGGCCGACGCCGGGGGCTGCGTCTCATAACCTCCGTAGGGCACCGTGTTCTTCTGGTCTTCGGCATAGATGAACGCGATCATCGTCAACTGCTTGGCGTTCACAGCGCACTGGGTGCGCCTTGCCTGCTCCCGCGCCATTCCAATCGTCGGCAATAAGATCGACGTCAGAACCGCAATGATGGAAATCACCACCAATAGTTCAATAAGCGTAAAGCCGCTTGTGCGTGTGAAAGGCCTGAGGCTGGCTGCCAAGATGAGAATCCCATCAAATCAGGGGAATTAAATGAAAGGTTGAATAAACCGTTTACATTCCCCGGACGAAATGGGTCATAAGCTCATTGACCGTCATCACAATAATCACAACGAGGCATCTGCGTCAATCTCTTTTTCTGGATTAACGTGATCTAAATACCCTTGGCGCCAACCTAGGTTGTCCCCTAATGTCTTCAGCGTGTCTTGACCGCTGTCCAGATATCGTCGTACATGCGTGTCGTCGGGCCCAGGTCTTTGAGCATCTCCAGCTTTTTAAGCATCGCTGCATCCGGATAGATGGCTGTGTCAGCCTTGTCTTCCGGCTTAATCTCCGGCATGGCGGCTTTGTTGGGCGATGCATAGCGATTGAAGTTCGACAGCTTCGCTCCCACTTTGGCGTCCAGGATGTAGTTGATGAACTTCTGGCCTGCTTTGGCGTTAGGCGCCTTGCTAGGCACACACATCAGGTCCACCCAGAGAATGCCGCCTTCCTTGGGCACCACAAACGCCAGGTTCGGCGCATTGTCCGCCTGTGCCTGCAGCGCATCTCCGTTGTAGCACACGCCAAGCTGCGCCTCGCCTGATGCCACCTTGCCCACCACCCCCACGCTTCCTTCAAAGCCCACCGTCTTGGGACTCTTCTTGGTCGCCACCAGTTTCACGCCTGCCGCGCGCAGGTCAGCAGGGGCGGTTGCATTGGCGCTTTTTCCCTCGGCGATCAGGGCCGAGCCGATCATGTCGCGCATGGAATCCACCAGCACCACTTTGCCCGGCTGGCTGGCCGGGTCCAGGACCGCTTTCCATGATTCAGGCGTCTTGATCTTCGTTTTGTCGTACACAATGCCCACCGTCCCCCATTGGTAAGGCATG
>CAZGOM010000172.1:0-11419 GCA_964527265.1 uncultured Phycisphaeraceae bacterium | reverse complement strand
GTCTTTCAACACCTGACTCTCATATCAGGTGGTACCAACAAGGGGGGCAGATCAGTTGTGGTGACATAGGCGAAGTTCCCGAGTTTGTGTAATCCGATGGGTGAATCATTTCCCCTGCTTACTCTGGTGCGAAGATTCAAAGAATTGTGGAGAGAACCCTTGAAATTTGGGCTGTATATAGCGCACCGGCTGAGGCGTGGGCTTTGACGGCTTCCATAGGGGCTCAAACAAACCGCGGCCGTTATAAAGATTCGTGCCGCCATGCAGGATCAGCAGAATCACTGGATAAAACCACCATCGTTCTGCCCACCCATCCCGTTCTTTCGACTCAGAACTCTCCCCGGCAGTCTTGAGAGCGTCATCATTCTTTTTTTCGCCTTCATCCTGAGTTGTATTCGTCATATGAATTTCCAATACTGGTTTGTCGGTCATCCAATTAAACGTTCATAAAACTGGCGACAGCGCGGTTAAAAAAAACACCACACTTGACACTATTTCCGTTTCAACACATTTTGCGCACAGTTCATCTCGAAGTCAATGGTCCTGACACTTATCTCGTGTCAACAGGCCATGTGCTGACAGTGTGTAGATGCCAACCAAGGCTCAGCACGACCCTGGCTACCTCCCTATCCCAAAACTGCTTCTGCAGATCAGGGAAAGTGCGGGCTTAACACAGCGCGAGTTGGGTGATCGGCTCAACAAACCTCAGTCATGGGTTTACAACTGCGAGACCGGAAATCGCCGGGTGGACATCGCCGAGTTCAGCCGATGGTGCGATGCCTGTGCAACCGACCCCCTGCATTGGTTTAATGAAGCTCTTATTCGATCTCGGCCATCGGCATCTAAACGTCGGCGCAAATAGCTAAAAAAGAAGGTGGGCGACTAAATGATGTCGCCCACCTCCATGTAGCTGAAAGCGCTGTTATCTCTTCTTGAGCATCCCTACCTTCCTGGGTTTGACCTTCACATGCCGGTCATATTCCTGTTGCCATGCCTTGATCTCACTTTTGGGAAACGGCTGAGTCATATCGACCACCACGGAAATCTCTTGCTGAATCGCACCCGTTCCCAACGATGATGGTTTCATCATCCGCAAGTGACAATTGATTCTGCCTTGGTGTGACAAGATCACCATCAGCGCCCAGTCGTGCTCCTCAAAACACATGTTGAATGTGCGCTGATCCTGCGGGCTGGGGGTTACATCACCTTCCGGGTGTGAATGGATCCATAATCGCGCGACCTGGTTTGGCCGGTACCCAAGACGCTTTGCACGCTCAAGAAGCCTCTCCATCCCAAGGCCAGTGTGCCCCACCGTACTCGCTGTCGCCCGCTGATCGGGCAGCAGGATGTCTACAACAAGCAGTTGCTCCCCATCGGCAAACACCCCGTACGCTGTGAATTCATTAGGACGGTATTTGCAAAAGAACCACATTTTAGCCCATGCATACAGGTTGAATCGCAGTTGTGGAAGCACTGGCGGATAAGACTGCTGTTGGACCGGGATCGCCAACCGGGTTCGCCGGACACCGCCCTGACTGTTACCAACCACTCTCTTGCCCTTGCGTCGCACAGTCGCTGCTTGGGGTAACGCATATTGTTGCTCCCTCGACTGATGACTCAGAGAGCAAAACACGCTTCCCTGCGATACACAGTTGATGCCCGCATTTTCATGCCTGTCGTCACCGCATTCGTAGCAACTGCGCTCATCCTGATTACCTTGGCTTTCAAGCCGGGTATATGCCCGCCAGGGCTGATACTTCTCAAGTATCTTCGAAGTAAGCGTGAAAAACTCAAGCAATCGACCGGCATATAGCGCCGCTCGGGCCTGCCCCGTCTGATCTCCAAAGTCGAGCCTGTCGTTGCGCACATGCGGGTGTTGTTGATACTTTGAACCAGGATATCCAAGCATTCTCACGCTAAGCGGCAGCTCCGCCTGATCAAGGAAATTCCTGCGCCCAACAGCAAGAACCAACTGGAAGGAACCCAGAAATATCCCATTTAAGTTCACCGGCATGGTATGCACCCATAAAGTGCCCGTTTTTCGATTAAATACCAGCGTGGGAACCCGCTCTGATAGGTCGATCAAATTGCGAACTAGCGCCATGAATGTGCATGGCGGTTTGATCAGACATCCTTGCTTCTTAAGCCTAAGCTTCGCAGCGGCTTGTTCCGCCTCTGCCAGCGATCGTATCCAGCGCCGATCAAAGCTTGAAATTCCCGCATTGGGGTTGAACCCGCTGGTGGGAATACCCATGCTTGCCCTGCGCTGATAAACATCGGCAAGGGCGTCCAGTAGATCAGTCACGTCGCGCGTATTAGAAGATCTGCTGTGGTTATAGGGCCATCCGCAAAGTGCCCGATAAATCACTTGAGCTGTCCGCACGACATGGGGCAGATGATATTTGTTCAATTCGATATGTTTGGCCATAAACTGGCTTTCGTGAAAATATGAATTGTGAAAAAAGCATGGCGAAGCCACGTGGCCCGCCAATACATCTGACATGTAAACACACTGCTTTAGCGCGATGCGCCGCGCTTCGACCCGTTATCAGAACACCCCCAAAGGCGGCTTGGATTTCACCCGCTCAGTCCCACTTGACTCGACGCTCTTGGTCGAAAGCAACGACCGGAAACCCTTCACTGAGAATGAGTAGGTCCCTGAAAATCCTTGATCGTGAGACGATCTTCTCCAAATCATCGGACAGAACATCGCGACACATCTCCGTAGCCAGACATTGCGCCTGGCTCAGTATGAGCAGCCAAAAGCGCTGTTGCCTGTTCAATTCCCGCTCAACTATGCTCGGGCTCAACACTGCTTGGGCATGCAACCAGTTAATTAACGCGCACGCATCCAGCAACCTGTGACGATCAGATCCCGAACTTGACCCCGGCTGGCCACATCCCACTTGACTAAGGAGCCCCCGAACGACGCTGGACAACTGATGTCGGCTTAACGCATCCTCATCCTTCATTTGCGCCGTTATGCATGTTCATTCGCTCTGTGCGTCTTGCCTCGCCGTTTTCCTCATGACTGACGATTTGATCCTCATTAGTAGCCTTTGATTCCATCACTATTCTTTCGGCGATCCTCCTAGCCATAAACTGGATCAGCAATCGCCCTGGTCCAATCTCACCTTCGGCTTGAAGAAAGCCATTTTCTTCTGGCGCATCCGTATTATTTTCCGTCAACCCCAATGTTCTTTTCCTTCATTTATGTTGTGATCGTTGCCCAGCCAATAAAAAAGCCCCACACTACGCGGGGCCCGATTCTCAATTGAATTACTCGCTGGCTCTCAGCTCTTAGGTTGCTGTGTCATCGGCGCTTCTGGAAACAACACCATCGGTGTGTGCCCTTCAGCTGGCTGGAACCGATACCGCTTATGTCTGGTCCTGCATGTAAACTTCCAGGGTTCCGGCCCCGTAATGGGGAGCAGGACGCTGTCGACTCCCTGTTTCTCCATCAATAACTGAAGCTTGAGCGCACGCCCCACCATAATTGCTGAAGTTTTGAGTTCCCGTGCAATCTGTTCCATATTGGCGCCCTCCCGATGCCGCTTGACACTTTCCCTGTGAAGCTGGACATACTTGGGAAGATCAAAAAGGTCCACAGTCATTCTGCGCTTTAAATGCTCCCTGGCTTCAGTCGGCATAAGTACTCTCTTCCCAAAAAAACTGGTGAGATCCAATTCAAACTCGGCTCGAAAATAAACTCGTGTCAGCGTTACCAGTTTGTACGGCACAACCCAAATCTTGGGAATCAACATCCGCAGCAGACGCCCTAATTCTTCAGGGGGTTTTGCCTTAATGTCCTGAAGCTCAAGAGTAAGTTTCTCCTTGAGCTTCGCAACGGACGGTAGTTTGAACTCTTCATGTGGGCGTTCAATCTGCTTGATACGTACCTCCAATTCGCTCTTCTGTCGTTCTTGCTCCGCCAGCCTGCTGAGCACTGAAGCCGAAAACCCACCATGAGCTACCGTATCCACCAGATTCTTTATCTGCCGATCAATTTCAACCAACTGACGTTTCATGTCGTCAGGAAATTCATCCCCATTTGCCTGCGCTCGAATCAATTCCCTTTTCAGTGCATTGCGCACCCCGTCGTCAAAATCGGGAAGCGCCCGAATCTCCGTGAAAATCGCGTCAATTATCTTCTGTCGTGCCGTATCTCCATAAACCACCCAGCTGTTCCAGCACAGATAATCCTGAGACCCGTAACATCGCATTTCATTTGAAGCATAAGGCCCGGCATAGGTTACTAAGCGGCCACAGGCCGAACAGTACATATGCTGCCCAGGCCAGCGTGTACGCCTGCGCGCGCGCCCAGTCTTGGGATCAGGGCCGAACCGACGTTCTCCGCGATAAGTCTTATTGTGCTTGTCGAGTTCAGCAATGATCTGGTCATAAGTCGCTGGCTCAATAAATGCCAGATTCGGGCAGAGACGAAACTTTACGCTTTCAGGCTTGCTGCGAACCGATCTATACTTTCCCGTCTGATTGAACCGTTTGGAATGCTTTTTCCCATAAAATCTGTACCCCTTCAAAATTGGGTTATGGATAAATTTAGAAACTGAGTGACTCGTCCAGCCCTTCTTGACCCGTTTGCAGGCCTCGGATTTCGTATTCAGATAGTCAGCTATCTCAGAATAGGATGCCCCACCGTTCAGTCGATCAAATACCTCGCGAATAATCGGCTCAGCGGACGGATCTTTGAGAATCTCGTGGTCCCGTGCCCCTTGCCTCGGCCTGATGTAGCCAAAACGTGGAAGAGCCACAACCAGCCCTTCTGTCTGAAAACGATGATGTAATGAGCGCTTGATACGCATGGAAGTGTCACGGTTGGCAGCTTCATGCCGATACGCCGAGATAAGTGCAACAATGCTGGAGTTTCCCTCTGCAGTATCCAGCTTGTCATTGATCGCGATCATCCGCGTGTTGTAGTCATCACACAACTCAAGAAAATTGAGGACCTGAAGCCGCCGCATCAACCTGCCCAAGTCTTCCATGATGATCAGATCACACTGGTCCGACTTGACCATAGCCATGGACCGGGCAAGCTCTCCGCGCGTTAAATCCTCTCCACGGCCAACGGTCGAGACAACCTCCATGTCATACGTGTCTGTATCAAATACACCTCGTAAGTATTGATGGAGAAGCTCTTCCTGATCGACAAGGCTGCGTTCGTCCTGCTTGTCGGTGGAAACACGACAAATTCCCAGCACTTTGAACCTTTTTCCATTTTTGGGTTTAACCTGAATTTTAGTAATCATTGCGAATCCCTTCTGTTGCAGACAAAGCAACATCAAACCGCTTTGGCAAAATGTGCCAAAACGGCGTTGAAACCTGCGGAAATGTTGGAAAACAAGAGACAGATGAGAAATATGAGAAGTGTCGTAACTCAATCATCAAGCTGTACTTGCGTCGCAATCATCGTCACTGCATGAACTTACGCTCCGAAGCCGAACGAATCCCTTCCTCTCCGCTTCCAAAAGACGGCTCTTGCAACTGCTTGTTAAACAAGCTCTTGCAAGAGCCGTTTTCATTGACTCACTCTCATGCCCATTCCAGTTGTTCCCCCGTCGTCGCGTAATGCACCACCTTCTTGGCCGTAAACACTCGCGCCGCGCTGATCGTGTACCCCGTCGCGCCACCAATATGCGGCGTTATTACCACATTCCCATGCTCCCTCGCATACGCAATCACCGGGTGCTTCTCCATGTCCCCACGCCACTCATCATGCAGCACATCCGCACCGAATCCCCCCAGCCGCCCGCTCTCCAGCGCTCTCAACAGTGCCCCCTCATCAATCAAATCCCCGCGGCTCGTGTTCACCAATATCGCTCCCTCCTTCATCCTTTCAAACGCCCTCTCATCAAACAAATGGTAATTCTCCGCCGTCATATGAATGTGAATCGATATCGCATCCGACTCCGCCAGTAAACCCTCAAAATCCACCCACCTCACGCCTGCCATCTCCCGCGGCTCCCGATCGCACGCCAACACCTTCATCCCAAACGCCTTCCCCATCTCCACCGTCATCGTCCCCAGCCGTCCCACTCCCAGCACCCCCAGCGTCAATCCCCGCAACTGCCTCCCCACGTGCGCCTTCTGCGACCACTCCCCGCGATGCACCGCCTCATTTGCTCCCCTGAAATTCCGCGCGCAATTCAACAGCAGCATCCACGCGCATTCCGCCGTCGCCGAAAATGTCCGCAGCAATCCGAAATCCTTCGCGATGCACACCAACGCGATCCCTCGCCGCGCCATCTCAGCCTTATCCAGATGGTCCGTCCCCGTCGTCGCCGTCGCAATCACTTTCAGCCGCGGCGCCAAATCCAGCAGTTTTTTCTCCACCTTAAAATCAAACCCCACCCACAACGCATCACACCCGCCGATCTTCTCTTCCACCTTGCCATGCTCCGGCCCTGTAAATTCAACTTCAAACACCCGCTCGAGAATCCTCACCGCCTCCGGCACATCCGACAAATCCGCCACGCACAACAATTTCAACTTTCCATCCGTCATCGCTCACCTCGTAAAAAGATTGACACCTTCCCAAAACCACTCAAACCCGCACCCGCCCAAACCTGATCGCCCCGAAAAAACAGCGCCTGCCCACGCTTGTTAATACCACCACTGCAACTCAAAATTTCAGCCCCTTGCATCTCCCACTTTTTCTAAACCCTCAAAAACACATCTTCACCGTCCACAATTCCATGTGTTAACATTTTAGCTCTCGCCCGGAGGCCCAAATATGATTCACCGCCTATCTCTCTCCCTCGCCGCCCTTCTCCTCCTCCTCCGCGCCTCCCCTTCCCACGCCCAACCGTCACTGCAATTAGCTCCGCAACCAGCTCCGCAAACCCAGCCCGCAACTCAACCCGCAGACCCCCACACCCTCACCATCGCCATCCGCTGCCCCCAGCAATCCTTCAAACTCGGCGACGAAATTCCCATCACCGTTGAAGTCACCAACATCGGCGACAAGCCCTACCTCTTCATCGATCACACCTACGACTTCTCCGGCCGCGCAGGATTTTTCAAACTCACCGCACTCACCCAAAACGGCAAGCAAGACGGCCAACCAATCCCCGATCCCTTCGCCGTTCCCAAAGGCGCATACGCCACCTCCTGCATGCCTCCTCAAATCAAACTCCAGCCCGGCCAATCCACCACAAAAACCATACCCCTGAACCGCTGGGCCCTAATCACTCAACCCGGCACATACAAACTCAACGCCACCTACACCATCCCCTTCAAAGGCAATAAAGTCCTCGCCGCCCCTCCCATCCAAGTCCTCATCACCTCCCGCACCGATGAAGACATGGCCCAATACATCCAGGACCTCTCCGAAAAACTCCAAACCCTCCTCGCTTCCAAATCCCGGCCCGACCAGATCGACTCCTCCAAACTCAACAACCTCCTCGAAAAACTCATGTTCACCCGCGATCACCGCGCCATCCCCCCGCTCATCGACGCCATGTACGCCAACACCCACATAACCACCGCCTCCGTCTCCGCTGCCTTCGCCTACTACCTCCCAAACGACTCCAAAACCACTTCCCTCCTCGCCGCCTCCGCCACCCAGCGCGGCTTAGCCGACGGAATGTTCCCCATCCTCCAAACCGCCGGCCTCACCGACGCACAACTCAAAAAAATCATCGCCGTCTCCCTCTCCGCCGATCACCCCGCCTCCCACAACGCCGGCGCAAGCGCCGCCTGCAAATTCGGCGACGACGCATTCACCCCCCGTCTCATCTCCATCGCCCTCAACACCGACAGGAATAATCCCGCCTTCGAAATGGCCATCTACGCTCTCGCCCTCAACCGCACCGATGAATCCGTCGAAGTCCTCAGGCAATTCCTCAAAGAAACCCCGCCTACCCGGCCCAATGCCCCAGACGCCGCCAAAGCTGCCCGCCGAGCCATCCGCATGGCCTACAAATCCAACCGCACCTACATCCACGGCCGCGCCCTCCTCCCCGACGATTTCGACAAATCCCTCCAGGAATACACATACCCGATGGAGTAATAACCACCTGCTGCGGCGTCCCTATGGGTGGCTGGGGCAGTTGTATCTCACTGCCCCGGAATCTCGTCGCTGTCTAAAAATCCCTCTTCTCCGCCCCTTATCTGACCTGAGTGTCTTCGTGTCTTAGTGGTAATCAATCAACCCCAATCCAACTCAACCCAAATCCCCTTGACACCCCGCATCTAGTGTATTACAACACTAATACACATGCCCGGCCCATCCATCACATTTCACGTCTCTCCCTCCTCCGGCGTTCCCATCTACCGCCAGATCATGGATCAAGTCTCCCAGCTCGCCGCCGCCGGACGCATCAAGCCCGGCGAATACCTCCCCTCCGTCCGCACCATGGCAAAAGACCTCGCCGTCAACCCCATGACCATCTCCAAGGCTTACTCACTCCTCGAACGCGACGGCATCATCGAAAACGTCCGCGGCCAGGGCGTCCGCCTCATCACCCCCCACTCCGATGTCGCTCTCATCCAGCGCAAGGCCGCCATCACCCAGGCCCTCCGCCAGGTCGTCACCCAGGCTCACCAGCTCGGCCTCACCCCCGACCAAGTCCAGGCCCTTCTCAAAGCCGTCTACGAGGACCAATCCAATGAATAGCCTCGCCATCCAAACCCAAAACCTCTCCGTCGAATACCACACTCACAAGGCCCTCGACAACATCTCCCTCGCCATCCCCACCGGTTCCGTCGTCGGCCTCCTTGGCCGAAACGGCGCCGGCAAATCCACCCTCATCAAAGCCCTGCTCGGCTTCCTCAAACCCACGCACGGCACATGCTCCCTCTTAGGCCAACCCTCCTGGGATCTCTCCGACGACCTGAAAACCCGCCTCGGCATCGTCCTCCAATCACCCACCTTCTACGCCTGGCTCACCGGCGCGGAACTCATCGACTACACCTCCGACTTCTATCCCCGCTGGGATGCCGCCCTCGCCCAGCGCCTCGTCACCCAGTGGGATCTCCCCCTGGCCCGCAAAGTCTCCGAATACTCCGGCGGCGAAGTCCAGAAACTCGCCTGCATCCTCGCCCTCTGCCACCACTCCGACATCTTCATCCTCGACGAACCCGCCTCCGCGCTTGACCCCGTCTCCCGCCGCCAGTTGCTCTCTGAACTCATCGACATCGCCGGCGGCGAAGGCAAAACCATCCTCTTCTCCACCCACATCGTCAGTGACCTGGAACGCATCGCCGACCGCATCATGATCCTAAACCGCGGCAGCCTCACCCTCGACATGCCCCTCGACACGCTTAAGGAATCCGTCAAGCGCCTCCGCCTCTTCCGCCACGACGGCGCACCCTTCCGCGTCACCGACCCGGCCCTCCTCAAACCCCGTCACGAGCCCGGCTGCGTTCTGGGCTTCACCACCGGCTATTCACCCGACCTCATCCAGCGTCTCTCATCCGAAAACGCCTGCCAAGTCCAGGCTGAAGACCTCTCCCTCGAAGACATCTTCCTGGAGCTCTGCAATGACTAACGCCATCCCCTTCACCACTCCCTTCACCACTCCCTTCGCCACCCTCCTCGCCCCCTTCCCCCACCTCCTCCTGCGGCCACAGATCCTTCTCATGGCCGCCGCCGTCATCGGCGGCATTATCACCCTGCGCATCAACCATCTTCTCCACACCGGCTACCCACTCATCACCCTCCTCGTTCTCTGCGGCATCACCCGCCTCATCTCCCAGGTCTTCTACTACTTCAGCAGCACCAGCGCCTGGGACGTCCTCCCCGGCGCACGCCGTTCCATGGCCACGCTCCTTCTGGTCGGTTGCTCCCTTGCCGCCCTTCTATCCCTTGCCTTTGTCGCCCATGTCTTCGTGTCTCCCAGCGAACTCGACTTTATGTTCCCTCCCCTCACCCTGACCGTCCTCTTCTTCGCCTGGGGCGGCATCGCCAAGGAGCCCGCCATTGAAGTCGTCCAAGCCATCAATAAACCCCAATGGCTCCCGCTCTTCAATATCTTCAACATCACGGTCATCCTCGCCGCGGCCGCCCTCACCTTTGCCGGCCAGCACGAATGGATCATCGCCCTCACCCTCATCGCCCTCCTGGCAAATCTCGCCGTCGCCCTTGCCGGCGCGTTCTTCATGCGCCAGGTGCGCCCCCGTGTCAGCGTCCCCTTGCCGCTTCTCCTCAGCGGCGTCATGCGCGCTCCATCCACGCAATCCCAATCTAGCGGCACCGCCAAAATTCTTACCGCCCGCTGGTCCATCACGCCCTGGCATTTCCTCAGCGAGCGCGCCTGGGCAAAGCGCTTTGGCCGCCGTCTCTGGTTCATTGACCTCATCACCCCCTCATTCCTCGTCATTCGGCTTTCGCTCATGGGGTTCATGGGAGCGCTTGCCGCCTACTACAATGATTCGTCTCCCCCCAACTCCGACCCCCTCAACAGCCCAATGCTGCTTATGAGCGCCATCCTGATGGCCCATCCGCTCTTACTGGGGAGCAAAAGCGGCCAGCCATGGTCATTCATCGCCTCGCTCCCCGTCTCCCGCCCCCAGCTCGCCCGTGATCTCACATTCCGCGCCATGCGCGTCGTCCTTCTCGACCTTCTCATTCTCACCCTCCTCGCCACCGCCATCACCTGGTCCATGCCTTACAAACAGCCTCCCCCGCGGCCTATGAACGTCCCACCCAAAGTCCTCGCCATCTATGCCAAGCACCCTCCCATCCAAGGCCGCACTCAGATCACCCCATGGGACATCGCCGCTTTCGCCTCTGTCGCCGCCGCGGCGCTCGCCTTCGCCCGCCTCATGGTCATGGTCGATATCCCCGTCGCAAACAAACCACGCTCCACCAGCATTCCCAAGCTGCTGCTGGCCAGCTTCGCCTTCGTCGCCCTGCCGATCGCACTCAGCGCCGCCTCGCTTGAATTCACCAAATCCATCCCCCAACCCGTCACACCCATTCACTGGGCCACCCTCACCCTGTGTACCCTTCTCATCTGCGCCTGCGCCTTCTGGCTTTACTACAACCTCTGGCGCACCGCCCAATTCCACGACCACGGCATCCAACTCTCCCTAAAACCCGCCCTCCGCGCCTCCCTGGGATTCAAAAACAACACCTGATCTCCTGTATCCTCCATTGAAACCTGAAGCCTTTCATCTTGAGAAGGGCTTGTCTCGTCCAGGCAGACCACCCACCGTGCCGGGTCGTAGGGCCGGCGGTAAACCTCCAGCACATCGCTCCCTCGCACTGACAAAATCGGCATTCTGCTCCACTTCACCGCCGGCGCCCGGCCGCTCAATGGCAAGTCAAAAGGTTCTTCCGCACCCTCAAGCTCTGGCTCCTAGAGCATTTGTCATAAATAATCTCCGCATTTCTGTCCCCCTCCCATCAGGGCTGATCTTTCCCCACATTTTGCCAATAAGCCTGCAAATGCCCCAG
>CAZGOM010000171.1:0-11427 GCA_964527265.1 uncultured Phycisphaeraceae bacterium | reverse complement strand
CGCAGTGGCCGGAGGAGGAGATGGTGTAGGGCTCGCCGATGGCCAGGGGGCGGTGATGGTTGCCGTCGAGATCAATGATGAAATGGGTGGCGCCGGTGTGCTTTGTGGGGTGCGGCTTGCTGTCGTGCATGTGATTGATGCGCTGGCCGCGATTGTGTTGGACAAGGAGATCTTTGCCACCACCGGGATCGATCTGGAGGTGAGTGAGGACTTCGGGGTGTTCGAAGATGACTTTGACTTCGCCTGTGGCGAGGTCGATGCGGACGATTTCCGAGGTAAAGGAAGGAGTGAATTGGACGCCGACCATGTATTCATGGTTTGGGGTGACGGACTGAAGGATGAAGTTGGGGGGGAGCGACCACTCGGAGAGGACGACTTCCTTTTTCTGGGTGGCCAGGTCGACGCGCATGAGGGATTGGTCATGGCTGATGTAGTAGATCCACCCGGACCAAGAAGAGGTGCCGACCATGAGGCCGGAGATGTTCATTTCGAGGGGTTTGACCTTGAGGCGTTTGATGTCGATGACCCAGAGATCGGGGTTGGAAACGCGGGGGTCTGCGTAGGGTGAGCGGATCATGGCGATGTATTCGCCGCAGGGGGAGGTGTAGGGTTGTTCGCAGTAGATGTTGTTGTTGACCAGGACGCTTGAGGTGAGGCGTGTGATGCCAGCGCCGGAGACGGGGTCTGGGTGCTGGTCGCAGGCTTCGCCGATCCAGTGGGTCCACATGGGGGGGCCTTTCCAAGTGAGATGTGTGATGTCAGATGTTAGATACGAAGAGGGAGGGGTGCAAAGTGTTTTGGCGGATGGTGTGTGCTTGTGCAGGATTTGCCTAAAATCTGTGCGATGTTGATCGCAATGCCGGTGTTGTGCTTTTTTCTGCTGTGGTCGGCGTTATGCCGGGCGACGGGTCGGGGGTTTATTGGGTCTGCGCTGGTGGCGGTGACGTTGATGGGGGTGTTTGCTTCGGTGACTCTGGAGGCGCTGAGCCTGGGGCGGATGATTGTGCCTGGGGCGGTGGATTTTTTGTGGTGCGCGGCATGCCTGGGGGCGGGGGTGTTTTGTTTTCAGGCACATCACGCGAATGCGAAGGTGCCGGGGTTGAGGGAGCGGCTGAAGGGATGGATGGGGGCGCAGACGCGGGAGCGGGATGACGAGCGGGGTGTGGATTGGCGGGGTGGAGACCGGATGGCGCTGATGATGGCGGGGGTGGGGTGCGCGTTTTTGCTGGTGGTGTTGGTGGTGGCGGTGGTGAGCCCGCCGAATGCGTGGGATGGGTTGACGTATCACTTGCCGCGCGTGATGCACTGGATGCAGAACGGGACACTGGAGCATTACCCGAGCCACATTTTGCGGCAGCTTTGGATGAATCCGTTTGCGGAAGAGGCGGTGCTGCACACGTATATGCTGAGCGGGTCTGACCGGTTTGCGAATTGCGTGCAGTGGGCGGGGTATTTGTTTGGGGCGTTGGGGGCGGTGCGGGGGGCGCAGTTGATGGGGGCGGGGAGCCGAGGGCAGATGTTCGCGTGGGTGTTTGCGCTGAGCGTGCCGATCGTGGCGTTGCAGGCGTCGGGACCACAGACGGATGTGGTGGTGGGGGCGTGGCTCATCATTGCGGGTGTGTTTACGCTGGAATTGATCAAGCGGGATGGGAAGGCCGGGTGGTTGGGGATGATGTGCGATGCGGCGCTGGTGGGGGCGGCATTGGGGCTGGCGTGCCTGACGAAGGGGACTGCTTACCTTTTTGGGCTGGGCATTGCGGTGGCGCTGGGGTGCTGGGTATTGCGGCGAACCGCAAAAGAGCAGGAGAACAGTAGAGCAGTAGAAAGTAGAGCAGGGGAGAGATTTAAGAAACGGCTTGCTGGTGCAGTGGTGATCGTTGTGGTGTTTGCAGTGTTGAATGGGCCGTTTGTGGCGCGAAACGTGGGGTTGTTCGGCAAGCCGTTCGGGCCGGGGGTGGGAGACCAGAGAAACGACCGGATCTCCATTCTCGTGATGTTTTCAAACATGCTGAGAACGGCGGCGCTGCAGCTGGCACCGCCCGACGAGGGGGGGACGATCACGCTGGGGCGCGCGGTGATCGGCGTGCATGAGGCGCTGGGACTGGATGTAAATGACCCGGGAACGAGTTTTGAAGGACGGAAATTTCAGCTTTACCCGATGCGGTTTCATGAAGACACGGCACCCAACCCGGCGCATGTTTTACTGGGGGGTGCGTGCGTGCTGTTGGTGGTGACGGTCAAGGCGCGGCGGGCGAACCGGGCGTTGTTCTGGTGGGTGGTGGGGACGGCGGCGGGGGTGGCGGTGTTTTTTCTTTTGATTCGTTGGCAGCCGTGGTCGAGCCGATTGCTTGCGCCGGTGTTTTTGCTTTTGGCGCCGGTCGTGGGCGTGGTGTTGGAGTGGACGCGGTTGGTGGCACAGACGGGGTTTTCAGAAACGCCTGAAGGGCGTGTTTCGCATTGGCGGGTAAGCGCTGCTGGATCGCTGGGGGCGCTCTTGATCGGCGTGTGCGCGCTTTCGGGGATTGTGGCGGTGACACTGAGCGAGACACGGCCGATCCTGCGGCCGGAGGGTACGAGTGTGTTCAAGGGATCGCGGATGGATCACTACATCGTGCGATTGCCGGACCGCGCGGCAAAGATTCCCGAGGTGATGCAGGCCACGCAAGGGAAGGAGGGTTTGGGGACGCTGGGGTGGATTTCAGAAGAAGAGGATTTTGAGTACCTGGCGTGGCTGGCGCTGGAAGTGTTTGGACACAAGGACGCACGGCTTGAGCATGTGGAGGTGACGAATGCCTCTAAGCATGCGCCGGCGCAAAATGAACTTAAGCCGGGGGTAATGGTGCTGGATGTGAGAGGGATGGCCAGATAGGGTTTTGGGGATCGGGTAGGAAAAGACATGCAGATAAGACAAGCGGCCGGAAGGCCCCTTGTGTGCTTGGTGGATTTTTGGAAACCCGAAACCCTTTCTTTACATCCCCGCGTACCAGCCGCCGTTGACGTGGAGGGTCTGGCCGGTGATGTAGCTGGCCTGGGGGCTGGCCAGGAGGAGGATGGCGTTGGCAATTTCGTCAGGCTCGCCAAAACGGTTGAGGGGGATCTGGGTGAGCATCTGGGTGCGGACTTCGTCAGGGATGGATTTGCCCATTTCGGTGAGGACGACGCCGGGGGCAATGGCGTTGACGGTGATGCCCTTGCGGCCCAGCTCCCGGGAGAGGACGCGGGTCATGGCGCTGACGCCGGCCTTGGCAGCGGCGTAGTTAGCCTGGCCGAAAAAGCCCAGGGCTGCGGCGATGCTGGCCAGGGAGATGATGCGGCCGTTGTCGCGCATGCGCTCGGCGGCTGCTTTGCAACAGTTGAAGACGCCGGTGAGGTTGGTGTCGATGACGGCCTGCCATTCATCGACGGTCATTTTCTTGATGGTTTTGTCACGGAGAATGCCTGCGTTGTTGACGAGGATGTCGACACCGCCAAATTGCTGGATGGCCTGGTCGAACATGGCGTTGATCTGGTCGAGTTTGCGGACATCGCCAGGGAGCGCGAGGGCGCGTGAGCCGAGTTCGGCTGCGATGGCGTTTGCGTTTTTTCGGTTGTGGCCAGAGGGATCGTCGAAGAAGTTCAGGACGACGTTTGCGCCTGCTTTGTGAAGGAGGCGGGCGGTGTGGGCGCCAAGGCCCTGGCTGGCGCCGGTGATGATTGCGGTTTTGCCGTTGAGGTCGATGGGGATCAAGAGAGCCTCCTTTTGGGTGGGGAGGCATTTTAACGTCTTGGGGTTGGATGAAAGGGTTTGGTTATTATTGGCGCGACAGTTCTTTGCCGCTTTCTTACATTTATCAGTTCGAGGCTTCATTGTCAGACATCGTCGAAGAAAAGATCTCCACGGCGGCACTTTCCATTGGCCTGGCGCGCAAGTGGTGGAGGCTGGCATTTCTGGCGGTGACGGCCCTTTTCCTTATTGGAAGCTGCTGGTGTTTTGTTAATCGATATGTGCCAGCGTTTGCGGGGATGAACACGCAGGATCTGGCGTTGGCCCAGTTGTTTGGGAGATGGCAGTCGGGGCAGCTTGGGGTGCGTGATTTTTTTGATACGCCAGCCGGGCCGTTTCATTCGATTGGCTTGCTTTGGAGTCTTGCGGGTTTCATTTTGAATGGGAACATTTGGGAGACCGAGGTTCAGGCATGGATGGCGTGCTGGGTTCATGCCGGCTGGCTGCTGGCTGCATTGGTGGTGGCGGGGGATTGGCGAAGGCCACGGTTTGTTTGGCCGGTTGCGGTTGCGGTGTGCATGGTTGGCTATTTTCAACCTGGTTGGGCTGGCACTTTGAATAGTCTGGGCGTGAGCGGAGACTGGGGACTGCTTTTGGGATTGTCGGGGCTTTGGTTATGGGTGGGCAACCGGCCGATGAGCTGGCAGTGGTTTGCGGGGTTTGCTTTGCTGGGACTGGGAGGGTTGTGCTCAGGGGCGGTTGGCCTGATTGGGATTGGCGCTGCTGCTGCGGCGGGATTGGGTCGATGGCTTCAGGCGCCACAGTCGAGCACTGGGCGGTGGGCTGAGCTTATTCCGGGTCTGGCTGGTTCAGCGGTCTTGGCTGCGGGCTTGGCGTATGGAACAGACGGATTGGCGGTGCCTTCCATTGCGGGGGTGTTGCGTGGTCTGAGCAGTCCGTTTCTGGGGCATGTGTGGCCGGCGGTGTTCATCTGGGCACCTTATGCGTGGCATGTCTGGAAGTGGAGAAGGTCAAGCGCGTTTCGACTGGCTGTTGATGATCGGCTGGTGGCCCTGGGGCTTTTCGTTTTGCTTCTGGCGGTGTGGGCGAAGTCGATTGAGGGGACGGCGGTGATCGGGCCGTATGGCATGGCCCTGGCCGTGATTGTGAACATGGGGTGCGCTGTCCGTCTTGCGACGGAGCATGTGCAGAAGGCGGGTGATATTCGCTGGGCCGCGGCTGGCTGGCTGGTTGGATGGTCGTTGTTTGTGTTCGCAGGAAACCTCCAGGCGGGTGATCGGACTGATGGGTGGCTTGAAGGGCCAGCAGCGGCCAAAAGTGAGATGTTGAAACGGGGAATGGCGATTCATAGCGCGGTATGCAGCCATCAGCCCGAGTTGCTGTTGAGCGCGGGCAGCCCGTTGAACCACGACGAGGCGATGCGGATTATTGATGTGCTGGAGCCTCCGGCGACCCGAGATGTGCTGCCACCGGTGATGCGTCCGCCTGTGAGACCGGCGCGGATGCGCGGTGAGGGGAGCGTGGTGATTCCTGACCTTGGTCGGGAATCTGTCTTGACGAATATGAGTCCTTTTGGTCTGGTGCCGGAGAAGCAGGGACAGGCGCCCCGAAGGCTGGTGTTGACTTACGAATACCCTGAATCAGTGCGGCATGTGAAAGTGGAGTTTGTGGTGGCGCCGCGACAGTCTTCGGGACTTGAATTGACAGTGAGGACAGGCGAAACGAGCGACGAAATCTGGAGCGGCCGCAATCCGGTTTCCCGCCCGACGCTGATTCGACACATGTTCAACAATTCATCCATGCCGGTGACGGCGGTGGTGGATATCAGGGATGGCCGGCTAGAGTTGGAGGTTTTGGATGCCAGCGCTTCGTGCAGTGGTAAAGTGTTGATTCGCTCGCCTCGGGAGGTTGGGTGGCTCAACCGATACGCTGTTGGCCCGATGGTGCCCTGGTGTCTTGGTTTGGCAGGGATCGGCCTGGCTGCGCTTCTATATCTTGGCGGGGTTGTTTACTTTCGCCCTGGTTCGATGGCGGAGACCTTGGGTCGGGCAGAGGTCGGCAGCAATGGGTGGCGGTCGGCCGGGGTTTGGGTTGCAGTTGTGGCATGCGCGATCCTGGTGCTGCGCAAACCCGATGCCTTAATCAATCCGCAGTTCTGGGCGGAAGACGGGCTGATTTTCTTTGCCGGGGCATACCATGACGGATGGGCGTCGGTGGGTCATACCTACAACGGTTATTTCCACCTGATTCCCCGCTTGGTAGCGTATTTTTCAAGCCTGATTCTGCCTGTGGTCCACGCGCCGATGTTGTACGATTTTGCGGCATGCGCGATGGTTGTGCTTACTGTGGGCACGTTGTTTTCCAGGCGGCTGGTGTTGTCGTGGCGGGAGCGTACGGGGATGGCGCTGGCGACGGTTCTGGTGTCACACGCATCTGGGGAAGTGTTTCTCAACAGCACGAATCTCCATTGGTATGCGGCATTGGTGTTATTGCTGACGGTGCTGAAGGCCAGTCCGGACATGCGTTATGGATCGGTCAAGGCGCAGTGGATGTGGGATGGCATGCTTATTGGCGTATTAGGAATGACGAGTCCCGTGATCGTTCCGCTGTTGTTGTTGTTTCTGTTGCGTTGGCGGCTTTTTCGTGACCGGCATAGCGTCTGCATGGCCGTGTTGGCGAGCATGGTGGGGGCGGTTCAGTTGTGGTCGATTGTGCTGCATCTGAAGGGAGCGGAGGGGAGCATGATGGTGGAGGGCGGCCTGGTTTCCAGGTCGGGTGTTTGGATGCAGATCATCAACCAGAGGGTGGTTCAGGACATGTTTTTCTTTGGTTTTCCGGAGGGATGGCTGCCGGCGTGGTGCGGCTGCGTGGTGGCTGGGTTGTTGCTGGGGTTTTTGACCTGGGGGGGGTTGACGCTGGCCGTCGGGCGACGAGGGCTGTTCCTGGGTTTTTGTTTTTTTGGTCTGGTGGTGCTTGCGATGGCATGGACACGCAACCGCGCCGATCCTCTGTGGCTGGTGATGTCGGGCCTTGGTGAGCGGTATTTCTATCTTCCGGGTGTGATTCTTGCGTGGCTGCTGGTGCTGACTACGCAGAGTGCCAGGTTCGGCTGGATGAGGCATACCGCGTTGATTCTGCTGGCGTGCATGCTTACGACATCACTGCTGTTTGGGAAGTTTGTCTCTGCACCGCTGGCTGACCTTGGATGGCGGGAAACCGCGGCAAAGATCGAGAGAGGTGAGGGGGCGTCCTTTGAAGTGCATTCCCAGCCAACGCCCTTGAATGTGAAGATCAACGCACGGTCTTCATCCGAATCGGTTCGTTAGGTGTTGCCGGATTTCAACGGATCCATTTTTTCTTGAAGCCTTTTTCGAAGCCTTCAAAGGAGGAACCTTCGCCGGGGAGCCAGGTGAGGGCTTGCTCGATTTTTTGAGCGAGTTCGAAGTCTTTGTCGGTGATGCCGCCTGCGGAGTGGGTTTGGAGCTTGACGGTTAGGTGGCCCCAGGAGACGTTGAGGTCGGGGTGGTGAAAGGCGGCTTCAGCGATATAGCCGATGGCATTGACGGCCATGAGGGTATGAGGCCAGCCGGGGGTTTGGTACTTGCGGCGCAGCCAGCCTTCTTTTAGCTCCCAAGCGGGGAGCTGGTTTTGGAGGCGGATGGTGATTTGTTCGTCAGTGTAGGTTTTTTCTTTGGGTTTTTCGGACATGACTTGTTCCTTGGGTCTTGGGTTCTGGGTCTTGGGTATTGTCAGAGGTATTGGAATTATCAGGCAATTATCGGATGTGGTTGGATTGTGGTGGATCAGGGGAAGTACGGATGTGAGAGAATGAGGTAAGAAGCAGGCGTGTTTGCTTGCGGTTGGGGATGTTGCGGTTGAGAATCCAATGGGATGCCGTTTTGTTTGGGATACAGCTCAAACGGCAAGAGCCGTCGCTGGCGCTGGCGGCGAAGGCGATGATTGGCAAAAGGAGTTTGAATGGGTGTGCCAAAGGTTGCGTTTGTGACGGGGAAGCTGGCGGAGCCTGCGTTGCGGCAGGTGGTGGGGGATCTTGCGCGTGCGGGGAAGGTTGAGCCGTTGATTGTGGTGCTGAATATTCAGGTGGCGGCGCTGATGACGGCGGACTGGCTGGGGAGGAAGCTGGAGTTGCCGGAGGGGGCAGGGGTGGAGCGGGTGGTGATTCCAGGGTATTGCCGTGGGGATTTGGGGCCGATTGCAGAGAAGCTGGGTGTGCCTGTGGAGGCTGGGCCGCGGGATTTGCAGGATTTGCCGGTGATGTTCGGTGGGAAGCGGCGTGGGGTGTCGCCGGAAGAGTTGGCGGGGTATGACGTGGAGATATTGGCGGAGATTAATCATGCCGCACGGCTGCCGCTGGAGGTGATTATCGGAATGGCGGAGGCGTATCGGAGGGATGGGGCGAATGTGATTGATCTTGGTTGCGATCCGCAAACGGACCGACCGGCGTGGTCAGGCGTGGGAGCGGTGGTGAAGGAATTGGTGGGGCGTGGGTTTGCAGTGAGTATCGATTCGTTTCATCCAGAGGAAGTGGAGGCGGGGCTGGCTGCGGGGGCGAGCATCGTGCTGAGCGTGAACTCGACGAATGCACATCTGGCCAAGGATTGGCGGGTGGGTGGGGACGTAGCGAAGCGGCCGGAAGTGGTGGCGATTCCGGATACACCGGCGGATGAGGAGTCACTGATGAGGACGGTGGAGATACTGGAGCGGGATGGCGTGCCGATGCGGCTGGACCCGATTATCGAGCCACTGGGATTAGGATTTTCCGAGTCGCTGGTGCGGTATGCGCGGGTGAGGAAGCGGTACCCCAACACGGCGATCATGATGGGGATCGGGAACATCACGGAGATGACAGAGGCGGATTCAGCGGGGATGAATTTGCTGCTCATTGGTTTTTGCCAGGAGCAGGCGATTACCAGTGTCTTGACGACGCAGGTGATCAACTTTGCGCGAAACAGCGTGAAAGAGATCGACATCGCGCGGCGGCTGATGAAGTATGCGTGCGACAAGCAGACGCCGCCCAAGCACATCGATCCACGGCTGGCAGTGCTGCGGGAATCGCGGTTGAGAGGCTTTACCGGGCAGCAACTGGCGGAACTGAAGGCTGGGCTGACGGACAAAAACGTGCGGATTTTCGTGGAGAAGCAGGAAGCGCAGGGATTGTCATCCGAACAGATGACGGGGGTGATCCATGCGATGAACAAGGATTTTCATGTCAATGGAACCGACCCGTTTGTGATGTTCGACGAGATGGGAATCATGGACGCGCCACACGCATTTTACCTGGGTTATGAAATGGCCAAGGCGATGCTGGCGATGCAGCTTGGGAAGAATTATTCGCAGGATGTGGCGCTGAGATGGGGGCACCTGACGAAAGAGGAGATCAGCCACCATGAGCGCAGGAAGAAAGGCAAAGGATAAGGGGTAAGGAATAAGGAAGACAGAGGCGTTTGTTTTGTGCGAGGGGTCGGGAGCGTGGGGTTTGTTACCAGTAGACGGCGGGGCCGCCGCTGCCGAAGGTGGTGCGGTGGATGACCTGGCTCTGGGTTTTCCAGGTGACGTGGCCGTCGCCGTAGAGGATGTTCATGCCGTTGGAGTTCTGGTGCATGATGGGGCGGGAGAGGGTGATGGGGTAATCGAGACCGCCTCCGGGGCCTGCGCCGCTGAAGAAGCGGGTGGTGTTGAAATTGGCGGTGGTGACGGGGTTCCAGGTGTCGAAGGCGATGGCTTGTTCGTTGGGGGCCAGAAGGGTGAAGGGGTAGACCTTTTTGCGGTAGGGGTTCATGTAGGTGGTGGTGCGGCCCATGAGGGAGAGGCGGGGGACGGGGACGAAAGAGCCGCCTTCGATGCGCCAGCCGTACCAGTTGTCGACGTCGTCCATGCCGGTTTCCCAGTAGAGGTTGAGGGCATTACCGATGCCGAAGTTGAGGACGTAGGAGGAGAAGATGGCGGACTTCCATTTGAGGCCGCCGATGACTTTCTGATTGCCGAAGGGGGCATCGGTGGGGCAGAGGAGGTTTTTGTCGTTTGGGAAGTAGGAATTGACCCAGTTGGTTTCGGGTTCGTAGTAGGCGGTGGGGCGGGCGAAGATAATTTTGGAGGGGGCCCATTCCTTGTGGTCGTAGGCGTAGGTCATCATGACGGTGCCGGCCTGCTTGAGCTGGACACCACAGCGGACCTGGAGGGCGACTTCACGGGCATTGCGGAGGGAAGGGAGAGTGAGCGCGACCAGGAGGGAGATGATGGCGATGACGACCAGGAGCTCTACGAGGCTGAATGCGGAGTGGGCGTTGCGTCGGGAGAAGGATGGACGCATGGCGGGATCTTTCAAAAAAGGCGAAATGCAGAAGGAACACGTGAAAGTGCATTGGTTTGACGTCTAAATGATAAAGATGGCCGAGTTGTTCCGCAATAGCGAATAATATGTGGGAGTGATTGTTTTTTGTGAAGCTGGCAGAAATGACAAGCCCCTGCGTGCTGGGAGCAGGGGCTTGGCTAAGTTTTTATTCAGAATGGTTTTAAATTACCAATAGACGGGGGGTCCGCCGCTGCCGACGTTGTAGCGTTGATGGATGTCGTCGTAATTTCTCCAGCTGACATGGCCATCGCCGTATAGGGCGTTTAAGCCCAGGGTGCTGGAGTTGCGGTGCATGACGGGGCGGGTGTAGAGCTCAGGTACGACGTCACTGGGGCTACTGCCGGGGCCAGCGCCCATCATGACGCGGGTGGCGCCGTCGGAGGTGATGGGCGACCAGGTATCGGAAGCGAGGGCTTGCTGGTCAGGCGGGAAGAAGGTGACGTCACGGGAGCTTTTACGGGCGTTTGTGTAGTTGCGCTTGCTGCCCATGAAGAAGAGGCGGGGGACGGGAGCCGAGCCCCAAGGTATCGCGGTGCTCGAAATGCGCCAACCGTACCATGCGTCGCGGTCATCGCCGGACTGTGATGGATCCCCGAGGTAGCTGCCGAGGGCGAAGTGGAGGACATAGGAAGAGAAGATGGCTGATTTCCATCTCATGCCGCCGATGACTTTGGCAGCGCCATAAGGGGCGTCGGTGGGGCACTGGAGGTTTTTGTCGTTGGTGAAGTAGGAGGCGACCCAGTTGGTCTGAGGCTGATAATAAGCATTGGGAAAGGCACCTATGACGGTGGTGGGAGCCCATTCCTTGTGGTCGTAAGCGTAGGCGAACATGACGACGCCAGCCTGCCTGAGCTGAACGCCGCAACGGACTTGAAGGGCGACTTCACGGGCATTGCGTAAGGATGGCAGGGTGAGGGCGACGAGCACCGTGATGATGGCGATGACGACCAGGAGTTCGACGAGGGTGAAAGCGGAAGAAGTGGAGTGACGGGGGGAGAGCATTGGGCGCATGGGTCTCTCTGTATGTTGGCTGATGTGGTGGAACACGCTGTCATTTGAGACGGCAGGCAAAGTAACACTTGTGATCTGAAAAATTTAGGAACCTGGGTAAGGATAGAGAGGAAAAGGCTCAATTGCGAGGTAAAAAGACATCAAGGCGATATGATGTGACTTGTTCGGTGTAATTGTGTGACATGAGAATGCGGGGTGGCATTCGGCGTAGAACAATCTTTGCGGTGGCAGTCTAGCGGCAGTCTAAAAGGAATCGCTTATTTTCCCAGTTCCTTGCTGCGGGCTTCGGCGGCCTTGATGGCGGCGACGAGGATGAACT
>CAZGOM010000170.1:0-11432 GCA_964527265.1 uncultured Phycisphaeraceae bacterium | reverse complement strand
GTGCCCAGGCGATGTGAAGCGTCAAAACTCATCCACGGCGGTGCACCGAGGAACATCCTGCTGGTTGCGCGCCGCCTGGCCCCTTTGCTTTCAAGCTTTATCACGTTGAGCCCCCGACTTGTCAACTCCCGAATCCTCATCCTCGAAATCGGCCTCCTGGTTTTTCTTCTCTGGAGGCGGCGGCGCAGCCGAGTCAGCCGCGCCGCGAGGCACAGCCAGATGCGTCACACCCTCGTTGGGGAGGTTGGTCGGTAAATCCTTGATCTTCGGCTCGCTCACCTTCATCAAGGCGAGCATGTGCTCGCATGGGCCCTTTTTCATCAGGTGCTCACGGTAGAAATTGCAAGCGCACTGGCCAAACACCAATCGCCCCGAATCGTCCGACAGCACTTCCACCGGGTCCATCCCCGCGACTTTCCCCTTCACATTCCACTCGCGCTGTACAAGATCGCGCCGGACCCGCTTTTTCGGCGTTGCGGGGGCCAGCGGCGTGTCGATCGTCCGCGTGCGGCGGGCCTGAGTCATGGCCACGCCGGTGAGCGTCACCTCATCTTTGGCGACAAACCCCTTGGCCGCGGTGATGCGGTCGTCCTCCGGGAAAAACTTCGCTTCGTCGACAGGCTGCGCAAACAGTTCGCGATGGCGAAAGTCGCGCTTCTCCACGTCGTACATCGCCCGGCCCTGCCGGCACAAGCGCTCCAGCGCGCGCAATGCCGTGTTCTTGGATCGCCCCAAAGTCTCCGACAGCATGCCCACGGAGATATGGTGCCATTTGGCGAGGGTTTCATACGCTTTGCCGAGCGTGGCATCATCCGCACCCACACCGCAGGACATCAGATCAAAACCGCTTCCGGTCGTAAAGCTTTCCCCCGTCCAGCCCGTGATGCCCAGCACAAACGTCATCCCCGGGAGCTTCACTGCATAAAAAGTCGGTAGCGCACGCCCTTTTAAAAACACATCCACACGTTGCGCATAAGGAAGCACAGGTTCCAACAGAGAGAGCCTCTTGCGCCCCTGCACACGAATGGAATGCGGCTCTGAGAAATCATGCGAAGAGCCCGCCAGTGAAATCGGGATCTCCCAGGGCTCAAGGATCACGCGAGCATCCTGCCCGGGCTCAAAGACATAACGCATGCCGCGCGGCATCACGCGCGAGCGATGCGTCTTAAGCACATCCAGCACGCGAACCATGTCCACCGGACGCATGCCCACCCGCGTCCCAGGCATGGCCATCGCCGCCTGCACTTTCAAAAAGCCCTTGACCCATCCATCAGGCATTTCCACCTTCCGCTCAAACCGACCGCCCACCCCCATCACTGACACATCCACACCCTCAGGGGCGATCTTGAGCCACGTCTCGCGGCTTGAATGAATATCCCCCAGCGCGCTCATCATCCATGCGGACAAGTCGACATTCGTGGTCCCAGTGTCCACATTTCCGTCGTCCTCAAACATCCCGCGCTCGACGATCAACGCACCGTAAGCACTCTGATCCTGGCTGAATGCCTCAAAGAAAATCCGGTCTGGATGCACCGTCACCACAGGATCAAGCGCAAACTGGCTGTCGTCCTCGGCCTGCCACATATCGCGCGACCAGATCAGGTGCGCCAGCGACTGAAGTGCCGTGCGCAGGATAAACCCGTGCTTGACGACCTTGCCCTTAAACCGCACCGGCCGCGACGCGCAGGCTGTAAGCGTGATCACATCGCGCTCACGTGTGGATTCCACGGCGCTGGGAGACCCAAAAACATGGCTGACCTGTGTCATGCGCCCACCTTGGCCTGCCGCCTGTAAATCATCACTGTGTCACGCTCGCCGGCCAATTCCGGCCATGCCCCCAGCAACTGCCCGATGAGCCCCGCCACGTGTTGCCTGGGATAACCCTTGCCGGGCATGTCCAATGCTTCACGCGCACGCGGCAATATCGCCCGCGCCGCCTCCACATCAGCCAGGCCTGCATTGGCCAGAGCCTTAAGCCCATCCCGACGCGAGCGCGAATCCATCGGCAAAAAGAAGGCGCCCATCAATACATCCAGGCTTCTGGCCGCGGCTTCACGCGCGCGCTTGTCATCGGCGGCCAGTGCCTTATAGGCCAACTGACGCACATGGCGATTGCCCGTCTCAGCCATGTCACCCAGCATTTCGGATGCTTCCAGGTAGCTGGAGAGCGGCCTGAGGAAAAGAAGCCGCGCCAGGGAATGATGCGCTAAAAGGGCGTCAAATTCTCCGATTTCCGACGGCTTGACCTGTGAGATCACGCATGCCGCACGAATGGCGAACACCCGAGGGTCCTTCTCTTGAAGCGCCTTGAAATAACCTGTGAGCCGTTCCAGATCGTCCCGCGCCTTGAGGTTGGGATGTTTCACGCTCGCCGCGAATCCAGCGGTCAGCAGTTGGTGCGCCAGGTGGTCCAGCAGGATGCCATCCTGCTTGGCTCCCAGGTCGGTGATCAGTTGGGTATACCCGCGCTGGGGTCCCTGAGCGTGGTAGTTGAGCGTCTGGCGAAGCGGTCCACGCAGGATTTCAGGAAACATCCGATAGAGCGCGACCGCCGTTTTGTCGCTGAGCGTCACCGCGCGCGGAATGCCCAGCCCCGCGTGGCCCGCATCTGTGCCGGCATGCGCCAGCATGCCCAGGAGCGTCCGCTTCACCAGCGGCGGAATCTCCGGGCTCGTCAGCACCCATTCCACCTGATCGCAAAACTCCTGATCACCCGCGGGCACACGTGTCACTTGGGCCCAGAGTTCCCACCATTTATTGATCTTGGCGATTTCCAGATAAGGCGCCTGGTGCTTCTGCTGCCAGCCACGGGCGGCATCGTGAATGGAACGGGTGACGTAAGGCAGCGCATCCTTGCCACGCGTCTGCAGCAACTTCAGCAAGCCGTGCTTCAGATCGATCCCGGGGCCAACAGGTTCGGTTCGCCTCAGACGGACCGTCAATTGCGAAACGTCCTTGGTCTGGGTGGCCAGATCAGCGGAATCGCGTTCCCACTTGGCCATGGGAACCTGACGCCGGTAAATTTCATCCGCCAGGGCGGGATCGTTCTTTTTCACTGCACGTTCATAAAGGTGCCGCCAGAGCACCCGCTCACCACCCCACCCAGGCCACATGAAAGGCATGTGCTTGAGGATAAAAGGGCGGGTCTGATCCATCGATGTGCGGTAGACCTTGATGGCCGCCTGCTCGTCCAACTGCAAAAGCCAGAGATCAAACTTCGCCAGCACCAGTTCACGCACCGGGGCAGACTGCGCGGCTTTCAACCGCGCCACCAGTTCCGTCAGCAAAAACTCCCGCCCCTGCCGCCACCCCAGGCTACTGGCCTTCCACGTCAACAGTAGACGAGTGAGCGGAATATCGTCCTTGCGGTCTGTGGCGTCCAGCCAGGCCTGAAGATCTTTGCCTTGCGGAGAATCCCACTTCACCAAGGCAAACACCGGCCCCTCAGGGGTTTCATTCACCCAATGTGTTGAAAAATGCTCCAGGATAAAGGCACGAAACCGACGCCTGCTGCGCGCATAAAGCCGCACGCCGTATTTCCACGTGAAAGCCGAAAAATAGGGCGACGCCGCAAGAAGTTCCAGTTGTTTGAGCAAGGGGCCATCTTCAAGCGCGGTGTCCTTGAGCAGCCGCGAAACGCGATGCTCCACCTCACTGGGTTTCATCTCTGAAACAGGCTTGGATTCAGCCAACGGCGATCTCTCCGAAAACGCTCACTACCGACTTCAACGCGACGTGACACGGAGTCTAACACCCTCCATGAAACCAACAAGACGAAATCCACCACATGAGATTTCTTTTCTACTTTCTATCCCCACTCCCTGCTGCGCTCTTACCCAATCATCCCCCGATGATCTGGTGATACCACGACCGCACAAAGGGCAATTCACTAGGCTGCTGGTCAGGCCATGCATCGGTGTGCCCGATGCCCGCAATCATCCGATCAGTCACCGGCACGCCTGCGGCCTTCAAAGTGCTCCGCGCCTTCTCGGAGTTGGGACGCCCGGCGTCATTTTCGCCCCATGTCAGCATCACTGGGCGCCTGCCCAATCGCTTCAGGCGTGCACCCGTCGCGTCGCTGGTGAAACCTGCGCCGTCGAAATGGCTGTGTCCCCACAGCCCGGCCCATACCCGTGAAATCTCATCATCCGCCAGGCCCAGGTAACCCAGCGCCACCGACCCGCGTGAAAAACCCACACCCACGATCTTCCGCGGGTCAATCGAATACGCGGGAATCGTCCGCGCCAGCGCGAGTTTCAAATGCATTAGCGCAATCTTCTGCCCCTCTGTGTCTTCCGGCCCCGCACCGCCCCACCACACCGGCGCATTCACCCGCGGCGAACACTTGTAAGACACCGGCGATATCGCCAGCCACACCGCGCCTGACCCGCGTGTCAGGTCAAAACCCATGCGGCATTCCTCCACCGTTCCCTGATAGATGCTTTCTTCGGGCACGTGGTAGCGGTTGCCGGGGAATTCGACGACGAGCGGCCATTTTTTTTGCGGGGTCCATTCCGGTGGGAGGTAGAGTGTGTAATAAACCGGTTCACCGGCGTATTCCTTGGGATTCACCCGCACGCGGAGGCCGGGGCTGGGCTTTTCGTCGCAAACTGCGGGACGTACTTGTTGTATGCCCGATCCCTGCTGAAAGTCTGACGCCTGTGACATGGCCGTTATTCCTGGGTTTGCTGTTCTTCTTCGTTGGCGCGACGCACCTTGGCGACCACCTGCGCCATCAGACGATCCATCGCATCATTGGAAAGCGTGAATACTTTCGCCTCAATGGTCTTACTTTCGCTGCCGGCCAAGGCCGTCAGCACGCCCACGTTGCCAATTCCTTGAACGCGATACAACTTAAGCGTCCATTTAGCGCCGTTTCGCGTCTGAAGCGTCAATTCACGCACCGGTTCGCCCAAGGCGGCAGCATCGGGCGCCTCAATGATGCGCTCGCAGCGCAGCCCGGCCAGCACATCAAACATCGGGCCGATCTTGCTTGGGTCAAGCAGTTTGCCGTCAGGGTTGCGGTAAGAGCCCTTGCCCCCCTGGTTGATGATGATCAGGTCCGTTGCGGGGTTGATCGTCACGGTGGCCAGCAGATCAGCGGAAACGGGCAGCATTGTGCGGCTGCGCACTTCCGCCTCCAATGCCCCCATGAGCGCACGGGGCGCCGAGGGCAGCGATGTCGTTCCCGGCGCGGGCACGCTCCCGGGGAAGAGCACCGTGTCGCCGTCTTTGCCTCCCGCGGCGATGCCGTACTCAAACCGCTGCCCTTCCTGGCTTGTCACGGCAAAACGAATCACGCCCGCAGGCTTGGGTGAAACCTTCCCGTCGCGATTAATGGCGCGCAGCGGCGCCACCAGATCCAGCACGCGGCTGACCGCCGCCGCGTCCGCCGGCTGGCCGTCTTCAAATACCCACTGCTGCGGGCCCTTACCGGTTCCTTCCACACGGGTGATCGAGTACCTGGCTGGATAGGCCGACTGCGTGCGGTCAATCTCCAGCTTCACCACCTGGTTGGGCACCACATTGATCAGCCCGCGGTCCAGAAGCTGCTTGCGGGTGATGCTGATACCCGTCACGTCCTTCTTGGCGACGATCTGGTCCACGGTGTCATCATTGTGGCGCACCCGCCAGTGTTCCGGGTCATGCGGGTAAAACGTCAGCTTTTCAGTTTCCAGCCCCCCAAGGCCTGAGATCTGGATCGTTCCCACAGGGCCGACGTTCGGCAACGAAGGGTCGGATGCGTTGACGAACCCCGTCGCCCGTGCCCGGGTCAGGCGGTCCAGAAGCGCATTGACGGCCGGGGTGTCGGGTAAAGGCGATACCCCACCCCCGACAATCCCCTTGCCCGCTTCCATGAGGCCTGAAAGGTTAAGCACGCCGGACTTGGCGTCATCAAACTGCCATGCGTCCTTTTCCAGCTTGAGCTTGAATTCGTTCTCCTTGGCGTCCCCCCCGCCGGAGTCTTCGACTTGCGGATTAAAAGCGCTTTCAACGCGGGTGATATCCGCATGCTGGGTGCTGATCAATCTCCGCTCGCGGTAGGATTCCACCTCGCGCATGAAGGTCTCGGCCGTCACCTTGCCCAGGGTGAACACCACCGTGGAAGGGTGATTCGATGTCGACCACATCGCGTAGTACCCGCTTGCCGAGAGGTCGGTGGGAGCGCCGATCCTGAGCGTTCCCACGACGGACGCAGGCTGCGTGGTTGCCCCTTTGGCGGTGGCTTGCGGGTCCAAGGGCGCTCGCAGGCTGACCACGGCGCGGGGCTTGTCCAGCCCGTAGCGTTTCAGGTCGGCAGGCTTGTCTTCGACGAACTTTGCGGCGTATGCGCGGCCCATGCCGAACACCAGCGCATTGACGGTGTCCTGATCGACCCGTCCGCCCTTTTCCCCCTCCAGCACCCACCTGCCGTTCACACGCTGAAACTTGAACCCCTCCGGGCCGATGACCACATCCACAAGGTCCGCACGTTCCGGCCCGGGCACGCCCGCCAAGCTTTGTGAGCGCCAATCGGTGGCCTCGCGGTCCAGCACCAGCTTGTGCAGTGAGTCTTCAACGACGTACACCTCCGGCTTGCCCTTGATCTTTAAATACCCTGCTCCCGCCACGCCCATGCGCCCCACTTCCAGCGCCAGCGGCTCCTTGCCGGATTTGGGATAGAGCGTCACGGTTGCAAGAGGCGGATCAAGCTTCAGATCCTGAAGGTTGGCCCCGTCCTTAAGCTTCTCAAAATACCGCACATTCCCAGTTATGTTGATCAGGTTGGGAATGTCATGCTCGTTCATGCGCCAGCGCACCGGCTCGGTGAGCACCCAGTCTTCCCCTTCGCGCCTGGCCAGCATCGTTTGCCGTGAGGTGTTGAAGCCGACGCCGTCGATCTTCTCCACATTCCATGCTGAAAAATCCAGAACAGGCGTGCCGCCCTTATCACGATCCCCGCCTGCGGAAGGCGTGTCATCCACCGGTGCATCCGGCTTCTGCGGGGACAAAAAGAAATACGCGCCAAGCGCAGCCACGAGAATCAAAAGCACCAATGTCGACTTGTAATTCATGACGCCAAACTCCATCTATCGCCGTCTCTGACACTTCTCAACTTCTTACTTTTTCCTTCTCTACTTCAACTCCGCCGCCGCACCAGATAAACCCCCACCCCCAGCACCAGCGTGCCCAGCGGCATGCCCACGATCAGACCCCACTGAATGATGCGCATCCGTTCCGGGGTAATCTCCTGGACCCGGCGGATGTCCTGCGCACGCGGGCTAGCCGCGATCAACTGGTCCATCTTCGCCAGCCAGAAAACACTGTTGACAAACAATTCCTGGTTGCCCGGAAACCGCGCGCCCGTCATTGCCGCCGAACCTGCCCCCAGGTAACCCTCCGCCGTCACCGCATCCGAGGCCCAGTACGGCTCAGCCGTCACGATAATCCGGCTTTCTTTACCTTTGCCTGCTGCGCCCACCACAAACTTCTCCGATGCCGTCTCAGGGTTGAAACGCATCTTCTGCAACCCCTGGGCGATGTCCGTCACAGTCCACAATTCCTTGCCCGTCACCCAGATCAATGGGTAAAGCTCCACATCGGCGTTCTTGGGCTTATCCAGTTTGATCGGGGATGCCGTCACCAGCTTTGTCGTCATGCCGCTGAGCGCCTTGGTGATGGCCAGATCCTGCGGCCACTGGGTTACATCCTGAGTGGGATTGGCCATGGGCTTCCTGTCAGGGCCAATCTCCTGACGCAAAATCAATTTGTCCAGTTCCGGCTTGATGCCCCAAGCTTCGATCAATTGCATCATCGGATCGCTGTTGAAGCGCGATGCCGCGGACATCTGCAGCAGCACAAGCGTGCTGTCACCCTTGGACATGCGCTCCACAAACAGATCCTGCACACGCTTGGTCATCTGCGGGCCAAGCGCGGACATCATCATCGGATCATCTTCAGACACCGGCAGAAACACCCATACCGCGCGCTGGCCCTCTTTAGGCTCCGGCGCGGGCGTCGGCGCCTGCGGCTGGCCCATAGGGCCGGTTTTGCCCAGCGGGCTCCACTCCACCACTTCAAAATCCATCTTGCGCAGCCGCTCGGCCACTGTGCCGAACTTTGAATACATCTGCCCGGCGCTCCCCGCCCGTCCAAACGGCGACACGCGGCTTGCATACACAAACACCACCAGAGGCATCTGCTTCTGCTCAATGCTCACCAGGGCGCCCGTCAGCATTTCCTCACCCAGAAACCCGCGCTCCACTTGATCGGGCCGGTCGCCCTCCTCTTCGCTTGGCCCCATCTTGCGGAACATGGACTCCAGCGAGATCACCCGCTCCTTGTCCTTTCCCAGCACCAGCACGGTATTGGGCTGGTTCATCTGCTCCACCAGGCGCGTGTACCCCTCCGACAGTTTCACCGCACGAAGCTGCAGCAGGGATTGATCCACCGCCGCCTGCGCCCTGCGCGCAATCGCCAGGGCCTTGGCCAAAGCATCTTTGGCCGAGAGCGGCGTGCGTTCATTCTTGATCATCGATTCCAGCCGTGCGCCCATCGGGTTCAGCAGGCTCGCGCTGGTCTGCGTCAGCGCCTCGCGCAACGTGCCCAGCGATGCCGAGCTGTTGGGCAATACCCCCGACTGCTGCTTCTCGAAATTCTTCACCAGATCATCAAATTGCGAACCCATGCGCGTGAAAATCTGGATGTACTGCCCCAGTTCCGCGCGGGTCTTGGCGTCCTCTTCAGGCAGCGCCTCCACGGCCTGGTTCAGAAACGGAATCATGCTCTTGCCTTCCGCCTCCACCTCTTTGATCTGCACCAGCGCGTCTTTGATGCCCTTGTCGATGGGGGCCAGTTCCTTCGCATAACGCGCCTTAATCTTTTCAAACAGCGCCGTCTCCCGGCCCGTGTTCAACCCTGAAGTGATGTGCTCCACCTGAAGGTGGCTGGAAAGCCGCGCGTACTGGTCGGTCAGGTCGATGGCCTGCTGGGTCTGGCTGGCCGGCGTGGCGGGGCTGAAGAGCGTCACCAGCGTGTAGTCGCCCTGCAGCGAATTGAGCACGCTCCTGGATTGCTCGGAAATCTGGTAATGCCGGGTGATGGGCAGTTCCACCGGCACCGAATGCGCATTGGCGAACCAGTTCACCAGCGCTAAAAGCGCCGTCGCCAGCACCACTGCCACGCCCACATTCAACCCATATGCCAACCGGCGCGTGTTCTGGCTCGGTGTCTTCATGTTCTCAACTGCATCACTCATATCGCACTCACTTCCAAACTAATTGACTCTTGCTTACTGACCCACTGGCCGCAGACCACCCTCTACCTCCACCGCCTGCTTTCCAGCGACTTGATCGCCAGAAACAGAAAAAAAGCGATAAACGACGCAAAGTAAACCAGGTTGGAGGTAAACACCCGTCCCTGGGAAAATGCCCCCGCCTGTTCATTCACCGACAGGTAAAGGATCGCCTGCCGCTGCGCGGTCTGAAGGAACGAAAGCTGCGCCACGTAGTAAACCGCCGCCGAGAAAAACAGGATGACAAACACCGTGATCAAAAACGCGATGATCTGGTTCTGCGTCAGGCTGGAGGCAAACACCCCGATCGCCAGGTAAAACCCGCCCACCAGCATCAGCCCCACAAAACCGGTGATGATCGGCCCGAAATCCGGACGGCTAAACGCGTACAACACCGCCACCAGAATCAGCAGCGGGCTCAGCAGCGCCCCAAAGAACCCCAGCGCACCCACCCATTTCCCCACGATCAGCTCCGCATCGCTGGCCGGGCTGGTCATCAGCATCTCAATCGTATTCGTGCGGTATTCCTCGCTCACCAACCGCATGCTGATGGCAGGCGCCAGAAAAATCAGAAACCAGCTCACCGCATCAAACAGCCAGCGCATCGTCGCCGGCTGGCCTGGCGCAAATTGCATCAAAAACAACAGCGTCGCCCCGAATCCGAAGATCCCCAGCACCACATACGCAATCGGCGAGTAAAACAAACTCGTCAACTCACGCTTGGCCACCACATACGTATTTCTCATTGAAGTCCTCGAAATCTAAATCTTGGGTCTTGGGTCTTGGGTCTTGGGTGACGAATCATAAGCAGGGCTCTGCCTTCGGCTAGCGGCTTAAGCCTGGGCTTCTCTGACAAGACCCAGAACCCAAGACCCAGAACCCATCTTCACCGCGCCGTCACCTGCACGAAAAATTGCTCCAGTGAAGCATTCTCATGTCCGATCTGCCGCACCAGCCAGCTCTCCTTCTGCGCCAGCACAGCAAGCTGCTCGCGAATATCCTCCCCAGCCCTGGGCGTCACCAGCGCATGCGTCCAACCCTCACCGATCTCATGCGCCTCCGCACCCGCCACAAACGGCGCACGCCTCAGTTTCTCCCCCACCGCCTCCGCCGGTCCCCGCGCCTCCACCACTACGCGGCTTGTCTCCCTTACCTTCTTCCTTAACTCATCCGGCGAACCCTGCGCCACAATCTTTCCCCGCGCAATAATCAGCACCTGGTCTGCCGTCTTCTCCACCTCCGGCAGAATATGCGTCGAAAGAATAATCGTGTGCTTGCCTTTGAGACTCGAAAGCAAATCCCGAAAGTGCGCGATCTGGTTGGGGTCCAGACCCGCCGTCGGTTCATCCAGAATCAGCACCGCCGGGTCATGTATCAACGCCTGCGCCAATCCCACCCGCTGCTTGTTCCCCTTGGATAGTTGCCCGATCAAGCGGTTCTTCACCAGGCTCAGCCCGCACTTGTCGCACGCATCATCAATGCGGCTCGTCCGCAGCTTCCGGTCCATCCCATAAAGCTGCCCGCGATAGTGAAGGTATTCGGTCACCCGCATCTCCGGATACAGCGGCGTGCTCTCAGGCAGATACCCGATCCTTTGGCGCGCTTTCGTGGATTCCGTCGCCACATTGATCCCGTCCACCAGCGCCGTCCCCGACGACGCCGGCAGATACCCTGTCAACATTCTCAACGTCGTCGACTTCCCCGCCCCATTGGGCCCCAGAAAACCGATCACCTGCCCCTGCCCGAACTTAAAGCTCAAATGGTCCACCGCCAGCACCGGCCCGTACCACTTCACCAGGTCATTGACTTCGATCATGAAAAACTCCCGTAACATTCGCGGCAAGAGGAATAAACTACGCGATTTTCACCCTCAAGGTTCAAAAGAGGGGTCTTGGGTTCTGGGTTCTGGGTCTTGTCAGAAAAAAACCGACCCTTTGCGGCCAACTGCGCAGGAAGGCATCCCGCCCTCTAACAGAACCCAAGACCCAGAACCCAAGACCCATCCGCGCCCCCTGTTTGCCCACGCCCCTTATCCCGGGTACCCTCTTATCTCTCCATTTTTCGGCTCATGGGCCATGACGCCCAGGCAAGGGCACTGTTCCCTGGCCCCTTTCGAGACAACCGCGAGGTAAACCCGCCATGCGCGTGACTGATATCT
>CAZGOM010000169.1:9244-11460 GCA_964527265.1 uncultured Phycisphaeraceae bacterium | reverse complement strand
ATGAGATGACAAAATGGCCAAAATCACGATCGACGGCAAAGAACTGAACTTTGAAGGCAAGAAGATGATTCTCCAGGTTGCACTGGAGAACACGCATGAATTGCCGCATTACTGCTACCACCCCGGGTTGTCGATCGTGGCAAGCTGCCGGATTTGCCTGGGCGAGGTGCTTGCGCCTAACCCGAAGAACAACAATGCTTTAGAGCCGTTCCCGCCGGGCCCGCCGAAGCTGGTGCCCACCTGCCAGACACCTGCGATGGATGGCATGGTGGTCCACACCAAGACGCCCAAGGCCGTCGCAAACCAGAAGGCCGTGATGGAAGGCCTGCTCCTAAATCACCCGCTGGACTGCCCGGTGTGCGACCAGGCGGGCGAATGCTCGCTGCAGGATTACAGCTTTAAGTATGGCCGCGCGGAATCGCGCTTTCTAGAAGACAAGATCAAGCAGCCCAAGAAGGATGTGGGCCTGAATGTTTATCTGTACAGCGACCGGTGCATCATGTGCACGCGTTGCGTGCGGTTTACGCGTGAAGTGACGGGGACGGCGGAACTGGGCGTGTTTGGGCGCGGAAGCAAGGAGCAGATTGATGTGTTTCCGGGCCGCGCGCTGGCGAACGAACTTTCGGGAAACGTGGTGGACCTTTGCCCGGTGGGCGCGCTTTTGGACAAAGACTTTTTATTCACGCAGCGCGTGTGGTTTTTGAGCCAGACGCCCAGCATTGATGGTATTACTTCATCGGGTGACAATATCACGGTGCACCACAATGAGGGCCAGGTTTATCGGCTTAAGCCGCGCTCGAACCCGGACGTCAATAAGTGGTGGATCTCAGATGAGATACGCTATAGCTGGAAGTTTGTGCACTCGGAAGACCGGCTTAAATCGCCCAAGCGGCTGCAGCTTGGAACGCAGGTAGAGTGTGACTGGAACAAGGCTTATGAAGATGCGCGCGACGGCTTGAAGAAAGCCGTGGCGGAAGGGAAGCATGTGGGCGTGCTGCTTTCGCCCATGCTGAGCTCTGAAGATGCATATCTGCTGGCGCGGGCGATCAAGGCACTCGACGCGGGCGCGGTGTTTGGCGTGGGCCCTGTACCGGTTAATGGTGCGGACAAGGCGTTCCCGGGCGGATACACCATCCGCGCTGAGAAGGCACCCAACGCACGCGGCGTGAAGCGCGCGGCGGAACTGATCGCCGGTGAAGGAGCCGTGCTGGACGCGGCGGCATGGCAGGCGGCGGTGAAGGACGCCAAGGCGGGCGTGAGCGCTGCCGTGGTGACCGGAAACTATCCCAGCGCGTGGGCGACCAAGGAACTGACGGGCGCACTGGCCGGGAAGTTTGTAGTGCTGATCGACACGCTGCCCAACGATTTGACCGCCAAGGCAGCTGTGCTGCTGCCGAGCGCGACGTGGCTGGAGAAATCGGGCACGTTTGAAAACCATGCAGGCAAGCTGCAGGCATTCGAGCAGGCGATCCCGGTGGTGGAATTCGCCCGGCCGGAAGGTCAGGTTGGTTTGGACCTTGCGTTTATGCTGGGATCGGCCAAGCCGGCGATCTTCGACGCGGCCAAGACACGTGATCTAATGGGCGGTGTATTCACGACTTCCGTCGCGATGCCCAAGTTTGACAAGGAACTTGAGAGTGCGGCGGAGTATGTGACGCTGTGAGTTTGGGTCTTGGGTTCTGGGTCTTGGGTCTTGTCAGATAAGAAATCTATTTGGATTGGGCGGCTTTTTATGCGTGAGAAGGCGTTTGATTTGGCGTGCTTTGCTTTGGGGATGTTTCAGACGAATTGTTATGTGATTTGGCCTGTCGGGGGCGGGGAGGGTGCGCCGGCGATTATTGTGGATCCGGGGCAGTGGCCCGAGGGGGTGATTAAGTTCATTAAGGAAAAGGGTTTAAAGCCTGAGAAGGTGGTGCTGACGCATGCGCATGCGGACCACATCATGGGGTTGCATGAGGTGCGGGAGGAATGGCCGGGGATTCCGATTGTGATTCATCCAGCGGAAAAGGCATTTTTGACGGACGCGGTATTGAACCTTTCGGCGGGGTTTGGGGAGCCTTTTACTGCTCCGGAGGCGACGGGCTTCTTGAAAGAGGGGGATAAACTGGGGTTTGGGGGCAAGGAAATAGAGATTTTTCACACGCCGGGGCATAGTCCGGGAAGCATTTGCCTGTATTTTCCGTGGCAGCGGATGGTGATTGGGGGGGATGTGCTTT
>CAZGOM010000169.1:0-9234 GCA_964527265.1 uncultured Phycisphaeraceae bacterium | reverse complement strand
CATGGTGCGGGGAGGGTGTGGGGGGTTGTCAGGGGCGGGGGGGGGGGGGTGGTGTGGATGTGCGTGTCCGGGGGGCGATTGGGCGAACGGACTTTCCCGGGGGGAGTTTTGAGGTGCTGGCGAAGTCGATCCGGGAGAAACTTTACACGCTGCCGGATGACACGACGGTGTATCCGGGGCATGGGCCGGAGACGACGACGGGGTGGGAGAAGAAGAGTAATGGGTTTGTGAAAGGCGGGTGAGCCAGGTGCTTAACTATTGTTATTAGCTTGGTTTAAATTCATGGGGAAGTTATTCGGATTGTTTGAGGGTGACCTGGGCCATGGCGGCGGCGAGGAGATTGCCGTTTAATTCGACGGCCTGGGTGAGAAGCTGGGTGCGGAGTTGGCCGGGTTCCAGAAGGGCGGCGGATTGCATGAGGAGGCGGGTGTGGATGTCGGGTTCGGGGTCGAGGGTGAGGGCTTTTTCTAACTGGGCAAGTGCGGAGGAGGCATCGCCTGATTGGGCGAAGATGATGCCCAGATCGAAGCGGAGGAAGGGAACGTCGGGGAATTGGTCGACGGCGTTTTTGGCTTGTTTTATGACTTCTTCAGGGGGGAGGGATTTATTGTCGAGGAGGAGGTGGGCCATGAAGGCCTGATGGGGGAGGCGGCCGGAGGCAAGCTGCTCTGCGAGCCAGAGGTCGAAATTGATGTTAAACCAGCCGGGGGCAAGGGTTTGTGTGATTTCGTATTCGGTGATGGCCTGGTTGAAATTGCCGAGGATGGTGTGGGTGAGGCCGGCGTCGTAGTGGCAGACGGGATCGAAGGGGTCGATCTTTGCGGCTTGTGCGAAGTGTGTAAGTGCTTCTTCTGACTTCATTTGTGAGCCGAGCTGGCCGCCTAACTGATTTTGATGCTGGGCGAGTTGGAGGGTGAGGCGATTGCGTTCGAAGAGGAAGCGGACATTGCCGTGGATTTTGCCGACTTGGGAGAGCTCAAGCTGTTTTTCGTTGACGGAGAGGATGATGCGGCAGAGAGGTTCGCCATTGCGGATGATTTGGGCGCGTGTTTTGAAACGCTCGGCGCGATGAATTTGGTTTCCTCGATTGAGGTGTTTTGAAAGTTCATCGGCGGCGTCGGAGGCGGCTTTGGAATCGCCGGCATAACGGAAAAGCTCAAAAAGCGATTCGGAGTAGGTGAGAAAACCTTCGGTGTCGTTTTGTTGTTGGCAGAGTGATTGGGCGGTTTTGAATTGATGTTGAGCGTCATCGATTCTGGAGAGTTGGAAGAGGCAGGAGGCGAGTGCGCCGTGCGTGACGGGGAGGAGTTCGTCCTTGGCGGGGCCGGTGAGCTGGCGGGAGTCGATGAGGAGGTTGGTGAGTGTTTCCTTGGCTTGGGAGAACTCAAGGTCCTGCATCTGGGTTTGAGCGAGGGTGAGGTCTTCCTGCCATTTGAGGAGGGGATTGTCAGCAGGCGTGCCCAGGAGGCGGTTTAAGAGGGAGGGATCGTTGAATTTTTGCTGGAAGGTCTGGGCGATGGCGATGAGGGCTTTGATTTGGAGCTGTGCCTGGGCATCGTCTTTTTGGAGTTCGGGAGGGATTTTGGACCAGGCGGGGAAGCTGGTGAGGATGAGGTCGCGGTGGGCGGCGCAAAGCTTTTGGATCCTGGCTTCGTTTTGAGCGGAAGCGGCGGCGATAAGCGCGGCAAGGACTTGGTCAGGGGTGGAGGGGGATTTGCCGAAGAAGTTGGAGAAGAAGCCCATGAGAAGTCCGGAGTGGGGGTGGGGATAAATTGTTTGAGGTAAGCATACTATTAGCCCGGGTGGTCGGTGACCGGGTTATCGCGTGTGCATGAGTGGGGGTGGTGTGACCATTTTTGCGGGCAGAGGACAATAATGAACTGGATCAGAATAAGAAACGAACACCCAATGGAGTTTGCCGATGGGACCAAGCGCACCAATACGTACAACGCGTGCAGCAGTGTGGTTATGTACATAGATGAAGCCGGGAACGAGTTCACCAACACCTACGACTCCCTGAGCCGCAGGGTGGCGGTGTCGATTGCCGCCGTTACAGGCTTTGACGGCACCACGGCTCAAACCTTCCAATACGACGGCGCAGGCCGCCAGACCCAAACCACCGATACCCGCGCCTCAGGCACCCAGACCACCAACACCCAATACGACTCCCTGGGCAGAGTGCTGGAGTTCGCCCAAACGACTTCGGGCGACACGCTCTACATGAGCAACACCGGTTTTACTTCCCTGGTCAACACCCAGCAGCAGTACCCCAACGGCAATAAAGTGGACTGGGCATACGACATCCTCTACCGCAAGGCCAGCGTCAAAGACAACGGCGCAGGTTCAAACACCGCTGCCTGGACCTACGCCGGTCCTGGCCGCGTGGTGGAAGTCGTCCTCAAAAACGGCATCGCCTGCACCATGCTGAACAACACACGCACGGCAAGCGTAGTACAGACCATGATCCCCGGTTCCGATAACGCTTCCAACTCGCTTCCTATGTTCGGCACCGCCGCCAGCGACCGCCTTGGCTACGACGGCTCAGGCCGCATGGTCGCCAAGCGCTTCATCCCCGCTGGGCTCAATGGCGAAGGTGGCTACACCAGCACCACACCCGTCGTCGGTTTTACGACCAGCTTTGATAAAGCCGGCAACAAATACTACGAGCGCATGCTGCATGCGGAGAACCGCAGCCACCTCTACCAACCTTATCCCTGGAACTACAACACGTCTGCAACCGCCAGCGGTAACATGACCGGCGATGTGGGGTTGTTCCCACCTGCCTACGACCCCAATGCCTCCGGCATCGACTCGGTCAACCGCCTGCGCCAATACCAGCGCGGCACACTCGCTGGGCCGGTGTATGGTTATCTCCCTACAGGCGCATTACCCGGCACACCCGGCAGCGGCGGGCATGCCATCACCACTAAGATCGATCTCCCCAACACAGACTCCTTCAAGAACTACTCACTCGATGCGCTGGGCAACTGGGAATCGTCGGCTTCTATCGAATCCGAAGAGGAAGATCCCGTTCTCGAAAAGCGCAACCACAACTTGCTCAACCAGATCACACGAAGAAAGGTCGGCGAAGAAGATTGGGTCGACTTCGTCTATGACAAAAACGGCAATCTACGCGATGATGGCGAGAGGCTCATGACCTACGATGCCCTTAACCGGCTCATCAAGGTTGAGAAAAAGATGACTTCACCCACGCCGCCTGTCCTCGTCGCCGAATACACCTATAACGCCATGACTTTCAGGACTCTGAAGACCGTCACCAACGGCGGTCTCACGGGAGACGTCCCCAACGGCACAACGCGTTACCTCTACAACGCCTCCTGGCAAGTCATGGAGGAACGCAGCCTTAATGTATCCACCTGGACTCCCACCAAGCAGAACGTCTGGGGGCAGTACATCGATGAACTCATCCAGTTGAAGCTGCTGGTGGCCACAGGGCCGCAGTCCCCGCAATTACCCATCGGCGACTATTACCCCCTGCAAGACCTGCTCTATCGCACTCAGGCTCTGATTAACTCCAGTGGCACCATCGTCGAAGCCTATGACTATGACGCTTATGGGAATACGATCATCTTCAAAGCACCGGGAACGGGTGGGAACTGGATGGCCAGTGATGCCTTGCAAGCGAGTTGGGGGGCTAACAATGTATTATGGTGCGGATACATTAATTCATCCGAGTCTTGCTTTTATTATACGCGCGAGCGATACTTTTTGCCTCGCATTGCAAACTGGATTTCACAAGATCCGATTTTGTCAGAATCAAATAATTTATATCAATACTGCGGCGCTGATCCAATAAATTTCTCAGACCCCTCTGGCCTAGCACGAAATAATGTGTGTGGACTTGATGTAACAAGACATATCTGGACCATTCTCGCCGATGTCGACAGACAAGTTTCCATCTTGGCACAAGGGAAACGAGGTTTTCAGCAACTTCTGCGTCTTCTTGCTGGCATAAATACTTCGGCGGGATGGGATATCACAGACCTTGCATATTATAAATTTAAGTTCAATTCTTCTCGTTGTGGCTTAGGCAGCTGTAAGGACACGGTCCAATTTCAAGGGCTCTGCGTCAAGCCTCACGAGTTAAACTATATTTTATATGGGTATGCCGCCGAAAAACTACACCAGGGCATAAGGGACTCCATGGCGTTTATTTTTAAGTACAGAGTGCGATTCGTGCCTTATGCAGATTTCATTTACCTTACCGGTGGATTCGCTTTGCGTGAACAGGGAACCGTGGGGAGCAAATTTGAAACTGAAGGCCCTAGTGGCAGGCAATCTTGGGCCAAGTTTGGCCATGTCATTGCCCAGCAAAAAGGTATAACGGGTAGTGTTATAAGCCGTGAACTTCGTGCCCGTCAAAGTGAATGCGAAAATCAATGTTGCCAGTGCCCAGATAAATACACCGGGTCTCTAAATTGGTTTCTCGGAGAACGCGCAAAAATTAAAAATGACGCAGGAGATGTACTACCACGTAGCAAGGGTGCACTGCCATCTCCCTACTTGGAAGGCTACACTACATGAAAAATCGCAAGCTATTAATACTGCCCTTTATTGCGCTATTATTTTCACCCCTGATCTTCCTTGCATTATTTTATATATTTCCATTTCTAGGACACCCGCCAAGACTTCCTAGTTTACCAGATAAAATCGGCAACGTCTTTGTCTTCGAAGATAGGTCTATATATATTATTGAGCCTGAAGATAGGATAAAAATACTGGACGACCAAAACAATGGCCACACCCCTATCCTTCTTCCCTACCCCAATCGCATGATTGAATCACGTATTTCCCCAGGCTCGATTGTAATATGGGCACCGCATCGCCTCAGCGTATACTGCTGCAACGAGAGAGCTGCCGCCAAGGCCTACGGGGTAATTTATGCTAAAATCCATCAGGGAGAATCCCCGAATTCAAACTGGATGGACATCATCCAAGCTGAATTACATAATTCCGGACTCAAAAATACCAGCATATATGATATTAAAAGCCCGTCACTTCGCATTAAAGAAGAAGTTAAAAATACAGGCGCAGAAAGTAAAGATTAAAATTAAATTATACAATGTGTACCAGCCCAGCCGATTGTGAGGCACTATTGACCAAGATTCGACCGCGACGGCATACAAAAAACGACAATAGCGCACGTTAAGTGCGTACCGATACCGCAGTTGAAGGCCATGGAGCATCTAATTTTGGGTCATAAAGTTGCTTAGGCCGCCTTTCTGAGGGTGATCCCAACGTCGACATCAACGACCAGCAAACGCGGATCACCTGCGAATGCCTTGCGGGTCACAGCCACAGTCACATCAATCGGATCGGCCTGCCGTATCGGGATGGGTTCGGGTAATTCAAGCCCGTCCCACTTTTGCTGCGGCGTCAAGCCACCCGCGGCAATGTCATCGGCACCGTCGATCCCAAAGGCAACACCGTGCAGATGGCCTACGACGGCGCAGGCCGCATGATTGAATCCGTCCAGCACATGCGCGCTTCCGGCGGCGGTGATCAAGCCCCCCAGCCAGCCAACATGGTCACCGGGGGCGAAACCCCAAGCCTCACCGGCGCTTCCTCCCCCGCATCCTCCGCACAGCAGGGCACCTTCATGCCCGCCTCAGGCAGCGTCATCCGCACCCAGACCATCTACGACGGCAACTCCCGCGTCGTCGCCCTCATCGACTCCAACGGCGGCACCACCAATTACACCTATGACGCCTTAAACCGTCAGGTTACGATGGAGTTTGCCGATGGGACCAAGCGCACCAATACATACAACGCGTGCAGCAGTGTGGTTATGTACAAAGATGAAGCCGGGAACCAATTCACCAACACCTACGACTCCCTGAGCCGCAGGGTGGCGGTATCGATTGCCGCTGAGACAGGCTTTGAAGGCACCGCGGCTCAAACCTTCCAATACGACGGCGCAGGACGCCAGACCCAAACCACCGATACCCGCGCCTCAGGCACCCAGACCACCAACACGCAATACGACTCCCTGGGCAGAGTGCTGGAGTTCGCCCAGACCACCGGCAGCGATACCCAGTACATGACCAGCACGGGCTTCACCTCAATGGTGAACACCCAGCAGCAGTACCCCAATGCCAACAAAGTCGATTGGGCATACGACATCCTCTACCGCAAGGCCAGCGTCAAAGACAACGGCGCAGGTTCAAACACCGCTGCCTGGACCTACGCCGGTCCTGGCCGCGTGGTGGAAGTCGTCCTCAAAAACGGCATCGCCTGCACCATGCTGAACAACACACGCACGGCAAGCGTAGTACAGACCATGATCCCCGGTTCCGATAACGCTTCCAACTCGCTTCCTATGTTCGGCACCGCCGCCAGCGACCGCCTTGGCTACGACGGCTCAGGCCGCATGGTCGCCAAGCGCTTCATCCCCGCTGGGCTCAATGGCGAAGGTGGCTACACCAGCACCACACCCGTCGTCGGCTTCACCACCAGCTTCGACAAAGCCGGCAACAAGTATTACGAGCGCATGCTCCATGCCGAAAACCGCAGCCACCTCTATCAGCCTTACCCTTGGAACTACAACACCTCGCAAACCGCCAGCGGCAACATGACCGGCGATGTCGGCCTCTTCCCGCCACCCTACGATCCCAACGCCTCCGGCATTGACTCGGCCAACCGCCTGCGCCAGTACGAGCGAGGGACACTCGCTGGGCCGGTGTATGGTTATCTCCCCACAGGCGCTCTTCCCGGCACACCGGGAAGCGGTGGGCATGCCATCACCACGCCCATCAATCTCCCCGGCACAGACAGCTTTAAGAACTACACCCTTGACGCGCTGGGCAACTGGGAATCGTCGGCTTCAACGGACTCCGTTACACCTCCCACTGCTGTTTCAAACCCGGTTCTGGAACAGCGTAATCACAACCTCCTCAATCAAATCACACGCAGGAAAGTAGGTTCCGGGGAGTGGGTCGACTTCGTCTATGACAAAAACGGCAACCTCCGCGATGATGGCGAAAGGCTCATGACCTACGATGCGCTGAACAGGCTCATCAAGGTCGAGAAAAAGATGACTTCTCCCACGCCGCCTGTCCTCATCGCCGAATACACCTACAACGCCATGATGTTCCGTACTCTCAAGACCGTCTCAAGTAGCATTGAGCCAGGTGTCCCCACAGGTACGACCCGCTACCTCTACAACGCCTCCTGGCAGGTCATGGAGGAACGCTCACGCTCAGGCAGCGACCCGTCCTACACTTGGACGCCTGTCAAGCAGAACGTCTGGGGTCAGTACATCGATGAACTCATCCAGTTGAAGTTGCTGGTGGCGTCCGGGCCTCAGTCTCCGCAGTTGCCCATTGGCGACTACTACCCGCTTCAAGACCTGCTCTACCGCACTCAAGCGCTCACAAACTCCAGTGGCAACATTGTTGAAGCCTATGACTATGATGCGTATGGAAATACCATCATCTTCAAAGCACCCGAAACAGGTGGGAACTGGTTTGCCAGTGATGCCTTACAGGCAAGCTGGGGAGCGAATGATGCTTTATATTGTGGCTATATAAATAACCATGAAACGAGAATATATTTATCTAGATTTAGATTCTACATTCCCAGTTTCGCGATATGGGCTCATCGAGATTTTATTGCTGACAACAATCTCTACGTTTATGCTAATTGCCAGCCCTCAAAGTATTCGGATCCGTTTGGCCTATGGGTATCCACAAATGAAATTAGCTTTCCCGACAGCGTTATTGACGCTATTCAAAATGTTTCAAATAATTCATGGTCAAAAGAATCTTCATCGAGTGTATACCAAAAAATGGGGATTAATAAACACAGCCTGATAGGAGCACGAAGAAGAATATTCGCAGCGTTAGCTGATCACTTTAGCCCAATCGGAGATATACACAACAGGTTTATATTTACATGCGGAGCAGGGTGGGTCGACGTAGGGCACTTTTTCGCAGCTCTTCAACTTGCATATGCTACCTCACCCGATATGTCATTCCACCAAATGTATGAAATTGAGCAAATGCAGCAAATTGCAAAATCTATGCCCTATGGCCTTGGAGGAGGATTTGGAAGCAGTGCTTATACTCCTGAAGATCTTCCCAGTAACGCCTTTGGCGCCGTGTTGGGCGGAGTGATCCGCGCAGCGGATGAATCCTTATTTTCACAAAGGAGATTAGTTCCAGTTAAGGACGTGTTAAACATCGGCAATCTGTTTTCAAGGTTTTTACGAGAAATGGGTGCTGTCAAAGAAGGCAATTTATCACCGCAATGTAGCGCTGGAGCAATGACAACAGTAAGGGGTTTATTAGTAGCAGATGCCTCTCAAACCAAAACTGTTGGATTAACCGCTCGAACTGCTAGGGAAGCAATTGACAAACAAACTGATCCGACGAGACTCGTTATGTGCTGTTTGTGTGATGGTCCAAAACCTAAGGCAGGATATGCGTGGTAGTATCAAAATGAATAATAAAAATATATGGCTTCTGAAACATTCAGGAGTTTATTTAACTTCAAGCCTGATTGCCGGCTTAGTGTGGGCTCATTGGCAAAACGTTCCATGGGAAGGTTTATATCTACTTTTTTCTTTAGTTCAGCCTTTTATTTCGATCTTTCTTCTTTTAATGGGCCTAGCCTTCTTTAATTTTGAGGGCGATTCCTTGGTCGTTTCATCTGGCACGCATTTAATTCTATTTCTATCATTTTATTTAATCATTTTAGTTTTGATCTGGATGTACCGGCTGTACCGGCCCAGCCGATTGTGAGGCTTGTACCGGCCCAGCCGATTGTGAGGCTCTATTGACCAAGATTCGACCACGACGGCATGCAAAAAAACGGCAACAGCGCGTGTTAAGTGCGTACCGATACCGCAGTCGAAGGGTATGGTGCATCTAAATTTTGAGTCATAAAGTTGCTTAGGCCGCCTTTCTGAGAGTGATCCCGATATCGACATCGATGACCAGCAAACGCGGATCACCTGCGAATGCCTTGCGGGTCACAGCCACTGGCACATCAATCGGATCGGCCTGACGTATCGGGATAGGTTTGGGTAATTCAAGCCCATCCCACTTCTCCTGCGGCGTCAAACCACACAGCGCTGCGTGGCTTCTAACCTGGTTGTACCAGTCTCGGTAGTTATCAAGTCGTCATTGCAGCGCCCGCAGGTTACGCGGTTTCAACGTGGCTAGAGCATTTGTCATAAATAACCGCCATCAAGAGAACTCCACCGCCTCAGCC
>CAZGOM010000168.1:0-11486 GCA_964527265.1 uncultured Phycisphaeraceae bacterium | reverse complement strand
TACTGCAAAAAAGGCCAGCACACCGTCGCCATCGACATCTTCCAGGACCACCTCAAACGCTTCCCCGACGACATCAGCGTCCTCATGGCCCTCGGAAACTTACACCTCGATCAGGGAAACCGTCCGCAGGCCGCCGAGAAGTTCCGCCACGCCCTCGACCTCGACCCCGGCCTCGCCGAAGCCTACCTCCGCCTGGGCCAGATCGCTCTTGATTCAGGCCATATCGACGCCGCAATCGTCAATTTCGAGTCCTGTTCCCGCCACGATCCCCAGTTCCCCGGCGCCCACCTCGCCCTCGCCTCCATTGCCCTCTCTCAAAACAGCTTAAATTCAGCCCAATCCCACCTCCGCCTTGAGATGGACATCCCCGGACAAACCCCCATCCAACTGCTCGAAGTCGGCAAGCTCCTCGTTGAAACCGGCCTCTCCGCCTGGGCCATCCAGGCCATCGACACCCTCCTCTCCCGCCCCGATGCCCGCACCACCCTGGGCACTTCGCAGCTCGCCCAAGCCTTCCTTGTCCGCGCCGTCGCCCGCCTCCGCCTGGGCCAAACCCAGCCCGGCATCAAAGACTGCCGCGCTTCCCTCAGCTTAAATCCCTCAAACCCCCTCGCTGCCTATAACCTCGCTCTTGCCTACCATCAGGCCGGCAATCCCACTTTTGCCCGCTACTGGATCATCAAATCCCAGGAGCTCGCCCCTCACGACCGCGATGTCCAATCCCTCGCCTGGCGCATCTTCTGGGCCCGCATGGCTCAAAACCTCAAATCCCTCTTCCTCTTCCGCAAACGCGCCTGACCCCTTTCAACGTCTTCTTCTTCGACGCAGGACTCAGAACGCAGGACCCGCGACTCCAACCACCTCCGCGTGGTTGGCTCACCACGAGAGCACCACCTTCGTCACCACCAGCAACGGCACTTCCACGCACAAATACACCGACTGATCCACCCGTTCCAGAAACGGCTCCACGCGCTTCCCATCCACCTTCGCGCCAATCGTCTCCGGCGCCTCGTTCAACAACAGCCGCACTGTCGCAATCTCACCCGAACCTGTCACCCGCACCGTTGCCTCGCGGCTTCCTGCCTCATGCCGAAAGTCATACGCCGCATACGCCTTCGACGCACCATACCGCGCCACCACACGCGCGCTCAAAATCCCCGCCGCCAGCCAACGCACAGACAGTGTCGGACGGCACATCACTCCCATCGGGTCTTCCACACCTGCCAGCCCCGCCACCAGCGCCTGCACCCATTCACCCATCCCCCATCCCGTGTAATTCACCTCATTGGCCGTGCGGTGGCCCGCCTGCCCATCAGGCCAATACCACACATGCACGCCCCCGGTCTTTTCCAGATGGCTCAGATACTGCCTCAGCAGCCCCACGCCATACTTCTCCCGACCATACATGAAGCTCGCCCGGCAAAGCTCCCCGCCCACCCAAGGCATAAGCCCGCCGTTGGCATATCCCCCATCACATGAATACGCACGTTTCGTAAAATACTTAAGCTCATCCGGATACCCCGGCTGCAGACTCCACCACGGATATGCATCTCCCGTCGTCTCTCCGCGGCTCTTGTATTCATCAATGATCGATCTTGCCTGCGCTGGGTCCGCTAAACCGCGCGTCGCCGCCCACACATTCCCCATCGAAAGCTGTTCCGACTCGTCAAACGTACCATGGCCAATCGCGTCCAGGTGCTTATGGTGCTGGAATTTGGTCCCGTCCCACAACAGCGACACCGCGCGGCTTCGATAAGCCCTCGCTTCCCGCACCCAGCGGTCGGATCTCCCCTCATCCCCCAGCTTCTGATACATCTTCGCCATCAGCAGATACGCCAGCGCATATCCCGACTGGTCGCAATTGGCGATCACATGCCGCGTTGTCCCCGAATCGTTCAGCCCGTCAATGTCATAGTCCCACGTGTCACAACTGTGCTGTCGTTTGATCAGCTTCTGCGCCGCCGCCCAATGCTTGGGATCGCTGGTGATGTATACGATCGCCTTCTCCAGCCGTGGGAGCACGCGCTTGAGCCACCGGTCATCCCCCGTACATGCCCACGCCCGAAACACACCCATGACCAGGATGTACTCCACATCCGATTCCATCCCCACGCGCCACGTCCTCCCGTCGCGCTCGATCCCGTCCGCCACCATCCCCTCATCCGTCTGCGCCGCCAGGAACGCATTCACCGTCTCCTTCATCCGCGGTTCCCAGTATTGGTATCCCGCCCCCGCGTGAATCGAATCCCGCAGCCAGATCCCGTCAAAATGCAGCGTATCCCCCGAGATATACCCCACAAACCGGCCGTCTTCCAGGTCGTATTCCCGTCTACCCAATCCCATCCGCTCGCGGCTGAAACCCACCAACCCGTCAATCCCCTTGTCCCCCGTCTCCACCGACGTCTCATCCTCCACCACGAAATTCACGTACCGCGAATGTCCCTTGCGCCCCGGAAAATGCAAAAACAAATAATGCGCCCCAAGCCTCCCCCCAGCCATGAAACTGCATGTCCCTTTGTTGTGCGTCAGTTTCACCGAAATCTGCAGGTATTCCCGCCGGTCTGAATCCGCCACCACCACCGTGCATTTGTTGTCTCCCGCCTCCCGCCCCGTCACCGTCACTGTCACCGTCTCAAATGCCTTGTAAGTCGACCGATCCGTTTGGATCGCCCCAAATGCGCCCCACGTATGTTGAATTGCAACCGGCATTTATCTCGCCTCAGCAAAGGAAATGAAAGACATCCGTCTGATCCCCTCTCTCTTAGGGAGAGGGCAGGGGTGAGGGTGTTCTTTATCTGGATGATCCAAAGAACCCTAACTGCTCAGTTAATTTACTCTTTTCAGAAACTTACGCACGCGCTCCCCAACCAGCCCTGGCTGGTCCAGCATCGGCCAATGCCCCGCCCCCGGCGTCACGCATACTTCAAGATCCTCCACACCCTTCATTTCCAGCAATTCACGCCATGCCTCCACATCTTTCTCCTCCGGCAGCAGGCGTTGCGCGTTCGCCGCCGTGATGTGCAAAATCGGCATGCCCAGTTCCCCAACCCATTCCCGCGCATCATGTCTCACTTGGCTCGCCCAGAATTCCCGGTAAAAAATCGGTCGTCGCTTGTTCCATAAACCATTGGCCGCCTGCCGCGCATGCCACGCCTCCTCCACCTCCGCCGCCATCGACACCGGCCGATAGCTCGCGCGGCTTATCACGTTGAAATGCGTCTCCAGCGACACAAAACCCTCAATCAGCACCAATCCCGCCACACGCGCCTGCTCCCCCCTGGCCTGCATCGCTCGCGCATGCTGCAAAGCCAGCATCCCACCCATCGAGTGCCCCACCGCCACATGCCGCCCCACCCCCGCGCCATCCAGCACCTGTTTCACCATCCCCGGCAATTGCGTCACCAGATCCACCCCCTCATCCGGCCACATCACCGGCTCCCGTCCCGGCACATGCACCCCCGTCACCCGATACTCCCCCGCCAGCCGCGCCGCCACCGGCCCAAAATCCTCAATGCCGCACCCATTTCCCGGGAAATACACCACATCCCGCCCATGCCCCACGCTCGCGCTGTGCAGCGCTTTGCCCATGCCAAACGGATGCACCAGCCCCGGCCATGTGAATACGTCATTGCTCATGTCTTGCTTGCCTCGCGCCTGCTCACACACACCAACCCCACGCCACACACCACCATCAAAACCGTATACCCAAACATCACCGACAAAATATTAAACACAAACCTCAGCGGTGGCTTATCCGCCAACCCGGGCCCCGGCAACATCTGCCCCAGCCCCACCAAAACCACATACGCCGCCATCAATCCCGCCACTCCCAGTTTCAGCCATCCCCCCCTCTCCTCCAAAAACACGGCAGGCACAAGCCCCATGCATGCCCAATATGCAAACATCGCCCACTGCGCCGCATCCGGGTTCCCCCACGGCGAATTCCCGATCAAAAACCATTCAATAGAAAGCCCCACTGTCCCGTAAACCCCTGTAAACGCCGCAACCCACCACCACCGCCCGCCGCTCACCCATCGCAAAAAACGCCACCCGCAAAGCACCAGCACCATAAACAGCGCATTAAACCCCACCGACCCGATCAGATTCCCCCAATCCCCGCGAATCGCCACTGAATACTGCCACTCCCCCACAAACGCCGTCAGCACTCCCATCGCAACAAACCCAAGCCCCTCCCCAAGGCTTCGGCAATACTGCGCCATCCATGTCTCTCCCGTCGCACCCATGGATGGCCATTCTAGACTTCCCCACTCCGACACATCCTCAACGCCAAAAAAGTAACATGCTCAAAACTCACCCCGGGATCACCATGCGCTCCACCCGTTTCCCCTCTGTCATCTTCATCGGCCTCACCCTTAAATTCTTTGCGTGGTGCGTGATCGTCATTGCGGCCATCTTTTTTCTCATTGGCCTCTATGCCGTCTACCGCACCCCGGTTTCCATGTGGACCTGGGGGCTTTTCGCCGTATTCGCCTACACCTTTCAATGCCTCGCAGCCGCCACCTTCCTCTTCTGGTTCGCCTATATCCTGCTCCTCTTGAACAATATGTCTCTTCACTCCCGGCGTCACACCTTCTTTCTGCGCCGCCTCGCCGGCAGTCCCCTCCCCTCACCCTCCGCCCAAATCCCCGATCTCGCCCCCGACATCATTCCCGACCTTGCTCCCACCCCTTCTCGATCTCCCGCTTCCATGCCCGACACCACCCTCCCCCGCGGCTACCGCATCACCGGCCTTGACAAAAACCACCTCATGTTCGTCCTCACTTACGAATGGATCACCCGACAGGACGCCATCGCAAAAGCCACCGCCGACGGCCTGATCGAAATCCTCGACGTCCAGCTCCTTAAAAATTAATCCGGAATCCCTTCGGACACTCCAGCCCCGCCCCCGTCCTATTGACTGGAAACCCAACCCAGGGACACCCGTCATGACACAGGCGCAACCCACACGATCCATCTCCCTCGCCCAGCTCCATATCAAAGAGCCCTGCCATGTCGACTGGGATGCCATGACCCACGCGCCGGGCGACGAATCCAAGCGCTTCTGCAGCCAGTGTGAAAAACACGTCCACAACCTGGACGCCCTCACCCAACCGGAAATCGACTCCCTCTTTGAAGCCCACCAGGGCAGGCTCTGCGTCCGCTACACCCCGCCAGCCGCTAAGCCTGTTCCGTCGTCCATCATGCTGCCACGGGCATTTCCCCGCCGCCCGCTCCTCACCACGATCTCACGCATCGCCGCCGCCATCCTCCTCTCCAGTTCCCTGGGCTTGGCCGGCTGCGGTCGCTCTTCTGCCCCCTCCTCCGGCTCAATCACCACCATCGAACGCTTCAACGACTGGCGCTCCACCAACGCCTATTCCTGGGTCAACTCCCTCATGGACCCCTTCTTTGGTTCAGCCCCTTCCTATGCCATCCCAACCGGTGTCGTCGTCCTCGGAGGCGGAATCTCCCCCACCCCGCCTTCGCCGCCGACCGAATCCATCTCCGGCTCAACATTCCTCCCCGCAAACCCGCCGTCACCTGCCAAACCGGCCGCTCTCGGCGAAATAGCCGCAGTCAAAGGCAAGCCCGCGATCAAAGGCGATGTCTACTGTCCGCCTCCTGCCTCCCAGCCCGCGCTTGCACCCCCATCCGAAATTCAACCCTCCATGGATGCCGGAAACTGACTTTTCCAACATTTTCAACAGAGAGACCCATTCCCGTAACATCGATCATGGGTACTTGGCCTTAATCCACTTACGAACAGGATTTTCCACACACTTCATAGAAAGCACAGCAACAGCAAAAACAACGAACCACGCAAAAAACAGGTGCACCATATTTGCACCCACATTGAAGCAATTAAATATCACAGGATGATAAACATATAATCCATAAGAAATTCCACCAACCCAAACAAAAGGCCTCCAAGAAATAATCTTTGCCAATCCATTTGACTCTGAACGAAGAACGACCGAGATCGCAAATGACGCAACAGAAGAAACAATTAACCAGGCACCTACCGCCTTATAAGAATCGCTTTCCAGATAATACTCCGAAAAAACATAGAATAAAAAAGAAGAAAAGAAACATAAAACTAACAGCTTGACAAAAAAGTCCGTCGATCGAGCCCTTTCTTCATGAAAAGAAAAAACCCCACCCATCGCAAACAGAATCATATTATATTGCGTCCATTTATATAAACTAGAATTCATTCCGTGAAACTCGTAAGATGCCTGATACATGGCTAACACCACAGACAAAATCACAGTCGCATAGACGAGCCTTTTCGCCTGCGCCGGAAAGATGAATATAATTGGCCAAAAAGCATAAAATTGCTCCTCGACAGAAAGCGACCACGTATGAATTAAATCTGCATCTTGTACCTCATAATAGTTAGTGAGGTAAAAAATAGATTGCCATTCAGGCCAATGCCTGTTGACAACACACACAACCAGCAGATAAATGTAATACGGGAGGAAAATTCGACCAATACGATTAATATAGAAACTTCTAAGCCAATTCGACTCTTCTCTACGTAGCAAAAGAGACCTGGTTATGAAAAACCCACTAAACACCATAAATAGCCGAACCCCCCAGGGCCCAAGACCACCAAGCTGCATAAATGAACTTCCAAGTGGAATCAACGCGCTATGGTCAATCAAGACCATTAAACAAGCGATTCCCCGGAGACCATCAAGAGGCACAATTCGACCATTCACCTCGGATTGCATCACAAGCCCTCTGAATAAATGGTACGAATTGCGCGGATACAATTTCCCCTTCTCACTTTACCGAATAACTTCCTTGCACTTTTTCCAGCTTGGATCATAGCAGGGCTGTCCATCGCGCTTTGCGTTTCCGACTCCATATTAAAAATCTTATTCTATAGATTCAGATTCCGTGTACATACACGAACGATTACCATAACCATCGCGAAAAACATCTCCACAACCCTGACGCACCCACATGCACTGAAGTAACATTCAGTAGTCTCACCTGCCGTCCAACAGTTGATTTCAGCGGCTTCATGTAACACAACACGTTTTTACCTTGTTCCTCACAGCCTCCGCATATGGAACCCGCCGTCCACATTCACCACCTCGCCCGTGGAGAACGGCAAGTATCCCAGCGCAATCGCCACCACCGCCTTCGCCACGTCCTCCGGCTGCCCCCAACGCTTGATAGGCGTAATCCCATCCTCCAGAATCAACTTGTCATACTTCGCCTTCACCGGACCGGTCATGTCCGTCGCAATCACACCCGGACGCACTTCGTAAACCCGAATCCCGTCATCCGCCAGGCGGCTTGCGAATAACTGCGTCATCATCCCGATCCCCGCCTTGCTCACGCAGTAATCACCACGGTTAATACTTGCAGTGTAAGCACTTACAGAACTCACATTCACGATCCCCACCGGCGTCTCCCCATACCCCTTGCGGCTTGCAATCATATGCTTCGCCACCAACTGCGTCAGGAAATACGGCCCTCTCAGGTTCGTCTTGATCAAATCGTCAAAGCTCTCAGGCCCCGCATCCAGAATGTCCGCACGCACCTTGGGTGCAATCCCCGCATTGTTCACCAGCGTGTCAACCGCCCCAAACGCATCCGTCGCCGCAGCCAACACACGCGCATGGTCCGCCAGGTTTCCGATATCCGCCTGCACAATCGCTGCTTTTCCCCCCGCGGCCTCCACCAGCCCCGCCGCCTCCTTGGCCGCGTCCGCGTTGGAGTTGTAGTTGATCACCACATTAAAACCCTCCCCACCCAGCGCCACCGCGATCGCCCGACCAATCCCGCGGCTTGCCCCTGTCACGATCGCTGTCCGTTTGTTCTTGCTCATAGGCCAAACAGTATACAAACCCCATTCCACAACTCGCCCCTCTTTGCTCTCCCCCTCTTCTGTCCTCTTCATTTCAACTTCGTCCTAGCCACTCCCTTCCCCTAATCACTATCCACCAAGTTATAGTGTCGACAGCCCCTCCAGTTTCAAAGGACCCCACATGGTCTCATTCCGCCTCTATGCCCTTTTCCCCCTCCTGGCCCTCTCACTTGCCTTCCTGGGCTGTGAAAAGAAAAAGAAGCCCGAACTCGCCCCACCACCCCTCGAAAAAGTCACCGTCGCCTCGCCAATCCAGAAGGAAATCATTCCCTACTGGACCTATACGGGTACCCTTGACGGCTTTGAAACCGTCGAAATCCGCCCTCGCGTCAACGGTTTTCTTGACGAAATCGCCTACAAAGCCGGCGACATGGTCAAAAATGGCCAACACCTCTTCACTGTCGACCCCCGCCCCTACGACGCCGCCGTCAAAGCCGCTGAAGCCGATCTGGAAGCCAAAAAAGCCATCTTGGCACAAGCCGAGTTCAACCTTCAGAAAATCGCCGAGCTGATGAAAAAGCAGGCCTCTTCGCAGTACGAACTCGTCAATCAGACCGCCGTGCGCGACCAGGCAAAAGGCAGCTACGACGCTTCCCTGGCCCAACTGGAAACCGCCAAGCTCAACCTCGGCTACACCAACGTCTCCTCCCCCGTCACCGGCATCATCTCCCGCAATCTCGTCGACCGCGGCGCGCTCGTGGGCCCCACCTCGCTCCTGGCCACTGTCATTGATCAAGCCAAAATCTACGCCTATTTCAACATGAGCGAATCAGACCTTCTCAAAATCCTTGAAGCTCACGAACTCAAAAAACCCCTCCGCGACCTCATCCCCTCAGAACGCCCCAAAGTCGAAATCGCCCGCTCCGGTGAAACGTCCTACAACTACGCCGGCCTCCTGGATTCCGCCGACAACAAAGTCTCCTCCGGCACCGGCACCATCACCCTCCGCGCCATCTTAGACAACCCCAAAAATGAACTCCTCCCCGGCATGTTCGTCCGCATTCGCATCCCCGACGATCCCAAAAAAGCCATCCTCATCCCCCAGGTCGCCCTCTCCTCCGACCAGGCGGGGCAGTTCGTCCTCGCCCTCGACAAGGACAACGTCGTTCAACGCCGCTACGTCGAACTGGGCCTCACCGAAGGCTCCCTGCGGGAAGTCACCCAGGGCCTCGCCCTTGATGACCGCATCGTCGTCAACGGCCTCCAGCGCGCCCGCCCCGGCGCCAAAGTCGACCCCATCACCGAAGGCGCTGTCCCCGCTTCGGCAACACCGCCAGCCACAGCCCCCTCAGCTAAAAAATAACACCAAGCGGCCATCCTCTCTGGTCTTCCCAGACCCCAGACCCTAGACCCCAGACCCTCTTGGGATTTCTTCAATGATCAGCGCCTTCTTCATCAACCGCCCCATCTTCGCCTCGGTGATCTCCATCCTCACCGTCATCGCTGGTGTCGTGGCGTACCTCTCCCTGCCCATCTCCCAATACCCGGACCTGACGCCCCCCGTCATCCAGGTCTCCGCCATGTACCCCGGCGCCAGTTCCCAGACCGTCGCCGACACCGTCGCCGCACCCATTGAACAGCAGGTCAACGGCGTCGACGGCATGCTCTACATGGAAAGCACCTCCGGCAACGACGGCAGCTACACCCTCTCCGTCACCTTCAAGCTCGGCACCGACCCCGACATGGCCACCGTCCTGGTGCAAAACCGCGTCAACATCGCCTCTCCCCAGCTCCCCCAGGAAGTCCAGCGCCAAGGCGTCACCACCTCCAAAAAATCCACCAACATGATCGCCATCATCTCCGTCTACGCCCAGGACCCGGGCAACGATGAGGCGCTCAAGAAAATCACCGCCCGCTACGACGACACCTTCCTCGTCAACTTCACCAACATCAACATCAAGGACACCATCGCCCGCATCCCCGGCGTCGGCGGCGTCAGCGTCTTCCCCGTCAAAGACTATTCCATGCGCATCTGGGTCGATCCCCAGAAACTCCAGTCCCGCAACATGGACGCCAGCGACGTCATCGCCGCCATCCAGAAACAGAACGTCCAGGTCGCCGCAGGCACCATCGGCGCACCCCCCGCCCCCAAGACCCAGGAAACCGAACTGGTCATCAAGACCCAGGGCCGCCTCACCTCCGAGGTGGATTTTGAAAACATCATCGTCAAGTCCGACCAGGGCCGCGTCACTTTCCTCAAAGACGTCGCCCGCGTCGAACTCGGCGGCAAGCTCTACAACATCGCCGCCACCCGCCAGGGCAAGCCCAACGCCGTCATGCTCGTCTATCAGAGCCCCGGCGGGAACGCCGTTGACGCCGCCGAAAAAACCAAGGCCGCCGTCGAGGAACTGCAAAAAACCTTCCCCGCCGGCGTCCAGGCCAGCGTGTCCTACGACGTCTCGGATTTCATCCTCGCCTCCATCGACGAGGTCTATAAGACCTTCGCCGAAGCCGTCATCCTCGTCGTCATCGTCGTCCTCGTCTTCCTTCAGAGCTTCCGCGCCACCATCGTCCCCGTCATCACCATCCCCGTCGCCATCATCGGCACCTTCATCTTCCTGGCCCTCTTTGGCTTCTCCATCAACACCCTCACCCTCTTTGGCCTCATCCTCGCCATCGGCATCGTCGTCGACGACGCCATCGTCGTCGTCGAAAACGTCGAACGCATCATGAGCACCGAGCACCTTCCCGCCAAGGAAGCCACCCGCAAGGCCATGAACGAGATCACCGGCGCCATCGTCGCCATCTCCCTGGTCCTCATGGCCGTCTTCCTCCCCACCCTCATGCTCCCCGGCCTCCCCGGCCAGATGTACAAGCAGTTCGCCCTCACCATCGCCGCCAGCACCTTCCTCAGCGCCGTCAACGCCCTCACCCTCTCCCCCGCCCTCTGCGGCGTCCTCCTCAAACCCCACGACAAGGACCACAAGCCCTTCATCCTCTCCCGCTGGTTCAACTACTGCTTCGACAAGCTCGCCCTGGGCTATTCCAAGGCCATCCACTTCCTCTGCGGCAAGTTCGTCATCGGCTTTTCCCTCCTGGCCTTTGTCGCCGTCCTCTTCGCCACCTACCACGCCATCATGGCCGTCCCCACCGGCTTTGTCCCCAATGAAGACCGCGGCCTCATCATCGTCAACGTCCAGCTCCCCGACGGCGCTTCCATGCAGCGCACCTCCGCCGTCCTCAGCCAGATCGACAAAATCATCCAACCCGACGGCAAGCTCAAAGCTGGCTATATGGACTACACCACCATGGCCGGCTTCTCCATCCTCTCCGGCAACGGCACCAACACCGCCAGCGTCTTCATCACCCTCGAATCCTACGACCTCCGCTACAAAGACCCCAAATCCAACCTCAGTCTCAACGTGCTGGCCGCCGCCCTCCAAAAAGAGCTCAGCCCCATCTCCGAGGCTCAACTCATCGTCTTCTCCCTCCCCCCCATCGACGGCCTGGGCACCGGCTCCGGCTTCGACATGCGCCTCCTCGACCAGGCCGGCCTCGGCGGCGGCGCGCTCGAAAAAGCCGCCATGCAGATCTCCATGGCCGCCTACGCCCAGCCCGAACTCCGCCAGACCTACTCCACCTTCCGCTCCTCCATCCCCCAGCT
>CAZGOM010000167.1:0-11609 GCA_964527265.1 uncultured Phycisphaeraceae bacterium | reverse complement strand
GATTTATGGCCAAAAAGAACGACTGCTGGGGTATTGAAGTCGGCGCAAACGCATTGAAGGCCATCAGGCTGGTCAGACGCGGCAACGACGTAAATGTCGCCGAGTATGACGTGCTCCCCTTTAAAAAGGTGCTTACGACCCCCGATTTAAACGTCGATGAGGCCATCGAAGTACAGCTGGATACATTTCTTACGCGCCATCAGGTGAGTAAATCCACCGTTATGGTTTCGGTGCCCGCTTCGGCGGCATTCCAGAAATTCGCCAAGCTGCCTCCGGTTGATCCGCGCAAGATTCCCGAGATGGTGCGGTTTGAAGCTTTGCAGCAAATCCCGTTCCCCATGGATGAAGTCGAGTGGGATTACCAGGTTTTCTCAAGTCCTGATTCACCCGATACTTCCGTCGGCATCGTGGCCATCACCAAAGAAAAGGTCAATCAGTTCCTCAAGAACTACCGCGAAGTGGGCCTGACAGTCGACGGCCTGACGCTTTCGCCCCTGGCCGTCTATAACGCCCTTGTCTATGACATGAACCTCACGCCCGAATCCCCGGGCACGATCATGATGGACATCGGCACCAGCAACACCGACTTGATCATTTACGAAAATGGCCAGATCTGGATGCGCCGCATGCAGATCGGCGGGAATAACTTCACCGACGCCCTCATGCGGGCGTTCAAGCTGGGCTTCTCCAAGGCCGAGCGCCTTAAGCGCGAGGCCGGCACCAGCAAGTATGCGCGTCAGATCTTCCAGGCCATGCGCCCGGTGTTTGCCGACCTTGTGCAGGAAATTCAACGTTCCCTGGGCTACTACCAGAGCATCAACCGTGAGGCCAATCTCACACGCCTTGTTGGGGTGGGCTCAACGTTCCGGCTGCGCGGCATCCAGAAGTTCCTCAAGCAGCAGCTTCAGATGGAAGTCATCAAGCCCGATGGCTTTAAACGTCTTCAGATCGATGGTCCCGCATCCGCGGAGTTTGTGGAGAACTCCATCAACTTCTGCACAGCCTACGGCCTTGCCCTCCAGGGTCTTGATCTGGAAGCCGTCGACATCAACATCATGCCCCGCGAAGTGCTCAAGCAGCGCTTGTGGCGGTCCAAGCAGCCCATGTTCATCGCCACTGCGGCTTCGCTGGTCGCAGCGGCTGGCGTGTCCATGGCCAAGTTGAAGAGCGTCGAAGCTGATTTTGACAGCAAAAAAGACGCCAACGACAAGATCATTTCACCCGTCGAATCCAAGGCCCGCAGCTTTGTCGACGAGTGGAAGAAGGAAGTCTCCGTCCAAGACCCGCGCCAACGGATTTCCAATCTCCAGCGCATCCTGGATTACCGCGACGTATGGCCCAAGCTTTTGGCGGACATCGATGACGCCCAGGGCTCCATCAATCCGCAGCCGGCCTTCAAGGGCACGGCCAGAGAGGTTTATCTGAATATCGGGGGAATCACGCGGTCAGATCGCCAGAAAATGTACATCGAAACGATGACTTCCAAGTACCGCTTTGCTACATATGCCGCCGCAGGGGCCGCGCCGGCTGCCGGGGCGCCGGGCGCCGGGCCGGGGGGCATGGGTGGCGGGGGTGGAGCGATTGATATCGGTGGTCCGGCCCGCACGAGTGGCCGCACTTTGGGCCGTCCATCCGCGCCCAGCGTTGCGGGTGCGGGCACCTCAGGAAGTATCGCCACAGGGTCAGCTTGGCCCAACGGCGGGCCCAGCCCGATGTTTGATATCGTTATCAAGGGCACCATTCCCTCCCAGAATGCGCCTACGCTGATCGGCAAGGACTTCTTGTTCTGGCTTCAAGCCAACTCCATTCGCCCCGGACGCCCTTACCGCATCATCATTGCACCCGACACCATCGTTTACCTGGCCACCCGGACGGCTGCGGCAAGCACCTCCTCCGGCAACGGCAACACCGGGCCCGGCGCAGGCTTTGGCGGCGGGTTTGTCACAACGCCAGCGCCCAGACCCGCAGCGGGTGCAGCTGCCTCTCCCTGGTCCACAGGCGGCAGCGGAACTGGCGCCAGCAGTCCGGGTTCCTCAAGGCCTATACCGACGACAGGGGCATCCGTTTTCGCCAGGCCCTTGGCGCACGAACCTAATGGCCCGGACTATGTGTTCGAAATCAAGTTCACCATTGAACTTGTGCAGCCCATCGACTTCCGTTCCCCAACGGGCATGCAAGCGATACCAGGCACAAAGTCGTCCAGAATCGATATCGCCCCGTCCAGCCGTCAAGAAGGGGTCGTTCCCACTGACCGCAAGGAGCGCAATTCATGAAAAAAGTCCTTGACTGGGTTAAGGCCAACGTTGTCGCGTTGGTTTGCGCACTTCTGGTATTGGTGGCTATCGGCTGGGTTTTCATGATCAATGGCTGGGGTGCGGAATTCACCAAGCGGTTGCAGACCCGGCTTGACCGGGTCAAGGCTCTCTCGGCATTCCAAAGCCAGGTGATTTCGTTTCCGTCGCCCAAAACCGAAGGCGGAACAGAAACCAAACCGGTCACGATCAACCGTGCGGTCATTGCGCAGCTTAAAGAGATCTACACCAAGATGGAGCGGGAAGGCAAAGGCATCTTTGATACTGCGATCCGGACCAATCGGGTTCAGCAGATCCCGATGACCACAAACCTTTTTCCGGACAACAAAGACACGAGCCTTCGCATCATTGCACGCGGGGATTACCGCAAGTCCTTCAATGAAATGTTTGAGCCCTACTCCTCTAGCGCGGGCCTTCCCCGCCTGCGCGCCCGTTCGCCCATTGCCGAATCAGAGATGGATATCGCGCTCAAATCCGCCCGCGATGCTTATGTCGTGAGCCTTGGTGGGAAAACCGAAGCGGAGCTGACCGCAATGGAGAGAGAAAAACTCGCCGAAGAGCTCCAGAAAAAGCGCGTGGAAGTCTTCCAGCAATATGCCAAGAGCCTCAACATCTATGCTCAGTCTGATTCCCGCTCCGGCGAATACCCCTTTCAAATCATGAGCTGGAGCGCCCGTGGCACGCCTCCCAACGACTTGGAACTCTGGGAAGGGCAGATGCAGCTTTGGATCCAGCAGGACATGGCGCGCGTCATCGCCCTCACCAACTCGGTGGCCCAGCAGGATATGGACGTGACGCGCTCGCCCATCAAGCGGCTCATGAAGATGGAGGTCAAACCCGGCTACATCGGGCTGGGTGGGCGTGCTATGCCCTCCGAATCCGGTGGTGCGTCAAGCAGCGGCTCGGGAGAGCTGAGGCTCAATCCCGCGGAAGAGGATTTTGGAGCCTCCTGCACCGGGCGCAAAAGCAATGAACTTTACGACGTGAGGCATGCACGGCTGGAAATGATCGTCGATATCGTCCGCCTCCCTGAGTTCTTCGACAACATGGTCCAAGTCAACTTCCTGACCGTCCTGAATATGGAAGTGACCGATATCGATGAATACGAGGATCTCAAGCGCAACTACTACTACGGCTTGGGTGACTGCGTGAAGGTAACCATTGACATTGAAAGCATCTGGCTCCGGGATTGGACTTCGAAACTGATGCCCGCTCAAGTCAAGGCCGACCTGGGCGTCCCCATCGAAGCACCCAAGTAGCCCTTTTTTACGCCCGCCTGCCGGGCCCTGCGTTACCAGTTAGCACCAACCCCTCACGGGCACACGGGATGAAGATCAAAAACGTCAACTTCATTGAAAAACACGTCGAGAAACTCGTCCTGGGCGTAGGCCTGGCATGTGCTCTGGGCGTTTTATACATGTACGCTTTGAGTGATCCGTACTATGTCACCACCAATAATGGCGACAAGCTCTATCCTGCCAACATTGAAGATAAGCTTCTCAATACCATCAAAGAGCTCGAGCGAAACCTCAACAGTCCCGTCAGCGGTCTGCCTGTCATCACGGTTCCGGAATACACCAAGTCTTTTGAATTTCTTGCCAATCAGACCCCACCTTCTCCGCGTCCAGGCCTGATCTACTGGTGGGCCTCGCCTGGCTTGGATCCGATGGTTTTCTTCGTTGAAGGCGAAACCATCAATCGCGTGACTTACGACATACCTTCCGTCCCGCTTCCCACGGACGTCGTTGCGAAGGCAAATTTTGCCAAGCTCGCACGCACTGCAGATCCCGCGCAGCGCGATCAACTCGCCGCGCTCACGCACGCCACAGGGCCTGGCGACTTCTTTTATGTCACCGTCTCGGGCAATTTCGACATGGGCAAGTGGCGTGATGCCATCCTGGCCGGCAAGAACGAGAAAAACCGGATCAAGGAAGAATGGTTCCGCAACGCCTACCTGATCACTTATGTCTATGCGCTTCGTTGCGAATGGGACGAGGAAAAGCAGGATTGGAGCCCCCAGGTCAAGATTGATGCGCTTCCGGGAAACCCGGATTTCTCCAACCCCCAGGGTCCGTTCACGGAATCCGATGGGCAGACTCTGCTGCGTGAAATCCGCCTCAATCGTAAACTCATCACCGAGCCGCCATTTCTTCCGGTGGACCCAAAGCGTCCCTGGAGCCTGACCAATGATGTTGATCCCAACATCCGAATCCGTCAGATCAATGGTGAATTGACCGAACTTCAAAAGCGCCACGACACACTCACCAAAGATGCTTCCGGCAAAGACCTCAAGCTGAATGTCAAGGCCCTTCAGGAAGTCAAGGAAATCACTGCGAAGATGACTTCCCTTCGCGAAGAACTCGTGAAGCTGCAGGCCGCCGCGCTGGCGATCAGCGGCATGGGCCGTCCCGACGATGCCGCCGGTGGCATCAACATGATTCAGAAAGTCTGGGCCCATGATGTGGATGTGCAGCCAGGCAAGCGTTATCGCTACCGTCTGATGGTTGGTATTCAAAACCCGTTGTTCCAGCGCAATGCAGCCCTTCAGCCCCAGCAGAAGATGCAGCAGAACAACCGGGTCAGCCAAGTGACCGAATACCCCGGCAACGAAGGTTGGGTTGAAGTTACTGTTCCCAAGAACAACCATTTCTTTGTGATTGGTGCGCAAAAAGCATCCAATCCCCAGGAAAGCACAGTCGAAGCTGAAGTCTGGAAGGTCTTTAACGCAGGTTGGCACAAGCAGGTCTTCACTGTCCAGCCGGGCGACGCCATCGGCCACGCGGTGGAAACAACGGTGGACGACAAGCCCTATTCTCTTGACCTGAAGACCGGCCGCACCCTGGTTGATGTTTACTTCACCGGGCAGGCAGGTTCCGGCCAGCAGATTGGCCAAGCCATCATGGTTGACGGCAAGGAACAACTGACACTGGTGCCGGCGGATTCTCAGGCGCAAGACCCGGTTCGTCAGCAGTTGCTGATGGATCAGGCCGAGCCGGGGCCAACCGCCGCAACCTCGGTTCCCGAGTCCAACGTTAAGACGCCCGCGTTCAGTACGCAAAATCCTCCTTCCCGGCCTTCTGTAGGCAGTGGGAATCCTCCTCCTGCGCCTCAACCGCGTCCTGGCGCCGGCACGGTTCCGCCCGCCCCTGCCGGACCTTCGGGGCCTGGCGCGCCCCGGCCGGGTGGCGGCGCACCGCCTGCGGGATCTGTTCAGCCCAGAAACTAATGGCTTTTTAGTTGCCAACACAGGTTTGATCGTCAAAGCCGCGCCCTCACGGGCGCGGTTTTGTTTTTTTCGTTGCTGTTCCAGGGTGTATTTAGGCCCAGGCGATTGCTGGTATTTATAGTTTGACCAACACGCCATAAATGCATTAATTGTCGAGTGAAATGAATTTAATAAACCGGTTTTATTTAATCATAGGTTACGTATAATCATTGGCAGTCATGACCTGCTTGCTCCCCCACGCCGAGGGTCGGCATGGCGTCAGCGCGGGGCTGGCACTGCTTCATGACTGTTTAGTTACATCAAACCTGAGTGACCAAAGCGCATGAAACCAAAACCTTTGATCCATACCACGTCACCCAAGCAGGCCGTGGTTGAAAACACTCTGCGAAAGCAGATCGTTTCCGGAAAGCTCCAGCCCGGCGACAAGCTCCCCACCTGGGATGAGCTTGAGCACAAGTTCAGTGTTTCACGCACAACCGTCATGCGCGCCATCGAAAATCTCCGCTCCGATGGCTTTGTCATCGGTACACGCAAGCGCGGCACGTTTGTCACCGACTATCCGCCGCACCTGTTCCAAATCGGGCTCTTGTTCATGGGGCATCCCGACAGCGCCACCGAATGGTCCACCTTTTATGACAGGCTGCTGCGGGCCAGCACCGTCATTGAGGAATCCTCAGGCGTGCGCTTCAAACGCTATTACCGCCTTGTCTCCACCCACCCCGACCGCCATGAACTGGCGCGATTAAATGACGATCTGACGAACCACCGTCTGGCCGGCCTGGTCTCCACCTACCATCCCAGTTCAACGCTCCTCAAAGAGAACCTGATTCCCCACGAGTTGCCTCGCATTGCTATTTCGTATAACCCCAGTGGGCAGGGATTTTCATCCATCTATCCGGACATCGAAGGTTTCCGCGCCGAGGCGATTCGCCAGCTTGCCCAGCGCGGCCGCAAGCGTGTCGCCATCATCACCAGCACGGGATATCCCCCGGATGATCCTGTCATTCGGCGTTATCAAACCGAAATTGAAGCGGCCGGCATGCAGACCTCGCCGGAATTGATCTTCTCGGTTTCCTTCAACCACCTGCCCTGGGCCAGGATCGTCACGCGCCTGTTCATGCAGCTTCCACCGGAAAAGCGCCCAGATGCCATGATCATCCTTGATGACAACCTGACGCCCGCCGTCCTGGCGGGCCTGCGTGAATGCCAGTGCAAAATGCCCGACGACATGCTCGTCGTCACCCTGGTTAATTACCCCAATGACGATCCCAAAATCCACGGCGTTATCCGCATCGGCGTCGACATGACCGGCCTGCTGCGGGAAATCGTCAACAGGATCGGCCTGATCAAATCCAAATCGGCCGTCCCCTCGCTTAGTTTCTATCCCTATCAGGCCCCCGAGTTTGATTGATCATCCGCTCTCGGCGGATGGATGCCTTTCATTTTCATGCGCAACCGCGGCATTGCCCGCTCACTTTTCTATTGTTGCTTCAGGCTGTGGCGCGTAGACTCGAAATGTCTGGTCTGGTTTGCTTTGGCACTTATTGGCCCAAATCACAACCAAGCCCACAGAGGGAGAACTTCATGTTGCCACCTCGCATGGATACCGCTCGGGTCTATCGTCTTCCCCGCGGCTTTACTCTCATTGAGCTTCTTGTCGTCATTTCCATCCTCGGCGTGCTCGTCGCTTTGCTGCTGCCCGCGCTTGGCAGCACGCGGGAGCTGAATCGCGCGGTGGACTGCACAAGCCGCATGCGCCAGATGGGCATCATGACTTTTCTGTACAACCAGGACAATAACCAGTGGTGGCCCATTCCCTATGGCTCCTACACGCCTTTGACCGGTGTGCCGGGGTATCGCAAAGCGCTGAATATCTATTATCAGTTCACTAAGAACGGGACGCGCCACGACTGGGGTATGGCCAATCCCATGATCTGCCCGGCCAGCAAAAGCATGATGGCTGACAGCACCGCGTTCTGGGGGTCTCCCGGTTTTAACTGGCAATGGGATGGAATCGATACGCAGGGCTACGGCGACTATGCCAATGAACCCGCCACCAGCTATACGATGAATCCGTTTTTTTTTGAGGGTGGCTATGGCAGCAATGTGCCGGAAAATATGCCGCGCAGGGGCACGCCCGCCAAGCCATTCCTGACTCTGCTGTATGCGGACGCCTGGCGTGAGGCGCGTCCTCATTACTGGTATGTCGCTGATGGCAAATCGTTCTTCCGTTTCCGTCACTTTGAATCCGGCCCGGTGGTTAATGACGGCGCGATCAGCATGTCGTTTACGGATGGCTCGGTGAAGAAATACAAGTTTGAACTTGGTGGGCCGATTTATCCCAAATACGGCAACGGGCTTTACACCGAGCAGGATGATTTCATGTGGTCGCCGATGCGATGAGCGGCCGGCTTTATGCGGATAAAAAAGCCCCAGCCATATGCCGGGGCTTTTTTTGATGCCTGCCGTGGAAGGGGGTTATTCCTTGATCTCGATGATGCGCACACCGCCCGCCGGGATGGTCACGGTCAGCGTGTCGCCCTGTGGCGTGAGCGGTTCCGTCGGCAAAAGCCGATCAACCGCGCTCTTGATGGGTTTCTTGGATCGCACCGTCACCGTGCGGTTTTGCCGATAGTCGGTGGGCGTGATGCCCTGCTGCGGCTTTTCCTGGCCGTAGGGGTTGATGATCGTCACCATCCAGCCTGTGGCGTTCTTATTGAGCATCCACTGCACATCACCCTGCACGCTCACAGGTGTGAGCCCGCGGAAGGCCTGGATGAACAGGTCCGTCACCGGCGGGGCTAGGTGCTTGTCCATGGACAAGCCCAGCGGAATGGAGACGTAAACAAGCCGTCCTTTGCCCTGATCGAAGCTGGAGATCATCGCGTTTCCCTTTTCGTCGGTGGCGATGGGTTTGCCGCCGGTGATGGGTTTGAAGGCGATGGTCTGTGTCGTTGTCACCTTGCCGTCCGCGTTTTTGTAGCTGGTGGTGGTGATTGTTTCGCCGGTTTTAGGGAGCCCGATCTGGCTGGCGCCCGGGCCGTTGAACTGGTCTTCAAACATGACCAGGGTGCCGCCATTTTCCACGTAGTCCTTGAGGCGCTTGCCCTCGGCGTCGGTGATGGCGGTCTGGCCGGCGGCCACGACGAGCGGGTACTTATCGATGGTGGTCCAGCGCTTGGTGTCCGGGTAGGCGAAGATGACGTCGAAGATATCGCCGAACGTACCCGCCACGAAGGACTCGGAGAGCGCGGTCATGGGCTTTTCGCTGTTGGGCCCGATGGGGTAGAAGGCGGTCCAGAAGACTTCGTTGAGCATTTTCTCATGGTCGCCATAGAGCATTTTGTCCTGGTGGCCGTGGAAGTTTTTGAAGCTGTTGGGCCAGTAGGTGGAGGGCTCCCAGCCATGGGCGTAATCCAGCAGGAAGGCGACGGGGGTGTAGGGCGTGCCGCGGTCGAATTTTTCCTTGTCGTCGGTGACGCGCAGGAAGCGGTCCACGAGGCGGCCGATGGGCGAAAGTTCCAGCGGCCATTTGCCTGCGGCCGTGGTGCCGCCTGGCTTCCACCATTCCATGAATCCCTGCTCGTGATAGAACATCGACGCGCCGGCCATGTACTGGTACCACAGGTCGAACTTGAACCATGTCATGCCCGAGCCGGAGTAGACGGAGTAGTAATTGTCATAGATGTTCTCGGGCTTGCTGTAAGTGTTCTGCGGGGTGAAAACGGTTGCGCAGTCGCCATAGTTGCTTGAGCGGTAAGTGGCGGTCATGCCGTCGACCTGGCGGGCGGTGCCGCGCATGAAGGCCCAGCGCATGCCGATGACGACGCCTGTGCATGCCGCGGATTCATAGCCGATGGTGCGCGCGCCCATCTGGGCGACGATGGGCATGAATGTGATGTTCCCCACCGACATGCAGGAGATGATTTCCTCGTAGGCTTTTTTGGGATCGCTGCCCATCACCTTGTCGTACTCTTTGCCGAACACCTTCTGATACTTCTTCACGTTCGCGGCCTGGAAGGCCGTGGTCAGAGCGTCGGCCATTTCACGGCGGGTCTTGGCGTCCTTGGTGGGCGTTTTCAGATCCGGGTTCACATAATCCCAGTAACCCAGGCTCTCGCCGGCGATGGCGCCCACATAGCGGTCGCGGTATTTGATGAAAAGCTCCGATGCTTCCGGTGAGATTTCCGCGTCAGGTTTGTAGTTCATCATCGTGCCCCAATAGCGGTCGGGATTGGCCTCCAGCCACTTCACCAGGCCCTTGGCGATCTGCGCTTTCTTGGGGTCTTTGGAACTCACATCAAACGGCTCGCCCCCCAGCGCGTGGAACGTGGGCACGATTCGTTTATCGCCGAAGATGGGAACGTCGGATCGGCCCGCATAACGCGCTTCAAATTCCTTGATCGCCTCGGGGTCGATCAGGTTGTAAGGCACCATCACGCGCTTGGGGTCGTCGGTGAGCCAGTTGTATCCGCCGTGCGCCGTGTTCCAGAGGTAGACAAAGCCTTTTTTCTTGAAGGTATTAGGGGCGAAGCTTGCGGGGGGCTGGTCTGAAGGCTGGATGCGCACCAGTGAGTTTTGCGCCGGGGCCGGCGTCTCTTTCACCTTCGCCAGCTTTTGCCAGGCCACATTGGTCGGCTGGTCTTTGGTCATGGGCCGGTAGGAAGCATCGGTCGTGAGCACCAGCGTATCGATCTGGCGCGGCTCAGGGTCGGGGAAGGCCGATTCCAGCGTCACCAGCAGGTCTCCGGCTTTCAGGTCCACTTCGCGGCGATCCCAGCCGAAGGCCCACCCGTATATCAGTTTGGCTTCGTTGTCCTCTTCCACCACCGGCTTCTCGCCAAACACGCCCGCCCATTCCGTGCCGGCCCCTTGCTTGAGCTTGATGCGGAACCGTTCGGGCGTCTCTCGCCAGTCGCCGTAACGCACCCACAGGAAATACTTGCCCGCGCGCGGCACATTCACCGTCTTGGTCACCACCGCCTTGTCATCCCCCGGGCCCGCGGCGATGCTCAAAAAGCCAGACTCCCCGCCCTGGTTCCACTCCGCCGACCACCCCGGGCCCGACAAACCCCAATGGCCGTTGGTCTTGCGCAACTGTTCTTTGGTCCCCCGCGCCATCGGCCAGCAGAACCCCTCCAACCCTTGCAGAAACTCCGCCTCCAGCCAGATCGTCTCGTTAGCGCCCGGAGCGGGGTCTGCGTGTGCGGCAGGTGCTTGCCCATGCACGCTTGCAGCCAATCCAAACACTCCCGCAACCGCCAGCGACAAAATCGCGACCGATGACTTATTCCGCATGGATGTCTTCCTCGACAGGTAAAAGGTGAAACCAGCTTGTCACTCTGAAACGGCCCCCCGCATACTTCGACGCTTGGCATTTCTCCACGTTCCCCGGCATGCCCTTGCGCGTGGTTATCATGCACGTCTCAGGAGTAAGGTCTATTTATGCCAACCATCACCATCCGGCAAATGATTTTTTCCGACATTCCACTGGGCATAACGCTTAAACGCGCCGCCGGATGGAACCAGACAGAGGCCGATTGGCGTCGCTTTCTGACCCTCAACCCAGAAGGGTGCTTTGTCGCGGAGCTTGACGGCAAGGGCGTGGGTACCGTCGCCACCTTCGTTTTCGGCCATGTCGCATGGATCGCCATGGTCCTGGTCTCACCAGATGCCCGAGGCCAGGGGCTAGGAACCAAGCTGATGTCGTACGCGCTCTCATGGCTTGAGGCCCGCGGCGTCACCTGTATCCGCTTGGATGCGACGCCCCTGGGGCAGCCGATCTATGAAAAGCTCGGCTTCAAAGCCGAGTACAAGCTCAACCGTTTTGAAGGCATTTTGCCCTCGATCGTCTTCTCTCAGGTTGATCCGCTTATTTCGCCTGTTGGAACGCCCGCTGAATTGGAAGACTGTCTGAATCTTGATCAAACCGTTACCGGCACGCCGCGTCAGGCCCTGATCAAGGCGCTCCATGCGGATGAGCCCAAGAATTTCTACCGCTATGGCCAGGGCAAGGCAGGGGGGTACATCACCTATCGCCCTGGTGAGAACGCCACTTTCCTGGGCCCATG
>CAZGOM010000166.1:0-11879 GCA_964527265.1 uncultured Phycisphaeraceae bacterium | reverse complement strand
TTACTTCATTCTCTACATCAACATCATCTTTTTCGTGTTGATTGCGACGCTGGTCTTTGTCTTTGCGTACAAGTACCGCCGTTCGGCCAACCCGGCTCCCCGCGGTGACGCCATTCACTCGACTGGCCTGGAACTCTTTTGGTCGATTATTCCGTTTTTTGTCGTCATGTACATCTTCTATCTGGGCTTCGTCGGATACAAGGACATGGCGGTCGCCCCCCCAAACGGTGCTTACACGATCATCGTCGAAGGTAAGAAGTGGTCCTGGCAGTTCAGCTACACCACGCCGACCGGGTCCTACACCGACACTGATCTGCACATTCCTTTTGACCGGCCCGTGAAATTGATCCTCAAGTCTGAAGACGTGTTGCACTCTTTGTTTATCCCGGCTTTTCGCGCTAAGAAAGACGTGGTGCCCGGTCGTTATAACACGATGTGGGTACAGGCCAAGAAGATGCCTGAAGACCATCTCGACGACAAGGGGAACCCCACTTTCCCCATCTACTGCGCGGAATACTGCGGCACCAGCCATTCACGCATGCTTGCGAAGGTTTATGTTCATAAGGAAGGTGAGTTTGAGGAATGGCTTAAGAAGGCCTCAGACATTTATGTAACCGTTGACAGCACCGGCAAGCGCGTTGCGGTGCCCTGGGCTGAAGTGGGTAAGAAACTGATGGCTACCTGCTTTGCCTGCCACTCCCTCAAAGAGAACGAGATTCTCACTGGCCCTAGCTTCCACGGCTTGTGGGCCAAGGAATATGAGACTCTTTCTGACGGTTCGAAGGTGAAGATCGACGAAGCCTACATCCACGAATCGATCGAAGAGCCCTCCAATAAGATCGTCAAGAACTTTGAAGGCAAGAGCATGAGCCCTTACAAGGGTAAGTTCTCCAAGAACGACTTCATCGCGATCACGGAATTCATCAAGTCTCAGTCACCTAACTATGTTCCCCTTCAAACATTGAAGGTCGAAGATTTGTCCCCCGCCGCCCCTGCTCAACCGAAGTAATCCATCAGGAAACATTCCGGACACAGGCGTGTCCGGCTCAGGAAGTTGGAAATGACAACGATTGCACAACCCCAAGTTCAGGCCGAACGTCCGCCTGGCGACAACTACCTCAACCACGAGAAGGGGCTTGCCTCCTGGCTCGTCACGCTTGACCACAAGCGCATCGGCCTTGTGTATGCCGCGTTCGTTGTGGCTGCGTTCGCTCTGGGTGGCTTCTTCGCCCTGATGATCAGGACTGAGCTTTTCACTCCTGGCGCCACCTTCACTTTCGGCGGTGATCCCACCGATGCGGCGGTTCAGCAGCACACCTGGGACTTCTACAACCAGATGTTCACCCTGCACGGCGCGGTGATGGTGTTTATGTTCATCATCCCGTCTATTCCCGCCATCCTGGGCAACTTCATCCTTCCGATGATGCTTGGCGCCAAAGATGTGGCCTTCCCCCGCTTGAACCTCATGAGCCTTTACTGCTACATGGGTGGCGGCATCTTCTTTGTGTGGGTGCTGCTTTCGGGCATTCTCCATACCGTGACTGGTTGGACGATTCCCGGTGGGTTTGGCCTGGACACGGGCTGGACGTTTTACACGCCTTACAGCACGCAGACCAATACAGCCGTCGTGGCTGCAACCTTTGGCGCGTTCCTCCTGGGCTTCAGCTCGATTCTCACGGGTGTGAACTTCATAGCGACAATCCACCTGCTTCGTCCCAAGGGGATGGGGTGGTTCCAGATGCCGCTCTTCTTGTGGGCGCTTTACGCCACCAGCGTTATTCAGATCCTTGCGACCCCCGTGCTGGCGATCACGTTGCTTCTTCTGATTGCCGAGCGTGTGCTGCGGGTGGGTATCTTTGATCCTGCCCTGGGCGGCGACCCTGTTCTTTACCAGCACTTTTTCTGGTTCTACAGCCACCCGGCTGTGTACATCATGATTCTGCCCGGTATGGGTGTGGTGAGCGAGCTCATCAGCGTTCACTGCCGCAAGCACATCTTTGGTTACAGCTTCATCGCCTTCAGCTCACTGGCCATCGCACTGCTGGGCTTCCTGGTGTGGGGCCATCACATGTTCACCTCGGGTCAGTCGCCTCTGACCAACGCGGTCTTCAGTATTATCACCATGATCATTGCGGTTCCCTCCGCGGTGAAGGTGTTCAACTGGCTTTCTACTCTGTTCCGCAGTTCGATCAACTTCAACGCGCCCATGCTGTATGCGATGGAGTTCATCGGCCTCTTCACCGTCGGCGGTCTGACGGGTCTTTTCCTCGCCGCGATCTCCATGGACATTCATTTCCAGGACACATACTTCGTCGTTGCGCACTTCCACTACGTGATGGTGGGCAGCACGCTGACGGCTTTCCTGGGCGGCACCTATCACTGGTGGCCAAAGATCACCGGGAAGATGTACAACGATTTTGTCGCCAAGATCGCTTCCTTCATCTTCTATGCCGGCTTTAATATCACCTTCTTCATTCAGTTCCTGGCCGGTAGCCATGGCATGCCCCGCCGCTATGCCAGTTACCCTGTTGAGTTCACCCACTATCACCAGATCTCTACCATCGGTGCGTACATCATGGCTTCGGGCCTGATCCTGGCGCTGATCAATCTGGCTTTGTCCCTTAAAAACGGCAAGAAGGCTCCGGCCAACCCCTGGGGCGCCAACTCCCTGGAATGGTACAGCCCCTCGCCCCCGCCGCATGACAACTTCCCGGTCACCCCCCCGGTGTCAGACCCATACGACTTCTCCAAGTGGAAGTACGAAGCCGCCACGGACTCTTACCGGCCGCTGAAGCCTGGTGAGACCCCTGATATCAAGCCCTTGGAGGGGCATGATGGTCTTGTACCCGGTGGTATCTCCAAGCACTGAGCGTCCCCAGAAGCGTCCCACCCTTAGTAAGGCTGAATCAGGCGTCGGAATAACCAAGACTAAAATCAACTTTTCAGTCACCGATCCCAAGCAGAAAACGCTATGTCTCAAACCACAACCAACACGCCCGCGGCCCACGGCCACGACGATCACGGACACGGGCACAATCCGCACCTGGCCCATCATTTCGACACGATGGAACAGCAGTTCGATTCCGCCAAGCTCGGCATGTGGGTTTTCCTTGCTACGGAAATCCTCATGTTCGGCGGGCTTTTTTGCGCCTACTCCATCTACCGCGGCAACCACCCAGAAGTGTTTCAATACGCCCATCAGGCGCTTAACACCAACCTGGGTGCAACCAACACAGCCATCCTTCTGGCCTCGTCGCTGACAATGGCCTGGGGCGTTCGCTGTTCTCAGCTCAACCAGCAAAAAGGCCTCGTACTCTGCCTGATCCTCACTCTTTTGGGTGGGTTTGGCTTCCTTGGAATCAAGTACATCGAGTATTCCTCCAAGTACTCCCACGGCATCTGGGTCGGCCCCGTTAATGCGTTCTACCCGACTGCGGAAAATGCTTCGGCTCAGCCGGGCACCAAGGGCCATGAGTTTGATGTAACCCTCAAGTTTGACCACAGCCATGACGCTCATGCGGGTGGCGCTGATGCGCATGGGCATGAGCACGCTGCTCCCACTGCTCCAGCTGAACTGCCCAAGACCCCTCCGGCCATCAATGCATTCACCAAGGCTGAACCGTTGCTTGACCGGTCGGCAATTCCTCTGCCTTCACGTTCTGCTGAAGGTCTCCGGAGCGATTATCTGGCCGTGGCCACACCCACCTTCAGCCCGATGAGCCAGTTTGAGGTTCACAAGCATGTCACTTGGGAAGACCTTAAGCCCGCCGAACGCCGCGCTGTCTACATCTTCTTCCAGATCTATTACTGCATGACCGGTCTCCATGGTTTGCACGTGCTGATCGGTATGGCGCTGATCACCTGGGTGCTGATCCGTTCGCTTAAGGGTGAGTTCTCCTCGGCGTTCTTCACTCCCGTTGACCTTGTCGGCCTCTATTGGCACTTGGTTGACTTGATCTGGATCTTCCTGTTCCCGCTGCTGTACCTGATCCACTAAAGAAAATGTAAGACGACTGGTTGTCCCTCGGGTTTACGAACAATCCATAACGATTGAAGGCAAGTTAAAACCATGTCCGACGCACACACTGAACATCACGAACACAAAGAGGGCGACATTCATGTTCACGTCGTCCCAATCAAGGTCCTTCTGGGCGTTTTTGGCGCCCTGATGGTTCTGACCGTATTGACCGTTGCGGTCCGTCAGATTGATCTTGGCCAGTTCAACATCTGGCTGGCGATGATCATTGCCGTGATCAAAGCTGTCTTTGTTTGTCTTTGGTTCATGCATTTGAAGTATGACCGCCCGTTCCACGGGATCATTCTGATCCTGTCATTTGTGTTTGTGATCATCTTCATTGGCTTCACGTTGACGGATACCAAGCAATACGCACCGAATATGCAGGCGCCAATCAATTACGGCGCTGCTCCGTAAACGGTTTGGTGATCGTGTAATTTGAAAAGAGCGGAGTTTTCTCCGCTCTTTTTCTTTGAAGATTGCCTTGGAAGCAGATTCGTCACGTCGGCCGATTTGCCGCATCTTTGTACGTGTTTTTACAGCGTTACAGTTCTAAGATAAAGGCATGATCCAGATTCCCCCAAGTGCACCTGAAAAATTAATGAGTGAGCGGCCTGACCAGCCTATGCCTTTAAATGCCGGGATGGTGCCGCTGGTTTTATTTCTCGCGTCGTTAACGATGCTTTTTGTGGCAATGATGTTCGGCTATCTGATGATTCGCTTCAAGACAGAATCCCCGGGCTTTGGCGCACTGCATATGCCTAATGCACTGTGGGGGAGCACCATTATTCTGCTGGCAAGCAGCGTGACGATGCATCTGGCTCTGGCCAACGTCAAAAAGGAAAAGCAGGCTCCCTTCCGGCAAATGCTGATTGTGTCTTTCATGTTGTCGGTGGGATTCGTGTTTATTCAATTCCCCAGCCTGTACAAACTGCTGCAGGTGCATTTTCAGATGTTGTCCGAGCAGGCGCGGGCATACTACTACGGCCTGATTTTTTTCATGATTGTGGTGCATGCGCTGCATGTCATCGGTGGAATGATTCCTCTGGGCGTTATCACCTACAAAGCACATAAGGGGGCGTATGACCATGAGTCCTATGGTCCGGTGAAATACACCACGGTGTATTGGCATTTTCTGGATGTGGTTTGGCTTGTGATGTTTTTGACGATGTATTTTGTCGGGTGAGATTCAGTGGATCAAAAACAAGCAATGTTCAGGACATGTGTCCTGAACATTGCTGTTGTGTGCCGAGCTGAAACTAAGCCGAATCGGGTGTCTACGAAGGGGGAAAACGTGTTTGCTAGCAGTTCCAGCTAGTAAAGCATTTGTCAACGAGCGCGGGGATGTGTCATTGGAAAGGGAGGTTTATTTGTTGGATGATGCCGCGGAGGTCGATGCCGGTGAGGGTGATTTTGCCGGGATTTAAGGTGGCGCGGGCGTCGGACCAACCTTGGTTGGAAAGGCGGGTGAGCGGACCGCTGGGGTCGTGAAGATAGAGGCCGTTGCGGGTGATGAGGAGGGCGAGGCCGGGGGAGTTGGTGACGTACTTGATGTGTGTGATGTTGTCGGCGAAGCCTGCGCAGGTGAAATGAGGGGTGCCGACGGGGTCGCCATCCCACCAAAGTCGGTAGAGGAGGCCGTCGAAGGTCTGGAGGAGGAGGTGGAAGGTGCCGTTGGTGTTGCGGATGAGTGCGCCGGAGCGAATGGGGACGATGGGCGTCCAGGTCATGGCCCATTTGTGGTTCTTGCCGTCGTAGACGCCGACGTAATTTTCGCGGATGACCAGGACATAGGGGTTATTGATGACTTCAAAGGCGTGGATGGGAGCGCCATTGATGCGGGCGTCGAAGTCGGGTTCGGGGAGGTTTTTTGTGTCGTAGGCTTCGGGGAAGGTGATGGCGGAGCCGGGGTTTTTGATTTTGGGTTCGGGTTGGCCGGAAATGCGGATGATTGCGCCGCGGCTTAAGGCGAGTTGGTCCTGCTGGCCGTCGGAGTCGAAGTCGACGCCTTGGGGGAGGAGACCAGCGATGACGTAGCCACCGGTCATGTTGACGCCTTCGAACTGGGCGTTTTCGTCGAGGAAGGTGAGTGCGCCGTAGCGGGCGACGATGGTTTTAGCGCGGCCATCGGGTGTTGGGCGCCAGGAGCCGAAGGCGAAGGGCATGGTGAAGCCGCCGGCGGGGCTGCGGGTGTTGGGCTGGCCGAACTTGAGGTTGAAGTCGGCGTGCATTTTCTGGAGATCGGCGGATTTGGCGGTGATGCCGTCGGCATTGAGCCAGCGGAGCTGGGCGTCGACAGAGAGGACGCCGATGGAATCCGGGCCGATGGGGCCGGCGGTGGGATGGGCGGACTGGGTGGGCATGGCGGGGTCGTCACGGAAGAGGGGTTTGCCGTCGGGGGTGAGGACGGCAAGCAGGTTGGTTTGCTCCTGGGAAGCGCGAACGAATGGGGGGTTGTATTCGCCGGTGATGAGGATGCGGTTGCCGGGGAGGTCGGTCTGGAGGGAGACGGGGCTGCGGAGACCGGGGGCGGAGGCGTCGAAGAAGAGGAGCCTGGCGGCGGGGGTGAATTTGACGTAGCGGGCTTTTAAGCCGGGGAGAATGAGGGATTGATAGGCTTCGGCAATGGGTTCGGATTTGCCGTAGTTTCCGGTCTGGACGGCGGGATGCCATTGGGGCGTCTGGGTGACTTTGTTCCACCTGGAACCGCCCGCGTCAGAGGCGGGCATGCTGCTGCTGCCATTGGCGTCGCCTTCGGAGAGCCAGATTTCGGGCATGGGGCTGAGGCTCCAGAAGCGGCCGGAGCGGACGGCGCGGATCTCAACAAGATCGGCGGTTTTGCCAAGGTCGATGATGCCCGGGGCAGCTTGGCTGGCGGTTTTAATGAGGGTGGATTGGGAGAGGCCTTGGTATTGCCAGAGGGTCTGGAGGTTTTGGGCGGCAGCGGCGGGGAGAGCTGATTTGGCTTCCTGGGCGGGGAGTTTTATGAGGGGTTGGTTAGCAGGGATGGAAGCGGCGGCGGTGAGCCTTGCGGCGGTGTCGGGGGAGAGGGAGTCGGGCGGGAGGAGGGTGTCGGATTTTTGCTTGCTGGGGTCTGGAGTGGTGAAGAGGCGGGCGCCCTGGAAGTCGAGAAATGTGGCGCCGAGGATCATGAGGCCGCGGTCGGTGAGGGCCAGGACGTTGGCGTCGGTTTTGATGCCGGGGAGGCGGGCGGGGTCGAAGGAGATGAAGCCTGCGGATTGGCCTTGTTTGCGGAGGGAGTAGAGGATGCCATCGGCGCTTTGAAGTGTGCAGGGGGCTGCGCCGGGGGGGAGGGATTCGAGGAGGTGGACGGCGATGAGGGGTTGGCCCGCGGTGAGGTTGCCTTCGCGGAGGGTGCGGAGGGTGGGGCGTGGGGTGTCGCCGGCGAGGTATTCGGGGAGGTTGTGGGTGAAGGTGAAGTCTTTTGCGACGGGGGTGATGCGGAGATTGCCGCGCTTGCTGACGCTGGTCCAGGTTTCGCCGTCGAAGGAGCCGCCGGTGGCGGGGTGGAAGTTGACGCTGACGCTGAATTTGCCGGAAGCAGTCGGGACGATGGTGTCGCGGAAGACGTAGAGGCCGGGGGCGAGCCAGATGATCTGGCGCGTCCAGCGGGTGTCCATGAAGGGGGCGAGGGTGTAGGCGAAGCCGCCTGCGGATTTGAGGTTGGCGTGCCAGAGAAGCTGAGCGATGCCGGCGTAGGGCTTTTGGTCATCGCCGAGCCATTTGTCGAGACGGGCGATGTCGACGGCGTTGTTTTCGTAATAAAGATCGGAGGCGGGGGAGAGGGTTCCGGCATTGCCGGCGCTGAGCCATTGGGTGCCGCCGGAGGAGAAGGAGGCGATGGCGCCTGGGGGGCCTGAGCCGATGATGCCGGAGACGGCGAGGTAGTCGTCGCTGGGAGAGAAGCCGGAGCGGAGGGAGATGAAGTCGAGGGGAGTGCCTTTGGGGAGATCGGCTTTAAAGCGGCCCGAGGAGAGGGAGGGGTAGGCGGCGATGTTATCGGGGAAGGTCTGGTAGACGTTTACGCCGAGGGTTTGGGTGGGGGGAGTGGGGGTGATTTCGGGACCCGGGGTGAAACGGGAGACACCGGCGACATAGCGGCCCATGAAGACTTCGGCGGGCTTGGTGAGATTGGCATTGAGCCAGGCGAAGCCGGGGTCTGCGTAATAAGAGGCGAGGATGCCGGTGGTGAGCTGATGGTCGATATTGCCGGAGGGGCGCATGAGGTGGCCGGTGACGTGATTGATGCGGTCAAGGAGGAGGGCATTTTTGGCGTGGCCTGAGGTGAAGTAATCGTATTGGCTGGTGTCGAAGGCGAAACGGAAGAAGGAGGAGACAGTTTCCTCATCGGATTCGGGGAGTTGAGGGACGGGGAGGCTGGCGGCCCAGCGGTTGGCGCTGGCATAGTCGAAGAAGGCACGTTTTTCATCATGGCGGAACTGCACGAGGGAAGCGAGATCGCCGGAGAGGGGGAGGCGGGATTGGAGAAAGTCGGCTTCTTTCCAATCGGCCATCCAGGGGGAGACCTGGTGGCGGTTGACGATTTTGACGTTGCGGTAGGGAGGGGAGAAGCGCGTCATCCAAGTGAGGTCGGGGCCGATGGTGGATTCGAGGAAGTTGGACAGAATGAGGCTGTCCATCTGGGCGATTTTGGAGGGGGGAATGATGGGGGTGTCGTCGAGCTGGTCGAAGACGCGGATCATGAATTCGGCGATGTAGTGGTGGGTGTAGGCTTTGTCGGCGAGGATGTGGTCAAGCTCGCTGTTCATGCGGGCCTGGTAGGAGGGGCGGGCGGTCCAGTAATAGCCGAGGGCGTTTTGGTACCAGCGGCGAACTGAGCCGTACCCGGGTTCGACGGGGGGGAGGAGGGCCTGGTCGGTTTGCTGCCAGAGTGCGTCATCGGCGTTAAATTGATCGAGGACGCGGCCGGAGAGTTTTAGGTCATGGAGGAAGGGGACGGCGTAATTGCCGGGGGTGGCGGAGTTTTTTGGGAGGAGATTGATGAACTGGTCAACGGCGGCGGGCATGGCGTCATCGCTGCTGGAGCCGATGATGAGGTGGTTTGCGCCGGTGTGGGAGACATTGCAGGCGGTGCGGACTTCGTGGCCCTGGGGGCCGGGGTAATGGCCGTCGGAGCCGGCGAGGAGCTGGGTGTAAGCGGGCCAGAAGGCGCGGCTTATGCCGAGGCGGCCCAGGAGGATGAGATTTTTAGATTGGTATTCGGGTTTGAGGGTTGGGGCGTCCGGGAGGGTGGCTTGCTTGTCGTCGAGGAGGGGGAGGGTGACGCCGGTGCGGGCTTCGATGGCGGCCTGGATTTTTTTGGCGAGGGCTTCGTAAGCAGGGAGGCCGGAGGGGTAGACGATGGCGGCGAAGGGTTTGCCCTGCTGGGTGAGGAGGGTGCTTGGATTGTGAAGGGAGGGGCGGGCGGGGGCAGTGGAGGGGAGGGTGTAGGGGATGAGAGAGAGGGAGGCGGGGTCGAGGGTGAATTGGGCGGGTTGGTCGGGCTGGTCTGGCTTGTCGGGGAGGGGAGCAAATTCAAGGCGGAAGGTGACGGAGGGGGTGGAAGGACGGACGAGGCCGGTGATGAGCTGGGGGTGGCCCTGCTTGTTGTAGGACATGGGGAGTGCGCCGGCGCTGGCGACGGCAATGCCGTCCCCCTGGACGAGTGCTTTGAGGAGGTAGGTGTCGCCGGGTGTGACGGTGATTTTCTGGGAGAGGGTGAGGCGGCCGCCGGGTTTGACGGTGACGGCGATTTTGCCGTCGGGGGTGGTGACGGCGGAGCCCTGGCCGGAGGCGACCCAGTCTTTGGGGATGTTGTTGACGGCTTTGGGGATGGCGGTGGATTTGGCGGGGAGTGGTTTGGCGGTCTGGGCGTGGAGGGGTATGGCCATGAGGGTGGCTGCGAGGAGGAAGAAGGGGAGGTAGGAAGACAGGGCCGTCGGATTTAACCAAAGTCCATGCGCCCGGGTTATCGGGTGTGCGGGTTGCCGGGTGTCCATGCGTGGCCGCAAGGCATGTCCATGAATCACAATGGCATTCACCTCGGATGGCATTGACGTTTTCGAGGCCCCCCGGCGATGCGACTGCCCGGGGTAAAAAGGTTGTTGCTTGTTCATGGTCATAGTTAGTATCATAACTTGGAGTCTTAACGCAAGAGGTAAGTCATGATCAGCAGTTTTCTTTTTTTGCCGGAGTCCATGGTACGGCATTGTTTTGCTTCCAAAGACCTGGATCGGATTGCGCGGCAGGGGCGGCTGATCCGCACCGGGGCGGAGAGTGAGGGGGAACTGGATGCGGCATGGCGCAAACATGCGGCGGGTGTGGATGTGATGATCACGGGTTGGGATTCGCCTTGCCCTGGGGATGAGCGGCTGGCATTGGCGCCGCATTTGAGGCTGCTGGTGCATGCGGCGGGGTCTGTGAAGGGGGTGGTGTCGCCGGCGGTGTGGGGGCGGTCGATCAAGGTGGCGGGGGCGAATCATGCCTTGGCGCGGGGGGTGGCGGAGACGACGCTGGGGCTGATTATTACGGGGTTAAAAGGGGTGTTTCCGACGGGGGCGCTGACCCGTCGGGGCGGGTGGAAGGATGGGGCGCTGAAGCTTTCGACGTTTCCGGTGAGGGAGCTTTTCGATGTGACGGTGGGGGTGATCGGAGCGGGGGCGATTGGGCGGCAGTTGATTGGGTTGTTGAAGCCGTTCGAGGTGGAGATTCTGGTGGCGGATCCGTTTTTGGAAGCGGCGCAGGCGCGGGAGCTGGGGGTGAGGCTGGTGTCTTTGGAGGAGCTGATGGTGGGGAGCGAGGTGGTGTCGCTGCATGCGCCTTCACTGCCGGGAAATCGGCATATGCTGGGGCGGCGGGAGTTTGGGTTGATGCAGGAGCATGCGATTTTCATCAACACGGCGCGGGGGATGCTGGTGGATGAGGAGGCGCTTGCGGAAGTGCTGAAAATGGGGCGGATTTGGGCGTTTTTGGATGTGACGGACCCGGAGCCGCCGCGGTTGGATCATCCTTTTAGGAAGCTTGAGAATGTGGTGCTTACGCCGCACATCGCGGGTGCGCTGGCGAATGGGTGCCGGAGACTGGGGCGGGCGGCGGCGGACAATGTGGAGGCATTTGCGAGGCGGGAGCCGCTTTTGAGTGAGGTGAGGGAGGAGGAGCTTGGGCGGATGGCGTGAGGAGGAAGAGGCGAAATTTTTGAGTGGGATTAAGAGGATTGGGGATGATTAAGAGGATCCAGATGGGCGGCGAGGTGTTTTAAAGTGTGGTGACCAGTGCAGGAGTCGATGACTTTGCTGGTTTTGAAAGCGCGAGGGGATTCCGGGGCAGTTGAGTACAGCTGATCTTTCCTCCCATCTTTTATGTCTTTGGGGGAGTCGGAAAAGGTCGGAGAAGAAGCGGATTTTTAAACAAGATGAACAAGAGCGGCGGAGAAGATGAACAAGATTTGGATTGTTTGATTTGGTACGTGGTTCTGCGTGGGTTGGATGGGGTAGAGGAAGGTTTTAGGGGGCTGAGGTTTTACAGGCGATGTGGCGTAGAAGAATATGCGTGCAAGAGCCTTTCTTTTTGTTTACCGGGGGTATCGCGTGAAATACACGCTCAACCCCCGGCTAAGGGCTGTCATCCCTTCGGGATGAAGACAAAAAGATGCGGGGAAAGATTCAGTTGAGTACAACAGCCCCAGCCATCCTTCGGGCTCAGCGATCCATTTGGCAAGACACAGCACGCCTTCGGGGCGTGCCGTGCCACCTGGCCACACTTTTAAGGGTGCTGCGTTTGTGGGTTACGAATTTTCTTGACTCGGGGGTTAAGTTAGTGTTATAAGTTAGACATGAACATCATT